>JAGRLX010000232.1 GCA_020441605.1 Alphaproteobacteria bacterium
TTTGGTGTGGCATGCCTTGACGGTGGTGAAGCCGTGCCACTTTCAGGCAGAGGGTTCCAGTCCGCCCTAGCCTCGTGTTTTTTGTGCAGCGGGGCTGGGATATTGCCTCCTTACAGTTGGGAGAACAGCCAAACAATGGCATACGGTTCAGGAAGTCTTGCCAGCGAAGCGGGCACCAGCAGCGACATTCGCACCACGTCGCCATTGATGGTAAGAACCCCTAGTCAAATCAGACACTTGCAAACTCCGTACTAGAATTGCACAGTCCAGAGCTTTGGAGAATTTGGCAGAGAGAGAACGGATTTCGGGGTCCCGGCTCGGACTAGAAGTGCAGAGGTATTGCGCCCAACCCTGCAACTATTGGGGGTCTTGGGCGCCACCAACCGAGCAGAGAATTTTCAACCGGGAGGAACTGGTGGAGGGGATGAGACCGGGATCTAACGTTCTCTCCCTTTAATCAGCTGTTTTGAATGAGCAGTCTGACTCACTCTCCATCAAGCTCCGCCGTGCTGTGAGGGGCAGGCTCCGACGATGTCAGCCGCCAAGCTCCCGTTTTGCCATATCGAGGTGGTATTTCCGGAACATCGATCCGGCGTATTCGACATCTCCGTCGTAGCGGGCACCTATGCGCGCGAGTGCACCGAGCTTCCGGCGCGAGGGCGGCAGCAGAAAGGTTACGCAGGCAATGCGCGGATCAGCTTGCGCGAACGACATCGCCTTACGCGTGATCGTCGCGCCAAGGCCAAAGGCATCGGCGCGCAGCACGAGGCCGAAGTCCCACTCTTTGCCTTCTTTCTGGAACCCGCCCCAGCCGACATACAGCCCATCGGCCAGTATCGCCCAATGCCCCAACCCGTCGCGCTGCCAGCAGGCTTCCTTTGCCGACACGAACTGTTCCGCGACAACATGATCCCATGGCTGGGTCAGCAGTGGCATGTGTTCGGCCATCCGGGGATCGGACATATGCGCAACCAGCATGTCAGGCGGCACCTCGGTCAAGCGGACAAAGGTGATCACCGCAGTGCTCCCCGGCGGCGCCATTTCGGCCGAAAGTTCTTCCATCCACTGGTCCATTTGTTCCCGAGAGCTTAGAAAGATGCGGCCAAAGCTTGTGCGGGGTGGCCGATCATGTGTGACAGCACCCCACCTCGCCGGATTAGGAAGGCAGTTAGCTCGTCATGATAATCCGGAGCAACCGCGTTTAGCACCGACGGCCGAGCCGCCAGGTTGATGCGCCAGGCGCAGACCCGAGTCAGCCCGTCGAACACTCCGAAATCTCCGATCCGGTCGAAGGTGTCGAAGTATCGAAACACAGGAGCATAAGCCGCATCAACCAGGCCGAATGCACCGCCGCCGAACCACGGACCATCGCCGAGTTGAGACTCGAGAATCCGAAGGCGGGCATGCAGTGAAGCGGCTCTCCCTTTCAGCGCCCCGGTATCGGCGGCCGCGTAGAAGCCAGCGATGTCGGTCAGGCATTCCGAGGCGAACCCGATCCAGGCGCGATGGCGAGCGCGTTCAACCGGATCTCCCGGGTGCAGCGGCTTGGGCTGCGTATCTTCAAGATATTCGAGGATGGCGGCAGACTCGAATAGTGCGACCTCGCCGACCAGGAGGACCGGCGTCCGCCCGAGCGGCGAGAGCGCCAGAAACCAGCCGGGTTTGTTGGCCAGATCGACGGTGACGCGGTCACGCGCGATGGCTTTCTCCGCAAGCGCGATGGCGATGCGCTGCACATACGGGCAAAGCGCGTGGCTGATAAGAGTGATGGAGACAGTCATGGGGATCTCCTTCGGCAGGTGGCCAGAACGGCCCGCGCAGAACGTCGCGCGGGCCGGTTCCGTGCTGCGAAGATGTCAGAGAGCCGTCGCCGCGGTATGCTCGATCTTTGTCCAGTTGCCTTCGGCCTTGTCGATCGTGCCAACCTGGTCCTTGAGATAGGCCTTATAGACAGCCTCGTTAAGGAAGACATAGAGCTTGTCGTTCAACACCGCGGCAAAGCTCGGGTCGCCATCGAACTTCTTGCCAACCGAAACTCCGAAGGCGCAGAAACCGCCATACTGTGGCGCGTAGCGCGCCGGGTTCGCCTCGAACGCCTTGAGATTCTGTTCAGAGGCAAAGTAATAGGCGACGCCGTCATACGCAGCCGCATAGCTGGCATTGCCCTCGGCATTGGTGCCCTGGTCCAACAGCGAAACCGGGTCAGCGCCGTGCAGTCCCAGCGGCGCACCACCATAGGTGAGGCCGGGTGCGACGTTGGCCTCGTCAGCGGCCATGGCGGGGCCGACGGCAAGAAGCGCCGTCAGCGCGGCGGCGGTGAAAGTGATCATGCGAGACATCGGTATTTTTCCTTTCGACAGGGTTTGGTGGCCATCCTGGGCCAGTTCTGCTTTCGAGTACGGTGTCAGGCCGACCGGCCTTGACTGCCGCCACTTCGAATGCCAGTGTCATAAACTTCAAATTCTGCGGCCTGTTAATGCTCACAGGTACGCATTTCATGTCAAATCGTCCAGCTATCTGGACGAACAATGAAATCTATCGCAGGATGACGGCATGTTGGACCTGCTCAGTGACATCCTCACCCGCCTTTCGCTCCGTGGCACACTCTACTTCCGCACCAGTTTCACCGAGCCTTGGGGGGTGCGCGTGCCTGCCTTTCGCAACGTGGCGCGCTTCCACTTCGCCCACCGGGGAGAGGCACTTGTGCGGGTCGAGGGTGTAAAGGCGCCCATCCATCTTGCACAGGGCGACCTGATCGTGATTCCACACGGCACCGCTCATGTCCTCTCCTGCCGCCACACCGGCCCCGACGAGGCGTTGCCGCTGGATGACGTGCTCTCCCGCTCGGGGTTTCCGGGGCATGGAACGCTTGTCTGGGGAGGTGACGAAAGCCCGCGTGACACTCAGCTGATTTGCGGCCACTTTGCACTGGCGGAGGGATCGCGGCATATCCTCTTCGACCGGCTCCCTCCTTTCATCCTTCTGCGCGGCTACGGCGAAGGCGCCGGGCTTTGGCTGGAGGCGACGTTGAAGGTCATAGGAGCCGAAGCCGGCGGGGCCAGGCTCGGCGGCGATCTGATCGCACTGAAGATGTCGGAAGCGATCTTCGCTCAGGCGATCCGTGCCCACATCGAGCAGGCGACCCAGACCGACTGCGGCGTGGCGGGGTTTGCGGACCCCCACCTCGCGCGTGCGCTGACTGCGTTTCATCGAGCGCCGACAGCAGACTGGACGGTGGCGAGCCTCGCGCGCGAAGCGGGGCTCTCGCGCACAGGATTCGCCGAACGCTTCTCGGAACGGCTGGGTGTGACACCGATGGCCTATGCCACGTCCTGGCGTATGCAGATCGCGCGCGAAGCTCTGTCGGCACGTGGCCTGTCGGTTGCAGAGGCGGCGGAGATCTCGGGCTACGCATCGGAGTCGGCTTTCAGCCGTGTCTTCAAGAAGGAAATCGGCATTTCGCCAGCGGCCTTCCGGCAGTCCGGTCCCGTGCAACACGAAGCAGCCTGATATTTCGGCCGTCATTCCGGATGATCTGCGACAAGTTCCGTATCATCTGACATTCAGCGTACAGGTCAAGGGCACTAGTTTGGAGGTCGCGACGTTGACCGTCCGCTTGCCCCCTCCAACCGAAAGGACCCTGCGCCATGCGCTTTGTTACCAAGACAGTCCATGCCTGGCTCGACTATCCGGCCGCGCTTTCGCTCATCACCCTGCCGTTCCTGCTCGGGCTCGGCGCCTCCCATCCCCTCGCACTTGCCATCTCGCCCATCGTTGGCGTGGCCGCCTTCCTGATGAGGTGTTCACCGACCACCATCTCGGCGTCATCCGCGTGCTGACGTAAAAGTTTCACCTTGCCGTTGACCTCACTGTCGGTGTGCTGTTCCTGATCCTGCTACTCATGTTCAACTTCTTCGGGCTCGACGCCGTTTATTACTGGCTGAACGGTGCCGCCGTGATGGAGGTAATCGGCCTCTCCAAACCCGAGACCGAGCCAGCCACTGCCTGATGCCCCTCACGGAACGAAACGACAAATCCGATGGCCCACATTACCCAAATCTCCGACCCTGCCGCCAGTCCCGAGGCCGCAGCGCTCTTTACCGCCATCACGACCTAGATCGGCATGGTGCCGAACCTCTATCGCGTCGCCGCCAACCAGCCGAAGGTGCTGGCTGTCATGCTTGGTCTGAACCAAACGCTGGCGGGGGCAGCTTCGGCGCCACATTCGCGGGGCCCTCGCGCTGGTTGTCGCCGGAACGAACGCCTGCAAATGCAGCGCATTGGCCCATGCCGTGATTTCAACCGGACTGAAGATTGCGCCCGCGGTCATCGCGATGCACATCTCGCAGGCCGCTCGGACGGGTCGTGCACTGCGGCGATCCGCGCTGCGTCACGACCACCCTTGCGGTCGAATAGCCGACACCAAACAAGATGCAGCGGATGAAATTTCTAAAGCTTACTTAAAATCTGGCTGGACTGGCTTCTATACTGGGGGGACTTGCTTCAAGAGGCCGCGTGAGGTTGCGCCAGAACTTCACGAGCGGGCGGCCCACCTCGCAACTATTTTCAAGGATGCGGTTTGCACCTCCGGCACCGCTACAAGCTCAGCTGCCGACATGAAGAAGATTTCGACCTTCAGAAAAGCGATTGGCGAACACGCATTGATACTCGCTTGGGGCGTCACAGCTGAGAATGCCCACAGCTACCTGATGTTGACGGCTTCTAGGTCTCAACTGGACTCAACACTACTGGCGACTTCTACAACATACACATCCTGGGAAGCTCGCTCGTCTCCTGCGAATTGCGAGACAGTTCGGCTCCAATAATTAGTGAGCTATGCGCAGCGTGTGCTGTAAACAAGTGCATGTCGTGTGCAGAGTCGCGCAATAGATTGGCTTTCTGAACCGAAAATGTTGATCGCCTCCTTTGGTCCGGCCGCTTACTAGGCAATCGAGTCCTTTGGACGCTCAACTATGCCGCAAACGATAGTTTCGGACCAATGGGAACGACACCGTTGGGGTTCAATGCCTTGATGGAATAGTAGCCGCACTTGATGTGATCGATGTTGACTGTCTCCCGCAAGCCGGGCACGGCCAACATTGCATCAATGAATGACGAGAGCCTAGGATAGTCGGCAATGCGCCGGAGATTGGTCTTGAATAGGCCGTGGTAGGCGGCGTCGAAACGCACAAGCGTCACGAAAAGACGGATGTCAGTTTCCGTGAGCCGTTTGCCGAACAGGTATGGTCCGCTCTTGCCCATACGTGTTTCTAGCGTGTCGAGCATGGCGAAGACGCCGTGGAACGCCTCTTCGTAGGCGGCTTGTGTCGTCGCAAATCCGGCACGATAGACGCCGTTGTTCAGCTTTGTGTAAAGATCTTCATTGAGAGCGTCGATGGCGCTTTGCAAATCCAGCGGATAGAGATCGATGCTGTTCCTCGCCAATGCCCCGAAACCGGAATTGAACATGCGAACAATGTCAGCCGATTCATTGTTGACGATGGTGCCATGCTGCTTATCCCACAGCACAGGCACTGTGGCGCGTCCGGTGAAGACAGGATCGGCCTTGGTGTAAAGCTCATGCATGTACTCGGCGCCATTGACGGTGTCTAGGATTGCGCCTGGATAGTTGCCGAAGCGCCAGCCTTGCGCGGTGAGTGCCGGCTCGACGATCGATACGGAAACGCTGTCCCCAAGCCCTTTCAGACTACGGACAACGAGCGTGCGCGACGCCCATGGGCAGATCAGAGCAACGTAAAGATGATAGCGCCCAGCTTCAGCCTTGAAACCGCCTTCACCCGTGGGACCCTTGCTTCCATCGGGCGTCACCCAGTTGCGG
>JAGRLX010000024.1 GCA_020441605.1 Alphaproteobacteria bacterium
GAATCGCTGCGGCTGGAAAAGGGCTACCGGGCCTGGGGCTCCGACATCACGCCGAACGACTCGCCCTTCCATGCGGGTCTCGGCTGGGCGGTGAAGCTCAAGTCGAATCAGGACTTCATCGGCCGGCAGGCTTCCGAAAAGATCGCATCTATGCCTCTCGCCAAGATGCTGGCGGGCTTCACCACCGAGCGCGAGGACATCGTGCTCGTCGGCCGCGAGACGATCCTCCGCGACGGTGAATTCGCCGGCTACCTGACCAGCGGCGGCTATGGCTACACGGTGGGCAAGCCGATCGGCTATGGTTATGTGCGCTACGCCCTCGGCGTCGATCCCGGCTTTGTCCGGTCAGGCCATTATGAACTGGTGGTGGCCAAGGAGGTGGTCAAGGCCAAGGTCCATCTCGAGCCACTCTACGATCCCAGCAACGCCCGGGTGAAGTCATGAGCTTCGCCGCCGACCGGCATGTGCAGATCCTGATCATCGGTGGCGGCGCCATCGGCACGGCGATTGCCTATCATCTGGCACGCGACGGAGCGCGGGACGTGCTGCTGGTGGAGAAGGCACAACTCACCCACGGATCGACATGGCATGCGGCCGGCCTGGTGGGCCAATTGCGCTCGAAGAAGAACCTCACCCGGTTGATGCAGAACTCCGTGGCGGTGTTCGACCGCCTGGAAGACGAATCGGGCCAGGCCATTTCGTGGAAGAAGGTCGGCTCGCTCAGGCTGGCCTCGAGCCCCGACCGGTGGAGCGAAATCCGCCGCTCCATGGGGCAGGCCAAGAGTTTCGGTGTCGAGTGCCACTCCCTGTCGGCTGAGGAAGCCAGGGCGCATTTCCCGTACATCGATACGGCGGGCGTCGAGGGTGCCGCCTTCATTCCGGGCGACGGCCATATCGATCCCTATTCGCTGACCATGGCCTATGCCAAGGCGGCGCGGACCCATGGTGCGCGGATCGAGGAAGGCGTGTGCGTCGAGGACATCGTCGTGGCCGATGGCCGGGTGCAAGGTGTCGTGACCAGCGGCGGGACGATCGCCTGCGATACGCTGGTCAATTGCGCCGGGCTATGGGCCAAGCGTGTGGGCCGCATGGCGGGAATCGATCTCGCAGCGGGCGTGGTCGAACACCAGTATTTCCTGACTGAAAAGACACTCAGTTTCGATGCGGGCCTGACAACCCTGCGCGACCCGGACAAGAATTTCTACCTGAAGCCCGATACCGGCTCCTTTGCCATCGGTGGCTGGGAAGAGGGGTCGAAGGGATTTCATCGGGGCATGCCGCCCTTCGGATTCGGGCGCGAGCTGTTTGCCGCCAACATGGAGCGGCTGGAGCTTTTTGCGTTGCCGGCGGCGGAGCGTCTGCCAATCCTGAACGAGGTGGGCATCCAGACGGTGATCAACGGCCCCATTCCGGTGTCGGCCGACGGCGAGCCGATCATGGGGCTCGCGCCGGGGTTTGAGAACTTCTACGTCGCCTGCGGTTTCACCGCGGGTATCGCTGCCTCGGGCGGGGCGGGATTGGCCATGTCCAACCTCATCCTGCACGGGGATGCAGGCATGGACCTCTGGCCGTTCGACGTGAGGCGGTTCTCGGCGGTCCATGCCCAGCCGCGCTATCTGGAGGAGCGGGCCGTCGAGGCCTACGCTGCCTACTACAAGATCCACTGGCCAGGGGAGGAATCCCACGCCGGCCGTGGCCTCCGGCGCTCGCCGCTGCACGAACGGCTGAAACTTTCGGGAGCAGCCTTCGGGTCCAAGATGGGATGGGAGCGGCCCAACTGGTTCGCGCCCGAGGGCGTTGCGCCAATCGATGTGCCATCCTTCGAGGGCAAGCCCAACTGGTTCGATGTGGTGGCTGCGGAACACCGGGCCATCCGCGAGCGTGTGGCACTCATCGACCAGACTTCTTTCTCGAAATTCGAGATCACCGGTCCTGGAGCGGAGGACGCGATGCAGCGGATCGCCGCCAATGACCTGGGTGGCGCGCCGGGCAAGGCCGTCTATACCCAGCTGTGCAACGTGCGCGGCGGCATCGAAGCCGACGTGACGCTGATCCATGAAGCACCCGACCGCATCCTGATGGTGACGGGATCGGGCTTCGGCGTGCGCGATGCAGGATGGGTGGCAAAGCACCTGCCGGCCTCCGTCGCAATCCGCGAGGTGACCAACAGCTTCGCCGTGCTCAACATCTGCGGGCCACGCGCCCGCGACGTGTTGCAGGCGGTCACCGACGACGATGTGTCGAACGCGGCCTTCCCCTTCCTCGGGGTGCGGCGCATCGACATCGGCCATGCGCGGGCGCTGGCGGTGCGGATCGGCTATGTGGGCGAGCTGGGCTATGAACTCTACATTCCCCAGGACTTTGCCACCCATGTCTACGAGACCCTTTGGGCAGCAGGTGAGGGCCATGGCATCGCCAATGCCGGCTATAGGGCCATCGACTCGGCCCGCATGGAGAAGGGCTATCTCTACTGGTCGGGCGACATCACGCCCGACTACAATCCCTACGAGGCGGGGCTCGGCTTTGCCGTGGCGCTCGACAAGGGCGAGTTCATCGGGCGCCAGGCGCTGGCGAAGATCAAGGCGGAGGGAGTCACACGCAAGCTCTGCTCCTTCACCATCGAGGGCTTCGCGCCGCTCCACGGCGGCGAGGCCATCCTGTCGGGCGGCGAGGTGGTGGGCTCGACGTCGAGCGTGGGCTTTGGCCATACGCTCGGCAAGACCATCGCCTTCGGCTATGTGCCAGCCGCCGTGGCCGGCGAACGGGACTTCGCGATCGAAGCCTTCGGCAAGGCCTATGCAGCACGGCGCGGGCCCCGCTGCCTCTATGACGCGAAGATGGAACGCTTGAGGGGGTGAGGATGGACGATCAGGGGCTTTCGCAGGCACAGGAGGTCTTGCAGGCGATCGGGCTTGGCGGTGCACCCGCCGCCATCACCCGGCTCGGCGGCCTTACCAATCTGGTGTTCCGGGTGGAACAGGGAACCGACCGTTTCGTGCTGCGCATTCCAGGCAAAGGCACAGAGGAATACATCAACCGCGCCAACGAAGCCCAGGCGGCGCGCGAAGCGGCCAAGGCCGGGGTGAGCCCCGATGTTCTGCATTTTGATCCCAAGACCGGCGTGATGGTGACGCGGCTCATCGATGACGCGGTGACCATGTCGCCGGAGAGTTTCCGCGCGATCAAGGGATCGCCGGGCCGGGCGGGCAAGGTGTTTCGCAAGCTACACGAGTCGGCGGCGCGGTTCAATTTCCGCTTCGAACTGTTCAGCATGATCGACGACTATCTGAAGATCCTGGCCACCAAGGACATGACGCTTCCCGACGGCTACCACGACGTGGTGAGCGAGGCCGCGGCGGTGCGCGTCGCCCTCGACGCCCATCCCCTGCCGCTGGCGGCCTGCCATTGCGATCCGCTGTGCGAGAACTTCCTCGACGTGGGCGAGCGCATGTGGCTGGTCGACTGGGAATATTCGGGCATGAACGATCCCCTGTGGGACCTGGGCGACCTGTCGGTCGAAGGCCAGTTCGACGCGGACCAGGACGAGGAGATGATCCTGGCCTATTTCGGCGGAACGCCGAGGCCCGCCGAACTTGGCCGCATCGTCATCTACAAGGCCATGTGCGATCTGCTGTGGACCCTGTGGGGCCTCATCCAGCATGCCAACCAGAATCCGGCGGACGACTTCTGGGCCTATGCGGTCAATCGCTTCGCGCGCTGCAAGGCGCTGATGGCGACACCCGAGTTTGCCCGCCACGCGGCGGCCGTGGCCAAGGGGTGACGGGCCGAAACACTCTGGAGAGCGTGGCGCAAGGCGCCTTGCGTGATGGTGCGCGGGAGGCTTGCGAGATGGCAGGAGCGGTCACATGTCCCATGCGCTGACCGGCGTGACGATATTCGACGGCGAGGCGATGGCCGATGGCGATACCGTCGTCATTACCGATGGGCGGGTGTCGGCTGTGATGGATCGCCGCGACCTGTCGCCGGCCATGCCCCGGCGCGACCTCGGCGGCGGCCTGCTGGCGCCGGGCTTCGTCGACATGCAGATCAATGGCGGGGGTGGCGTTCTGTTGAACGAGGATCCCACGGCGGCGGGCGTCCGGCGCATTGCCGCGGCCCATCGGCGCTTCGGCACCACCGGGCTCCTGCCGACGGTGATAACCGACGCACCGAGCGTCATGGCCAAGGCGATGGCCGCGGTCCGCGCGGCCAGGGCGGAAGGTCTCGCCAGCGTTCTCGGCCTCCATTTCGAAGGGCCGTTCATCGATTCCGAGCGCAAGGGCGCCCATGCCGCCCGTTTCATCCGTGAACTGACGGACGAGGATGCGAACATAATCGCGTCCGCCGCCTGTGGCACGGTCCTGCTGACGCTCGCGCCAAACCGGGTCCGACCGGAACTAATCCGTGCACTGACGATACGGGGTGTGATCGTAAGCCTTGGCCATGCCGAGGCCAGCCATGCCCAATGTCAGGCGGCACTGGCGGCCGGCGCCACATGCTTCACCCACCTGTTCAATGCCATGAGCCAGGTAAACGGGCGCGAACCGGGGATGGTGGGAAGCGCGCTCGCAGACTCCGACTGCTTTGTCAGCATCATTGCCGATGGTTTCCACGTTCACGACGCGACGCTGAAGGTGGCCATCGCGGCCAAGCGCAAGGATCGCATGATACTGGTCAGCGACGCCATGCCATCGGCCGCCGGTGGCCCCGATCAGTTCGAATTGCAGGGCCGGCCCGTCACCCGCCGCGGCGGGCGGCTGGAACTCGACGACGGCACTCTGGCCGGGTCCGATCTCACCATGGACGCGGCGGTGCGCCATTGCGTCAATCACCTGGGCATGACCGTGGCCGATGCCCTGCGTATGGCGACGCGCAATCCGGCCGCGCTGCTCGGCCGCGGCGGCGAGCTTGGGCGCATCGCGCCGGGCTATCTGGCGAATCTCGTGCATCTCGGCGAGGATCTGACGGTCAGGGAAGTGTGGACCACGGATGAGTGACGGGCAGGGGCAAGGCATGCGGCTGGCGGGAGCCGTGACGCAGGGCAGCGGGGTGGTCAACGAGGATGGGATGGGCCATATCGCCGGACCGGAAGGGCTGGTGGCGGCCTGGGTTCTTGACGGCGTGACCGGCATCAATGACCGGCCGGCGATCGCCGCCGGCAGCGAGGCCGCCTGGCTCGTGGCGCGGGTTCATGAGCGGTTGGCGGCGCTGGCCGCACAGGACCTTGACCTTGCCCAAATCCTGGCGCGGCTGGTCGACGGGTTGATCGCCGACTGGACGGCCGCAACCCGTGACCTCGACATTCCCGCCGGCCATGATCCGCCGGCAGCCTGCCTGCTTCTGGCCAAGCGCCACGCGGACGGCTGGAAGGTGCTGCGGCTGGGCGATTCCTGCCTGCTGGTGCGCCAAGGCACCGGCGATCACCTGGCGATGAAGGCCTCGCCGAACACGGCCTTTGACCAGTGGCTGACGCGGGAGGCGACCAAACGGCGGGCGGCCGGGCAGCATGACGTCAAGACGCTGCTTGCCGACTTCCGCCCGCAGATTGCAGCCGGCCGCCGCAAACGCAACCAGCCCGGCGGCTACAGCGTTGTCGAGGCCGACCGCGCAGCCTTGCGCCTGGCCGAGGTCATCGACCTCGGCTGGCCCCAGGCGATGTTGCTGTGCACCGACGGATTCTACCGTGCGGTCGATCACTATGGTCTCTATGACGATGACGACCTGGTACGGGCCTGTGCCGAACCTGACGGCGTGGACAAGGTTCTGGCTCAGCTGCGGGCAGCCGAAGCCGCCGACCCCCATTGTCTGGCCCATCCGCGCTTCAAGCCGGCCGACGATGCGACGGCGGTCATGCTCGTTTCCGCCTAATCAGGCCCGGCCGTTTTCGAGCAGGTTCTTGATCAGCACCGCTTCGAACTCATGGGAGGCGGTGAGGCGGCGCCAGCGGTCATCGTCCATGGCGGCGGCCCGCCAGGCGATGAAGGTGAGCACGCAGTGGCCGCCATCGAGACCAAGGTTGGCACCCGGCACCACGCGGACGGTGATGCGCGGCACCAGTTTGGCTGCATCCTGGCCGAGCTTGTAGTCGATCGACAGCCGGTCAGAATCTGCGTCGATCCGGACCAGGATCCTGCCGCCATCGAAAATGCTGGTGCCGGTGACCAGGCCATCGGCGGCGATGTCGGTCTCCCAGGTGCCGAAGGACCAGCGGTTGAGCTTTCCCGGATCGGCCATGAAGGCGAAGACCTCGCCGGCCGTGCGGCTCACGACAATGGAGACGACATGCGATTGCCCGGCGGTCATTTCGGTGGCTCCGTGGTGGCGACAACGAGAATGGTGACCGGCTTGCCGTCGGCAGACAGATAGGCGTGGCCCATGTTGCTGTCGAAATAGAGGCTGTCGCCCGGCTCGAGGGTCAGGGGTTCATAGAATTCCGAGACGAAGGAGAGCTGGCCCGTCAGCACATGGAGAAATTCCTCGCCCTCGTGCTGGGACAATCCGCCGGCCTCTTCCAGTGTCCCTAGGGTCACGGTGTTGATCGCCGGGTGCATCTTCTTATTGGCGATGTCGGTGCAGAGCACCTGGGCATCGTAACGCGCGGTGGAGAGCGCCAGGCCCTCGCCCTTGCGGCTGACCGAGCGGATGCCATGGGCAATGGGCTTGGGGCCTTCCTCGAAGAAGGCGGTGATGTCCACGCCCATGGCCTTGGCGAGTTGATAGAGGTGATGGGCGCTGACCAGGGTCTGGCCATTCTCGACCCGCGACAGGGTGGCCTCGGAGGCACCGGTCACACGGGCGAGATCAGCCAACGACAGGTCGCGCTCCTTTCGGAGCGCCTTCAGGCGCGGACCGATGGCGAGGGCGGCTTCAGGCCGGTTCATGGCCGTAGTCGGTACGGGCGGCCTGTGGCGTCACGAGTCCGGACCTCAGGTCGGCCGCAATGGCTTCGGGCGCACGCTTCCTCGGATCGCCGAAACCGCCGCCGCCGGGAAGCTCCACCACCAGGCTGTCGCCCGTAGGGATCAGGTGAATGCCCTTGTCCGGCAAGGCTGGACCTGAGCCCCGGCGTGCCAGGCCCTTGCGGCCCGGTTTGCCGCCATCGCGGCCCTGGGCGGCATTGTGGATGCGGTCGAAGGTAGCGGCCGAAATGGTGAAGGGCGCCGTCTCGCGGTTGGCGATCTCGATCACCTGGGAGAGGCCGCCGCGGAATTCGCCCGGGCCGCCGGAATCGGGCAGGAATTCCTTGCGCTTGAAGTAGAGCGGGCACTGGGTTTCGGTGATCTCGACCGGAATGGTGCCGACGCCCGAAGGAAAGGCCATGCTGCTGAGGCCATCCTTGCCGGGCCTGCCGCCGATGCCGCCGAGACCGATGTTGATGACGCCGAAATACCTGGCGTCGGCGGTTTCGCTCGCCGGCACGCGGCCATGGGCGCTGTTCAATCCCAGAATCCAGATCGAGCCGGCACTTTCCGCCTGGACCTTGCCGGGCAGGGCCTGAGCCAGGCAACCGAAGGTGCAGTCGGCCAGCATCTGGCCGATGACATGGCGGGCAGTGACCGGCGAAGGCCGAATCGGATCGACACAGGTTCCGGGCTCGGTGACCAGATCGAAGGCCTGGAGCGAGCCGATGTTGTTGGGCACGTGCGGCGCGATCACCGCCTTGAGGCCGAAGACCGAATAGGCGTGGGTGTAGGTGCGGGGGCTGTTGATACCGTAGATCGAGGCGGGCGAGGAGCCGGTGAAATCGATGGTGATCTTGCCGCGCCGGATGGTGAGCTTCGACTTGATGACGATCGGGCCTTCATAACCATCGAGCGGCATCTCGTAGGACCATTCGCCCTCGGGCAGGGCCCGGATCGCCTCGCGCGCGCCCTTTTCGGACTGGGTGAGGATGTGCTTCGCCAGCGGCTCGATGGAGGTGAGGCCGAACTCTTCCATCATCGAGATCAGGCGGCGGGCGCCGGTGTCATTGGCGCTGATCAAGGAGAGAATATCGCCGCGCACCTCGACCGGGTTGCGCGAATTGGCCAGGATGATCGACAGGAGTTCCTCGTTGAGGACACCTTCCTTGCGCATCCGGATGTGGGGAATGAGGGTTCCCTCCTCGAAGGCGGAATTGGCCTTTGCCGACATGCCAACACCCCCCACGTCGATGACATGGCAGGTGGAGGCGAAGAAGGCGACAAGCTTCTTCTTCAGGAACACCGGGGTCATCACCACGTAGTCGAAGAGATGGCCGGTGCCGAGCCAGGGATCGTTGGTGACGTAAACATCGCCCGGCTTCATGGTGGACTGGGGAAAGTGCTTGAAGAAATGGGCCACGGCGGTGGCCATGGTGTTCACATGGCCGGGAGTTCCGGTCATGGCCTGGGCGATCATGTTGCCGGCGGTGTCGTAGACGCCGGCGGAAAGATCGCCGGCCTCGCGGGTGATGGTGCCGAAGGCGGTGCGGAGCAAGGACTGGGCCTGCTCCTCCACCACGGCGATGAGGCGGTTCCACATGACCTGGGTGCGGATGGCATCGAGGGCAGACTTGCTCATTTCACGCGCTCCAGAACGATGTAGCCGAGGCTGTTGATCGCCGCCCTGAAATTGGCGCCGACGATGGTCGAGGTCTCGTCCTCGGCAATGATGGCCGGGCCCTTGATGCGGGCGCCGTCCTTCATGTCGAAGCGCCAGTAGACCGGGGCCGGGACTTGCTTGCCGAGGGCGGGGTCATAGATCGTGCGGGTGGAGCGCGGCTTGGACGCCGGTTTGGCGGTGGCCCGGGCGGCGCGTTTCGGCTTGACCGGCCGGGACGAGACGGTGACCGACCAGGTGATGGCCTCCACCTCCTGGTTGGGAATGCGCAGGCCATAGACCTGCTCGTAGAGCCGTTCGAAGTCGGCCTTGAGTTTGGCGCCATCCTTTTTGGCGAGCTTGCGCAGCGGCACGCTCACGCGGATTTCGTGACCCTGGCCCACATAACGGCAGTCGGCGATGATCTGGACCCCGGCCTTCGCCCCGCCGAGGGCCGGTTCGACCACCGCCCTGGCATCGCGGGTCATGGCCTCGAGCAGCGCGTTTACCCGCGCGGCATCGAAGTCCTCCAGCGAGAGAACCGCACTCCTGGTGATCTCATAGGCGACGGGGGCGCGCAGGAAGCCGATGGCCGAGCCCACGCCCGCGCCCTTGGGAATGATGATCGATGAGACGCCAACTTTTTCCGCCAGCCGGCAGGCATGGAGCGGTGCGCCGCCGCCGAAGGCGATCATGGTGCAGGCGCCGATGTCGCGGCCGCGCTCGATGGCGTGGACGCGCGCGGCATTGGCCATGTTCTCCTCGACGATCTCGGTCACTCCGGCGGCCGGCCAGAAGTCCTTGAGGCCCAGCCGGTCGCCGATAGCCTTCTGCAGGGCCTCCCTGGCGCCGGCCTCGTCGAGGGCGATCTTGCCGCCGGCGAAATAGGCGGGATCGATCTTGCCGAGGGCGAGGTTGGCGTCGGTGACGGCGGGCTCGGTGCCGCCGCGGCCATAGCAGACGGGGCCGGGCGTCGATCCGGCGCTGTCAGGCCCCACGGTGATACGCGCGAGCTTGTCGACCCTGGCGATGGAGCCGCCGCCGGCCCCGATCTCGACCATCTCGATCACCGGAATGCGCACCGGGATGCCGGAGCCCTTCATGTCGCGGTAGGCGCGGGCGATCTCGAACTTGCGCGAACGCTCGGGCTCGCCATCGGTCAAAAGGCAGATCTTGGCCGTCGTGCCGCCCATGTCGAAGGAGAGAACTTCGCCCAGGCCGCATTCGGCCGCAATCTCGCTGGCCAGGATGGCGCCGCCGGCCGGCCCCGATTCGACCAGGCGAATGGGAAAGCGGGCGGCTGTCTCGAGCGTCGTCAGGCCGCCGCCGGACATCATCAGGAACAAGGGGGCGGTGAGCCCCATGTCCTTCATCTGGTCGCGCAAGCGGTGCAGATAGCCGGCCATGAGCGGGCGTACATAGGCGTTGGCGACGGTGGTGGAGAAGCGCTCGTATTCGCGGATCTCGGGCGCCACTTCGCTCGACAGGCAGATGGTGACATCCTTGGGCAGGCGGCGGGCGAGGGCATCGCGCACCTGGCGCTCGTGGTCGCCATGGGCATAGGCATGGAGGAAGCCGATGGCGACGGCCTTCACCTGCTCGGCGATCAGTCGCGCGGCCAGTTCGTCAAGGGCGGCCATATCCAGCGGCACCAGCACATCGCCATTGGCCGCAAGCCGCTCGCGGAGCGTGAAGCGCAAGGGACGCGGCACCAGCGGCTCCGGGCGGTCGATCATGAGATCGTAGTGATCGAAGCGCTTTTCGTAACCTTGCTCGATGATATCGCGGAACCCCTCGGTGGTGAGGAAGGCGGTTCTCGCTCCCTTGCGCTCGATCAGGGCATTGGTGGCCAGCGTGGTGCCATGGATGAAGACGCCGACATCGCGCGCCGCAAGGCCCGACTGGTCCAGCACCAGGCGGATGCCTTCGATGACGCCCAGCTCGGGCGCCGCTGTGGTGGTGAGGACCTTGCCACTCCATCGCTTGCGGCCGGATTCGAGGACAATGTCGGTGAATGTGCCGCCGATATCGGCAGCGAGCTTGATGTGTTTGGCCATGGCCTTCTCTACAATGGTCTTGCAAATTTGCAAAATTCTTTCACTATTGCAAGAAATGAAAATCGGCGTATTGTTTTGAGCATGAAAGAATTTTCCCTGTCCACGGCCCAGGCACTCGATGGGTCTCCAGGTCTCGCCGGTATCCGCGACCTGTTCGAATGCCCCGAAGACGTCATCTTCATGGATGCCAATTCGGTGGGACCGATGCCCAAGGCGGCGCGCCAGAAGGCACAGGGATTGCTCGACGACTGGGTGAACTTGCGCCGCCGTGGCTGGAGCCAGCGGTCTTGGGTGGAGATGCCGTCGCTGCTCGGCGACTGCATCGCGCCCCTGATCGGCGCTGCGCCAGGCACGGTGGTGATGTGCGACTCGACCACGGTCAACCAGTTCAAGGCGGTGCGCCACGCCCTGACGCTGCGTCCCGACCGCCGGGTGATCCTGACCCAGAACGGCAATTTCCCCACTGACGTTCATGTGCTGCAGGGGATCGAGAGAGCTTCTGAGGGACTGATCAGCATCCGTTTCGTGGACAGTGAGGATGAGGCGGTTGCCGCCCTCGACCACCATGTGGCCGTGGCGGCATTCAGCCATGTCGACTACCGTTCGGGCGAGCGCTGGGACATGGCGCGCGTCACCCAGGCTGCGCACAAGGCCGGGGCCTTGACGGTGTGGGACCTGTCGCATTCCGCCGGCGCGGTGCCGGTGAACGTCAGCGTGTCGAGCGCCGACTTCGCCGTTGGCTGTGGCTACAAGTATCTGTGTTCGGGTCCGGGCGGCCCAGCCTACATCTACCTCAAGCCGGGGCTTGGCGACGAGATCTGGCCGGCCCTCGCCGGCTGGATGGGCCACGCCGACATCTTTGCCTTCGCGCGCGACTACGAGCCCCATGCGGGGGTCAAGAAATTCCTGACCGGCACGCCGCTGGTGGGCGCCGACGAGCTTGCCTCGGCCATGCTGGACGTGTGGCCGAAGGTCGATCCCAGGGAATTGTGGGAGCGGCACCGGTCGCTGACCGACTTCCTGATCGGCGCCCTCAAGCAGGAATGTGGCCCTCTGGGCGTGGTGGTGAACTCGCCCGAAGACCACAACCGGCGCGGCGGGAACGTGTCGTTCTCATCGCCGGGGGCTGGGTCGGTGGTCGAGGCCCTGATCGATCTCGGCGTCGTCTCGTCGTTCCGCAAGCCCGACGCGATCCGTTTCGGCGTGTCGCCGCTGGTAATCCGGCATGTCGATTGCTGGGAGGCAGTGCAGAGGCTGAAGCGGGTCCTGGCCGAGGCCATCTGGCAGCAGCCGAAATATGCGAAGGTATCGGTGTGAAACCGGGGAGTGCCATTCATGTCTGACGTCCGCGCCGAGATCAGGCTTCCAACCAGCGAACTTCGCGATGATCTGCCCTTCTACACGAAGACCCTGAAGATGCGGCTCGACATGATCTATCCGGCCGACAATCCGGAGATCGCGGTGCTCTCGGGCCATGGGTTGCGCATCCGCATCGAGAAGGGCGCCACTGAGCAGCCGGGCACGATCCGCATTCTCACCGATGACCCCGAGGGCTTCGCCGGCGGCCAGCGTGAACTGACGGCGCCCAACGGAACCCGGATCGAGATCGATCAGCTCAACCCGCCGCTGGTGCTGCCGCCGACCCAGCACGCCTTCGTGGTGCGGCGGCTCGCCGACCAGGCGCCGTGGATCATCGGCCGGGCCGGAATGGAATACCGCGACCTGGTGCCTTCGCGACTGGGTGGCGCGGTGATCGCCTCGCACATCCGGGTGCCCGACGGACCGGTGCCGGACATGGTGCATTACCACAAGGTCGGCTTCCAGCTGATCTTCTGCATCAAGGGCTGGGTCGATGTTCTCTATGAGGATCAGGGCGGGATGCGGCGCCTGACGGCCGGGGATTGCTTCATCCAGCCGCCGCAGATCCGTCACAAGGTGTGCCATGCGGCCGATGGCATCGAGGTGATCGAGATCGGCGTTCCGGCCCAGCACATCACCGAGGTCGACCACGCGATGACGCTGCCGAACGACATGGTGCGGCCCGAGCGCGAATGGGACGGGCAGCGCTTCGTGCACAGCCTGGCCAGGGACGGCGTGTTCAAGCCGTTCCGCATTCCGGGCTTCGAAGCCCGCGACACCACCATCAACACCAATACCAAGGGTGTCGCTTCGGTGATGGTGGCGCGGCCATCCGGCGGGCCTGCGCCCTGGACGCGACACGATGCCGATATCCTGTTCACATTCGTCATGGCCGGTCAGATGACACTCGAGGGCGAAGGCAAGGACCCTTACCGACTGTCGCCCGGCGATGCCTTCGTCATTCCACCTGGCATGGCGACGCGCTACAGCGATGTCTCGGCCGACCTCGAATTGCTCGAAGTCTCGCTTCCGGGCCGATTTTCCACCGAGGCTCTGGCGCACGTTCCGGCCGCACCACCGCACAGCCAAGATCTGAGCGATTCCTGATGACAGCCCGTGGGGCGCTCAAGTAGCATCGGGCAAAATTTCCAAGGGAGGAACCACAATGAAAAAAGTCACGACACTGATCGCCGCAGCCGCACTTCTCGGCTCCAGCGCCCTGGCGCTGGCCGCCGATACCAAGGTCGGCATTCTGATGGACATCACCGGTCCCATCGCCAGCTTCATTCCGCCGCTGCAGAATGCCGCCAATCTGGCGGTGAAGCAGGTCAACGACCAGGGTGGGCTGCTCGATGGCATGGCGGTCGCCGTCTATGGCGACACCACCGGCTCGGCCCAGGGCGCGGTCGACGCGGCCGGCAAGCTGGTGAACGTCGAGAACGTGCCGATCGTCATGGGCGCGCTGATGTCGGGCACCACCATCGCCGCCGCGGAGGCCGCCTTCATCCCGGCTGGGGTGGTGCAGGTGTCCCCGACGGCGACGTCGCCGGCGATTACCGGCGTCCAGGATAACGACCTGCTCTATCGGATCGTGCCGTCCGACAATTATCAGGGCGCGGTGCTGGCCAAGATGGTGCTCGACGAGGGCATCAAGAAGGTGGCGGTGACCTATGTGAACAACGATTACGGCGTCGGCATCGGGCAGACCTTCATCGAAGCCTACAAGGCCGCGGGCGGTGACGTGGTGGCCGAAGTGAAGCACGAGGAGAAGAAGGACTCCTACCGCTCGGAACTCGCCACGCTGTCGAAGGCCGGCGGCGAGGCGCTGGTGGTGGTCGCCTATGCCGGCGACTCGGGCGGCAAGATCGTCAAGCAGGCGATCGAAGGTGGCCTCTTCACCCGCTTCATCGGCACCGATGGCTTGCGCGACGAGGCGCTGATCAAGGATGTGGGCGCCGCGGCGCTCGCCACCTCGTTCTTCTCGTCTCCGACATCGCCCGCCGACAATCCGGCCCAGGCCAAGCTGCACGAACTGTTCAATGCCGAATACAAGGAAGGTGCCGACAAGGCCTTTGTCGACCAGACCTATGACGCGACCTTCCTGACCTTGCTGGCGGTGGAGAAGGCGGGAAGTGCCGACCGTGCCAAGATGGCGGCGGCGCTGCGCGAGGTCGCCTCGGCACCTGGCGAAAAGATCGGCCCTGGCGAATGGGCGAAGGCCAAGGCGCTGATCAAGGAGGGCAAGGACATCGACTATGACGGCGCCGGCGGAGCCTATGACTTCGATGCCAATGGCGATGTTACTGGCTACATCGGCAAGTTCGTTGTCGATGGCGACAAGTATAAGCAGATTGCGGTGATGCAGTAGGCGACGATGCCCTCCCCGGCGTGGGGAGGGCGTTTCCTGCCATGATCACCATCGAAAAGGTCAGCGTCAGTTTCGGCGGCCTCCGGGCCGTCGATGACGTGAGCTTCGATATTCCCGCCGGCCGCATCACCGGCCTGATCGGCCCCAATGGCGCCGGCAAGACGACCCTGTTCAACGCGGTGGCGGGGCATGTGCCGGTAACCTCCGGCCGCATCCTGCTGGCCGGGTCCGAGATCACCCGGCTCAAGCCCCACGAACGGGCGGGACGGGGACTTGCGCGAACCTTCCAGATCCCCCATGAATTCGGGCGGCTCACCGTGATCGAGAATTTCATGGCGGCGGCGGCCACACCGCTGGGCGAGAACGTGTTCAACGTGATTTTCCGGCGGGAACAATTCCAGGCCGAAGAGGAAGCCGTCTACCGCAAGGCGAAGGAAACCGTAAGCTTTCTCGAACTCGACCGGGTCGCGCGCGAGAAGGCCGGCAATCTCTCGGGCGGGCAGAAAAAGCTGCTCGAACTGGGCCGCGCCCTGATGCGCGATCCGCGGATCATCCTGCTCGACGAAATCGGCGCAGGCATCAATCGCACACTGCTGTCGAAGATCGCAGACAAGATCAAGCTGCTCAATATCGAACGCGGGCTCACCTTCTGTCTGATCGAGCACGATCTCGACTATGTTTCGAAGTTGTGCGACGACGTCGTGGTGATGGCACAGGGCAAGCTGCTCACCCGCGGCAGCGTCGAATCGGTGCGCCAGGACGAGCGTGTTATCGAGGCCTATTTCGGCGGCGGCAAATACGAGGCGCAAGGGTGAGCGCGCTCCTTTCGGTCAAGGGTCTCACGGCGGGCTATGGCGGTGTTCCCATCATCGAGGAGGTGATGCTGGATGTGGCCGAACACGAAATCGCCGTCATCATCGGCCCCAATGGCGCGGGAAAGTCGACCCTGCTCAAGTCGATCTTCGCGCTGACCAGAATCACCAGCGGCCGCATCGAATTCGCCGGGCGCGAGATCACCCGGTTGAAGACCGCGCAACTCGTGCCCATCGGCATTGCAGCCGTGCCCCAGAGCCGCAATGTGTTTCCCACCCTCACGGTTGCTGAAAACCTCGATGTCGGCACTTATGCCGCACCACCGAAGGACAAGGCGGCGGTGATGGACAATATCCTGTCGCTGTTCCCCGACCTCAAGGCTAAACTCCGGCAGGCGGCGGGCGAACTGTCTGGCGGCCAGCGACAGATGGTGGCCATCGGCCGGGCGCTGATGAGCGAACCCAGGTTGTTGCTCCTCGATGAACCAACCGCTGGCCTGTCGCCGGCCTATCTCGAAAGGATCTTCGACCTGCTCCTCGACATCCGCAAGACCGGCGTCACTATCCTCATGGTCGAGCAGAACGCCAAGCAGGCGCTGCGCATCGCCGACCAGGGGCATGTGCTGGTCAGCGGGCGGAATTTCGTGTCCGGACCCGGCCAAGAGCTTCTCGCCAACGAGGACGTGCGCCGGTCATTTCTCGGAGGCGCGGCGGCATGATCGATTTCATCAATCTTTATCTCGTGCCGGGCCTGACCATCGGCAGCATCTACGCGCTGGGCGCGGTCGGCATCTCGATGATCTTCGGCATCCTGCGCTTTGCCCACTTCGCCCATGGCGACCTGATGACGATCGGGGCCTATGGCGTGCTCACCGCCGTCTGGTTCATTCCGTTGCATCCGCTGTTGCTGCTGCCCTTCGGCATAGGTCTTGCGATCATTGCCGCCCTGGCAGTCGACCGCTTCTTCTACCAGCCGCTGCGCAAGCTGCCGACGATCTACACGGTGATCTCGTCCTTCGGCGTGGCGCTGATCTTCAGGTCGCTGGCGCAATTGTTCTGGAGCTCCGGCAACCAGGTCTTCATTCCGGGCGTCCGCCCGCCACTGGTGCTGTTCGATACATTCCGCATCGCGACGCTGCATGCGCAGGTCATCGTCCTGACGGCGGCCATCGCCATCGGCCTCCATCTCTTCCTGTCGCGCTCGAAGCTGGGCCGGGCCATGCGGGCGGTGTCGGACGAGCCGGAACTTGCCGCGGTGGCTGGCCTCGACACCGAGCGGGTGGTGCGCTGGACCTGGATCATCGGTGCGGCATTGGCGGCGACGGCCGGGGTCTTCTCCGGCATGGATACCAGCATGCATCCCAATCTCGGCTGGAACCTGCTGCTGCCGATGTTCGCGGCCGCGGTGCTCGGCGGCATCGGCAAACCCATGGGGGCCATCGCCGGCGGTCTCATCATCGGCATCGCCGAGGAACTGGCGACCTTCAACTGGATCGGCGACGACCCCCTGATCTCGCCCTCGTACAAGACCGCCGTCGCCTTCAGCATTATGGTGGGGCTGTTGATCTTCCGGCCGCAGGGCCTGTTCAAGGGGAGGCTGCTCTGATGGAACTGACCGGCCTGTTCTTCTATCTCGTCAGCATACTGATCGCTGGCGGTATCTATGCCATCCTGTGTCTGGCGCTCAACATCCAATGGGGCATGGGTGGACTGTTCAATGCCGGGATCGCCGGCTTCTTCGCGGTGGGCGCCTATGCCTCCGCCATAGTCACGACGGCGCCCTCGGCCAAGCATCTCGGCGGTTTCAGTCTCCCCATTCCCTTTGGCCTGGCGGCCGCCGCGGTTGCCGCCGCCATCACCGGATGGGCCGTCGCCAAGATCTGCGTGCGGCTCAAGAGCGACTATCTCGCCATGGCCTCCATCGGCATCGCGGAAATCCTGCGGCTGGTGATCGTGAACGAGTCGTGGCTCACCAACGGAAGTCTGGGCATTGCCGGAGTGCCGCGCCCCTTCGGCGACCTGGTTCAGGGCAGGGGATCGGACCTGGTATTCCTGGGCGTGGTGTGGGTCATTGTGGCCGGCGTCTATGTGATCAGCGCGAGGCTTCATGACAGCCCATGGGGCCGGACCTTGCGCGCCATCCGCGACAACGAGGCCTCGGCCCGCGCCGCCGGCAAGGATGTTGACTGGTTCCGCCTGCAGACCTTCGTGATCGGCGCGGCGATCATGGGCGTTGCCGGAGGGCTGTCGGCGCATTACTTCAAGTTCCTGTCGCCGTCCGCCACCGAGCCATTGCTGGTGACGTTCCTCGTCTGGGTGATGCTGATGGCCGGTGGCTCAGGCAATAACCGGGGTGCGGTTGCCGGCGCCCTCGCCATCTGGTTCCTGTGGTCGGTCACCGAGATCTTCAGCAACCGGCTGCCACCCGAATGGATAACCCGCTCGTCCTACATCCGCATGCTGCTGATCGGACTGCTGCTGCAGTTCGTGTTGCAGAGATTCCGGTCAGGCCTTATCCCTGAACGCTCGCCGCCGATCAGGTTCAAGGATAGCTAGATGGCCAAAGTCACCATTCAGGATGTAGCCCGCGTGGCGGGTGTGAGCGTCGCGACTGTCGACCGGGTGCTCAATCGCCGGCCGGGGGTGCGTGGCGTGACCGTCAACAAGGTGGAAACCGCGATCCGCGAACTCAATTACCAGCCGGACCGGATCGCGGCACGGCTGGCCCGGTCGCGGGAGTACCGGTTCTGCTTCGTCCTGCCGGAACGCAGCGGCGAGTTCTGGGAGCGCATCAACGAGGAAGTGCGCATCATGGCCGAGCGGATGACCGGCGAGCGGGTGTCGATCTCGGTCAAGCGGGTCGACGTCTTCGATGGCGAACTTCTGGCGGCCACGCTCGACGCCATCGGCGACATGTTCGATGGCATTGCAGTGGTGGCGCTCGATCATCCGGCGGTGCGCGAGTCGATCAACGCATTGGCCGCGCGCGGCGTTACCGTGGTGACGCTGGTGTCCGATGTCCCCGGCTCGAAGCGGGCCCATTATGCCGGCATCGACAATTCTTCGGCGGGCCGCACGGCGGGCAGCCTGATGGGACGGTTCCTGCGCGGCGCGACGGGCAAGGTCGGACTGATCGCCGGTTCGCTGGCGCTGCGTGACCATATCGAGCGGCAATTCGGCTTCGAGCAGGTGATGACCCACGAATATCCGCATCTGGCGCTGCTGCCGGTGCGAGAATCGCGCGACGACTGGCGCAAGCTCGAGGAGATGACGGCCCAGCTTCTTGCCGAGCACCGCGATCTCATCGGCATCTACAACGTGGGCGGCGGCACGCGCGGCATCGTGTCGTGTCTCGAGGAGAAAGGCCGCGCCAAGGATATCGTTCTCATCGCCCACGACCTCAGCGACACCAATCGCAAGGCGCTGATCCGGGGAACGATCGACGCGGTGATCAATCAGGAACCGGGCCACGAGGTACGGAGCGCCGTGCGCGTGCTGATGTCGAAGGCCGACAATGTGCCGTTGATCGAATCCCAGGAACGGATCCGCATCGACATCTTCCTGCGGGACAACCTGCCGTAGCGGTCAGTAGGTGCGCGGCTCCGGCTGGCCGAGGATGAAACCGCTGCCGTCCAGACCATAAATGTCATTGCGGAAATTGATCCGGCCATCTTCCGTGGCCCAGGCGGTGAGATACATGAAGCGCACATCCGGCCCGTTGCTGATCTTCAGATCATAGGGCTCGGCGCTGGCGAGGATCATCTCGTACTGGGCCTCGTCCATGCCGCCGTCGCCGTCGAGCACCCAGTTCACCACGTCGCGAACCTGGTCGATACGCACGCAGCCCGAGCTTTCGAAACGCACATTGCGGCCGAAGAGCTCGCGATGTGGCGTGTCGTGCATGTAGACCATGTGCTCGTTGGGGAAATTGATCTTCACCGTGCCGAGGGAGTTGTGCGCGCCAGGCTCCTGGCGGAAGAAATAGCGGTCGGGCAGCGTGTTGTACCAGTCGACCAGTGACGGATCGATCTCTGGCCCGCCGACGCCGTCGAAGACGCGAATGTGATTGCTGGCCAGGTAGGAAGGATCCTCGAGGTAGTGGGGAACGATGTCACGCTCGACGATCGAGGCCGGAATCTTCCAGTAGGGATTGAAGTTGATGTCGCTGACCTTGCTCATAAGGGCAGGCGAAGGGCGCTCAAGCTTGCCGACCACGACATTGTGGCGCGAATAAACCGTGCCGTATTGCACGGTTTCCAGCTGGGTGCCGGGAATGTTCACCAGGATGTAGCGATCGCCAAGCCCCTCGGCATAGGTCTGGACCCGGGGCAGGTTCTCGCGCAGCATGTGAAGGCGGGTCTCGGCCGGCACATTGAGAGCGGCAAGCGTCTTCTCGGCCACGATGCCGCTGGGCAGCACGCCATGGTTGATCTGGAAGGCGCGCACGCTTTCGAAAAGCTCGTCATCGAATTGATCGGCGCTGTCAGCGGTGAGGCTTTCGAATGGCAGGTAGTTTTCTGCTACCAGCCTGTGGCGCAGCGCCAGCACGGCATTGCCCCTGGCCCCCTTCTTGAGGGTTTTGGCGGGAAGGTTCGGCCAGCCGCCGCCGGCGACGAACTCTTCATAGAGGGCAATGGCCGATTCCATGAACTCCACCGAGCCCGGCGAGACCATCGGCACCTCGTTGCGCCCTATGAGGATTTCAGTGCGGGTGGCAAGCTTGGGCGCGGACTTGGGCGCCACCGAGGAAATCGAGCTGGTCTGGATGTTGTCCTGGGCCATGGCGGGCACGGCAGCGAAGCCGGCCATGCAAGACAGCGAATAGGTGAAGGCGCGGCGCGACAGCAACGGATTGGTCCTCGATCTCATGGATCTCATGGCAAAATTGTGGGCGAATAGGGTAAATGCGTTATTAACACGCGCAAGATTAGCCTACTCCTTCGGCAGGAATGAGGCACGAGTCAAGACTGGTCCAGGGCAATCACCTCGCGGCGGAAGGGCAGGTCGAGATGGTCGCGCGGCGGATCGCCGAATTCCTCGGCGAATCTGCGGCCTGAATGCACGGCGGCGGCGATGGTGCCGGGCCCATAGCAATCGCCGGCGCGCGACACCGCAAATCCA
Organism: Alphaproteobacteria bacterium; assembly: GCA_020441605.1. The sequence goes on from JAGRLX010000024.1 coordinate 20,277, forward strand.
TCTCCGGCAAGGGCATGATAAAGCTCATCGAGGGGATTTCGGGCGGTGACCAGAACGACCGAACCGCAGGCCAGGGCGCGGGTGGTGCCGGTGAAGACGCAGGCCAGCAGGACGTGGTCGCGGGCAATGGCATCGACGGCCTGATTGGCTTCGATGCGCACACCGACATCGAGCAGCCGCTTCTGAATCACGGCCTGTTCAAGCGATGCCTTGGTGAAAGCCGAGGCCAGGGCCGCGGGCGTGACCAGGGTCACGGTATAATCTTCCTTGCGCAGCAATTCGGCGAGTACGCCTCCCATGTAATAGTGATCGTCGTCGAAGATCACCACGTCACGGCTTGCAGGGCGTTTGCCGGCCATGAGATCGTCGGGTGTCAAGACATCGGCGCCGGGTGCCATGACGATGGGTCTGACATGATGGCGGCCGGTGCCATCGCGGCGCCAGGCGGCGCCGGCGGCGACGAGCACATGGTCGGCACCCAGCTCGGCAATCGCCGCGGCGGACATTTCGCTTTCCAGGTAGAGCGCGACATTGGCCATCTTGCCGATCTGCAGCAGCCGCCAGTCGCGGACCCGGCCCCAGGCGGCAAGCCCCGGCAGACGGCATTCGCGCGCAACCCGGCCACCGGCCTCGGACGCCGCATCAGCGATGGTCACCTGATAGCCCCGCTGGCCAAGGGCGCGCCCCGCCTCGAGACCCGCCGGTCCAGCCCCTATCACCAGCACATGGGCATCGGTCGACCTGGTGCGAATGATTTCCGGGTGCCAGCCGCGGCGCCACTCCTCGCCCATGCTGGGGTTCTGGGTGCAGCGCAGCGGCGTCATGGTAAAATCATGGGTGACGCAGATGTTGCAGCCGATGCATTCGCGAATGTCGTCGAGCCGCCCGTCCTCGATCTTCTTCGGCAGGAAGGGATCAGCGATCGAGGGCCGCGCCGCACCGATCATGTCCATGATGCCCTGGCGGATCACACGCACCATCGTATCGGGTGACGTGTAGCGTCCGACGCCGACCACCGGCTTGCTGGTGAGTTTCTTGACGCCCTTGATATGGGGTTCCTGAAAGCCTTCCTCGGCGAAGCGCGAAGTCTGCGAGTCCTTCGACCAACTCGACAGCGACAGGTCCCAGAGGTCGGGCAGTTCTGCCATCAGGGCAATCGCATCCTCGACTTCCGCGGGCTCGAGGCCGGCCGCGCCCTGGAACTCGTTCATGGCGATGCGCACCGGTACCGCACAGCGATCGCCGACCGCATCCTTGGTGTCCTCAATCACTTCGCGCAGGAGTCGGGCGCGGTTTTCGAGCGAGCCGCCATATTCGTCTGATCGGAAGTTCGTCGCCCGAGACAGGAAGTGCTGGAAGATGCCAAGGCCGTGGCCAGCATAGACATAGACCAGATCGTAACCTGCAGCCCTGGCCCGGAGTGCCGCCGCACGATGGGCGCGGCGCAGGTTGCGGATGTCCTCCTTGTCCATGCCACGGGCCTGGACCGGATCGTGATAATAGCTGGCCGCCGGCATGGCGCTGGCGGCGATGGGCACCTCGCGCGACCACAGATTCACCGCCGTATAGCCGGAATGGCAGAGCTCGATGCCGGCGAGGGAGTCATGGGCATGGATGCGGTCGGCGATGCGGGCCAGCATCGGGATGTCCTGATCGTTCCAGATGCGCAACTCGACATAGGGCGAGACATCGGCGCCGTGATGGATCTCGACCATCTCAGTGCAGACCACGGCCCAGCCGCCTTCGGCCTTCATGCCGCGCATGGCCGCCAAGGCGCTGGCGTCGCGATAGCCCATGCCGTTGCAGTGCGG
>JAGRLX010000233.1 GCA_020441605.1 Alphaproteobacteria bacterium
CCACCAGATCCTTCATCAGGTCGATCACCTGTGCCTGGATGGTCACATCCAGCGCCGTCGTCGGCTCGTCCGCGATCAAGAGCTTCGGCTTGGTCGACAGCGCCATCGCGATCATCGCCCGCTGCCGCATCCCTCCCGACAGCTCAAAGGCATATTGATCGAACCGTCGCGCCGCATCCGAAATCCCCACCCGGTCCAGCATCTCGACCGAGATCTCCTTGGCCCGCGCCGTGGTCATGCTCCCGTGCAGCTGCAACTGCTCGACCATCTGTTTTCCGATGGTGATCGCCGGCGCGAACGAGGCCATCGGCTCCTGAAAGATCATCGAGATCGCCCCACCCCGGACCACTTTCAGCTCCGAAGGACGCTTCAGCGATAGCACGTCCACCGGCCCGGCGTCGGTGTGCAGGGTGATCTTCGACTCGGGCGAGTAAACCGCGTTCCGCGCATTCAGATGCATCAGCGACTTCGCCAGCACCGACTTGCCCGACCCGCTTTCCCCCACCAGCCCCATCACCGCGCCGCGGTCGAGCGAAAAGCTCACATCGTCCACCGCCGTCACCAGCCCTTCGTCGGTGCGGAACTTGAGCGTCAGGTTCCTGACCTCGATCAGCGCGCTCATTTGTGGGTATCCGAATAGGGATCGGCCGCATCACGCAGCCCGTCGCCAACAAAGACAAAGGCCATCACCAGCGCGATGAAGAACAGCACCGGGATGAAATACCACTGGTAGTTCAGCAGCACATCCGCGCTGGTCACGTTCTGCAACAGCGACCCCAGCGAGTTCACGGGGTCCTTCAGCCCCAGCCCGATGAAGCTCAGCGCCGTTTCCGAGCGCACCATATAGGGAAACGAGATCATGAGATCGACGATGATATAGCTGGTGAACGAGGGCAGAAGGTGGCGCCGGATGATATGGCGGGGCGGCGCGCCGCACAGCTCGGCCGCCAGAACATATTCCTGATTGCGCTCGGTCAGCAGGTGGGTGCGGATCCGCCGGGCCAGTGTCGGCCAGCCGATAAAGCCCAGGATGATGGATATGACAAAGAACCGCGTCTCGGACGACCAGTGGTCGGGCATGAAGGCGGCGATGGCCATGAACAGCGGAATCGCCGGCACCGTTCGCACCGCATCCGTTATCATCTGGATCACGCTGTCGATCTTGCCGCCGTAATAGCCGGACACCCCTCCGATCACCAGGGCCAGCACGAAGGAGATGAACACGCCCAGCGAGCCCACCTCCAGCGAGGTCCAGATCGCATGCAGCGTGCGCCCGAAGATGTCCTTGCCCGACTCGTCAGTGCCGAACAGGTGGATAAAGCCCTGATCCACCCCGAACAGGTGGATATTGCCCGGAATGAAGCCGAACAGCTTGTAGTCCGAGCCGGTGACGAAGAAATGCACATAGGCGCGCTTGTCGTCGTTGATCTTGGTCACCCAGCGGAAATTGGTCTTGATCGACCGCTCGCGCTCGACCGGGTGGATGAAGGGGCGGAAGGAACAGCCGTTCTTGTCGCAGAACTTCGGAATCTGCGGCGCCCCGTTGGTATAGTCCTTGTCCCGTCCCGCGATGGTCGGGTCATAAGGCGTCAGGAACGGCGCGAAGAGGCCGGACAGGATCAGCACGATCAGCACCACCGCGGCAATCATCGCCGAGCGTTGCTTCTTGAACCGGGCCCAGATCAGCTGGCGCTGCGATGCCGTGAAATAGGCCTCTTTCGCCTTCTGGTCGGCGGTGGTCGGGGCTTGGGTATCGGTCATGCTCATTCGGTCACCGCAGGATGCTCTTGCGGACGCGCGGATCGAGTACGGCGAGCAGCACGTCGGTTGCGAAATTGAGCGCCACGATCGACGCCGTGAGAAGAAAGATGATCGCCCCCGCCAGCTGCTGGTCGTTCGACCGCGCCAGCGCCTCGATCAGCAGCGCGCCCGCATCCGTCAGGGTCAGGATCAGCGCCACGATGGGCAGTTCGTTGAAAATCCGGTTCAGGTCGAACCCGAGCGAGTTGACGATCGGCCCCAGCGCATGCCGCGCCGGGTAGTTCCACAAGAGCTTCCGCCCATGTACCCCCCGCGCCGCGGCGGCGGTGACATAGAGCTTGCCGATCTCGTCCGACATCAGCGCCCGCACCGTCTGCAGCGCAAAGGCCGTCGCCGACCAGCCCAGGATGAAGATCGGCAGCCAGGCGTGTTTCAGCAG
>JAGRLX010000234.1 GCA_020441605.1 Alphaproteobacteria bacterium
CATCAAGGGTGAGAAGAAGGAAGAAAAGGACGAGAAGAAGAAGGACTACCATGTGGTCGAGCGCTCCTATGGAATGTTCGAGCGGAGTTTCTCGGTTCCTGCCGAGATTGACGCCGACAAGGTCCAGGCGGCATTTGACAAGGGAGTTCTGACGGTTACACTGCCGAAGCTGCCCGAGGCCAAGTCCAAGGCGCAGAAGATCGAGGTCAAACCGGCCTGATCATGTGGGAGCGGAGCGCGGGACGGCCTCCGCTCCTTTTGAATTTCCTCTTTGGCCTCCGTTGACATGATCGTGATGGAACCAAGTTCCACACGCTGGCGTAAACATCGGTGGGGCACTTCGTGTGTCGTCTGTCAAACACCGTGCAGGGAGGTTACCATGATCAAGACCGTTGTCGCCGTTTCGTCTGCCATGCTGCTGGCGGGAGTTTTTGCCGGGCCGGCTCTTGCCGATGCGGCGTCGATGAGTTTCTTTGTAACGAGCACGGGCAAGGGCGACGGTGCCAATCTCGGCGGGCTCGAGGGTGCCGACGCCTACTGCGCGTCCCTGGCCAAGGCGGCGGGCTCGGCCAAGACCAATTGGAAAGCCTATCTCAGCACCACCGCGCCGCAAGGCGAGGCAGGAGTCAACGCGCGGGACCGGATCGGCAAGGGGCCGTGGCAGAATTTCAACGGTGTGGTCGTCGCCACTTCGGTGGACGAGTTGCACTCCGACAAGAACAATCTCACCAAGGACACCGCTCTCACTGAGACGGGAGGGCTGGTGAATGGCCGCGGCGACAAGCCCAACGAGCATGACATCCTCACCGGCTCGGATCCCAATGGCATGTATTCGACTGCAGGCGGCGATACCACCTGCCAGAACTGGACCAGCAACAGTGAGGGTTCCGCCATCGTCGGCCATCATGACCGCCGGGGTCTCAAGGAAACCCGCCACATGATGTCGTGGAACTCGTCACACGGCTCGGCCGGTTGCAGCCAGGAGGCCCTGGTCAAGACTGGCGGGGCCGGCAAGTTCTATTGCTTCGCCGCCGAGTGACCTGCCAGAGGCGGCCCTCATTCGGTCATCTTTGCCCCATTCTCTGTGGCGGCAATATGAGGTGATGCGTTGAGGGCCGTCTTGGGTTGGGGGTTGCGGGCCGCGGTATTCTTGCTTGCTGGGGCCCAGGTTGCGGGCTTTGGCCAAGCCGTGCATCCGGTGTTCGATTCGGTGGCGCATTTCCGCCTCCACCTGGCGGTGGCGCTCGGGCTCGCGTCCGGGCTGGTGATGCTTGTCAGGGCGCCCCGTTTTGCGGCGGCAGGTATGGTGGTCGCGGCAGCAAGCCTGGCCAGTCTGGCGCCGGCCGTGCCGAATGCCGACGCTGCTGTGGGGAGACCTGATCTGGTGCTGGTCCAGTACAACAGCCTGTTCCGGAATCCGACGCCACGCGAAATCGCGGTCCAGATCAGGGCTGCCGATGCCGACGTCGTTACCTTGCAGGAGGTTTCCAGGAAGACAACGGAGATCCTTCAGGAGCTCGAGCCGGATTATCCCTACCAGGTTGTGTGCCCGTTCAGGACCGTTGGCGGGGTTGCCGTCCTGTCACGGACGCCGGCGGTGCAGCAGGGCTGCGCGGAAGGTGAGGGGTTTGCGTGGTTGCGCACCGAGATCAGGGGTAGAGCGGTCACCATGGCGTCGCTGCACCTGCACTGGCCCTTTCCCTATGAGCAGTCCGGGCAGATCGATCGTCTTGCCGAGGCGTTTAGCGCCCTGCCACAGCCGACGATCCTCGGTGGCGATTTCAACGCCGCGCCTTGGAGCCACAATGTGGCGCGGGTCGCAAAGGCGACCGGTACGCGCGTGGCAGGGGGGCTGCGGTTAAGCTGGCAGGTGGGTCTTCCCGGCATCGGCCGTATTCCGATGTTGCCGATCGATCAGGTCCTGGTGCCGCCGGACGTGACGGCCGTGTCGGCGGCGCTCGGTGCGATGGCTGGTTCGGACCATCTGCCGGTCATCGCCCGCTTGGCGTTTGGCGACTGAGCCTCCCGCTCAACGTTCGAACACGATCCGCCCGTCGCAGATCGTGGCCACCGGCTTCACGCTGGCCACGCCATCGGCCGGCGTGCGTTCTAGGTCGGCGTCGAGCACAATCACGTCAGCCAGATAGCCTTCCTTCACCATGCCCTTGCGGTCGTCCATGAATTCCATGTAGGCCCCGGCCGCGGTGAAGCCGTGCAGCGTATCCGAAAGGCTTTGGGCCTGGGGCTTGCAGTCGTTGCGGATGGACCTGCTGGTCATTGCCGCCTGCATGCCGAGGAAGGGGTCGAGCGGGGCCACCGGCCAGTCTGAGGAAAAAGCGACCACTGCGCCCGAGTCGCGGATGGTCTGCCAAGCATAGGCATAGGGAAGCTTGTCGCCCACCCGCGACAGGATCGGTTCTGGCGGATTGCCCGGCACGCCGATGCCGGCGATCGGTTGCAGCGATGCGATGACGCCAAGCTGCTTGAGGCGCGGAATGTCAGCCGGGTCGATCAGTTCGATGTGTTCGATGCGATGGCGCGAGTCGCGCGGGCCGTTGCTGTTGCGTGCCGCCTCGTAACCGTCGAGGGTACGGCGCACGGCGCCGTCGCCGATGGCATGGGTCGAGATCTGCAGGCCGTGCCTGTCGGCGCGGGTGACCAGGGCAGTGAAGTCCTCGGCGGTAAACAGCGGTGCGCCGGTGTTGCCCGGATGGCCGGGATAGTCATCGAGCATCAGTGCCGTCAGTGTTTCCATCACGCCGTCGATGAAGATCTTCACCCGGTCGCAATGGAGCATGTCGCCGTGATATTTGGCGCGCATGTCCACCGCCTCGTCGACACGCGACACGTCGAAATAATTCTTATGGTGGAAGGGGATCTCGACCCGCGCATCGAGCTCGCCATTGTCGAGCAGCGCCTGGAGCAATTCAAGCTGATACCAGTTGCCATCCATGTTGTGCATCGAGGTGATGCCAAGGGATGCGGCATGGGCGATGCCCTGCTTGAGAAAGCGCGTATCCATGGCACGCTGCTCGGGTGTCGCCGGCGGAACCGGATCTTCCGCCGTGGTCATGCCCATCCATTCGCGCCCGCCTGTGGGGGTGAGTGCCTGGACAATCATGTAGGCGGCTGGCTCGCGCAGTTCGCCGGTGGCGAGGCCCTGGGCGTCGAGCACGATCTCGTTGCCGACCGGCAGGTGGCGGCCATGCAGGATGCCCGCCTCCTCGAGTGCCTTGGTGTTGGCCCACATGGTATGACGGTCGAAGCAGCCGACGATGAAGGGCACATCGGAAACGATGCGATCGAGCAGTTGCCGGGTGATCGGCACGCCTGGCCCGAAGCCCTCATGGGTGATGCCGGTCGCCACCACCACGCGATCGCCCGGGTGCTTCCTGCGATATTGAGAAACAGAATCCGATATCGCCTCGAACCCATTGATACCATTGAGCAAGAGATTGCTCAGCTCAACTCCTCCGCCGAACAGGTGAACATGACCTTCAACGATGCCGGGCATCACTGTCTTGTGTGCCGCGTCGATCATCCGGGTATGTTTGGCCTTGAACGCCGCGACATCAGCCCTGCTTCCTACCCGCAGAATCCGATTGCCCGCGATCGCGAGCGCCTCGGCCCGGGGCCAGAGCGGATCCATGGTCAGAATGCGGGCATTGGTGATGATGATGTCTGCCGTGGTCATGATTGCCTTTGCGTGTTGGTTCGGGACGGCGGACTATGGCAACACCTTGGTGCTGCGGCAATACTCATCCCGGCATTTGGGGTTGTCGGCAGGTTGATCTCCATCAATGCAGGCCATGGGTCTGCGTGATCTAAAGACAGGCGGTCGCTGAGCCTCATGAAGCATCTTCATGAAGGGCGCACACCGGAGCGGCGCCGGTGCGGACCTCCGCCAACCACAAAGTTGAAAGGACCTCACCATGTTTAGATCGATTCTCTCTCGCGCGGGCCTCGTAGCGGCCATCGTCGCAGGTGTCCTGACCTTTTCGGCCCCACAGGAAGCCGAAGCCAAGACCCATATCGGCATCTGGATTGGCATTCCCGGCCTGCCATATTGGGATGGACCCGGCTACTATCACGGCCGCTATCGGCATCGTCTGACTTGCAGTGAAGGGCGGCGCATCGTCGATCGCCGCGGTTTCTCTTCGGTGCGGGCGACGGATTGCACGCCTCGCTACTATCACTACAGGGCCAAACGCCACCACCGCTGGTATACGGTTCGCATCGACGCGCGCACCGGTCGCATGACCTTCTGGCGCCGGTGAAACGGGCCGCAGCGAAGCCCCTTGAAATCGTCGGCGAACGGTCCCAGATTGGTCCCGGTGTCAACAATTGAAAGGAGGTGATCCGATGTCGAGTGAGTTCACTGCGTTGGGAGCAAGCCTCGTGCGGATCGTCGTTTGCGCCGGAGGGCGCGTCTGACGATTGCCAATTGAGTTGCGCTCGCACGCATCTCACGGAAAGGCCGCTGGAGACAGCGGCCTTTCTCTTTTGGCAAATTGCGATTCTGCCGGTAATTTGGCAGTGTCCTCCGCACATCTGAGATGCGGGGATTTCAAGGCGTGGTGGGGCGATGATCCAGACGATCGCGATAGGGTTTGTGTTTGTTGCGGGCGCTGCTGCGGTCACGCTCCTCTGCTATGCCCTGATGCGAGGCCTTGCCGGTGCTGCCCCCGAACCTCATACCAAGGATCTCGCCGGTTCGGTCGTATTTCGCATCTCGGCCTTGCATGGGTTGATTCTGGCATTGGTCTTTGCCCAGGAGATGGTCGACTATCAGCAGCTTCGCTATGAGAGCGCGATCGAGGCGAATGCGATCGCCGATGTCTACTTCGATGCAGACCGTTATGGCGGAGAATCGGAAAAGAAGATCCAGGACGCGATGTTTTCCTATGTCGGCATGGTCATCGGCGAGGAGTGGAGACATCTTGACGAAACCGGACGCCTCTTGGGCAAGGCCTGGGGCGCGTGGGATGCCGCCTATACGGCCATCCTCGATCTCACACCGGCAAACGACCGTGAGAGGAGCCTTCGCGATCACATGCTGGTGCAGATCCACGCGATCGCCGAAGCGCGGGTCAAACGCGAGAACCACGGCGACAATTCGGTAAGCATGATGTTTTGGTTTGCCGCCGTTGCCGGCGTCATCTTCATTGCGCTGGCATACTATACATTTCCGCCCAACCGGGTGAACCTCACGCTCATCTCGCTCTTCGGCGGGTTCACCGGGCTGATTCTGTTCTTCATCTATGCGTTTGAGAACCCCTACGGCTCGCCTGGTGTGCAGCGGCCGGCGGCCTATGAGCGCCTGCTGGCCCAGATCGAGGACTCGAGGTCACGCTGACTGCGCCAGTCCTGCACGGTCAGGGCTTCAGCACATCCATCTGGATCGGGCCTTCGGCGCTGCCGTGGATGAATTGCTCGACGTAGGGGTTGCCGCTGTCGTCGATCGTCTTCGCCGGTCCCTGCCAGAGGATCTCACCCTTGTGGATCATGGCAATGTCGTCGGCGATCTTGCGGGCCGAGGCCATGTCATGGGTGATCGAGATGGTGGTGGCGCCGAGCCGTTTGACGCAGTCGACGATCAGATTGTTGATGACGTCGGCCATGATCGGGTCGAGGCCTGTCGTCGGCTCGTCGAAGAAGATGATCTCGGGGTCGGCAGCGATGGCGCGGGCAAGCCCCACGCGCTTCTGCATGCCGCCGGAGAGTTCGGCGGGATAGAGGCCGGCCACTTCGGGACCCAGACCCACTTGTGCCAGCTTCTCGATGGCGATATCGCGGGCCTTGGCGCGGGCCATATGGCGGCCCTGGATCAGGCCGAAAGCGACATTCTGCCAGACCGAGAGCGAGTCGAAGAGGGCAGCGCCCTGGAACAGCATGCCGAAGCGCTGCAGATAGGCGTCGCGCGCTGCGCCCTTCAATCCCACCACCTCTTCGCCGGCGACCCGGATGGAGCCAGCGTCGGGGTGCAGAATGCCGAGAACGCATTTCAGCATCACCGACTTGCCGGTGCCGGAGCCGCCGATCACCACCAGTGAATGGCCCTTGGGAACGGAGAGGTTGACCCCGTTCAGCACATGCTTGGGCCCAAAGCTCTTCTTCACACCCTCGAGAACAATGTGACCCTCGGCCATCGCATCACTCCGCGAACAGCAGCGAGGTGAGCACAAAGTTCGCCGCCAGGATCAGGATGGCGGAGGAGACAACGGCATTGGTGGTCGCCCGGCCAACGCCTGCCGCGCCACCCCTGGAATTGAAGCCGTGGTAGCAACCCATCACCGCGATAATGAAGCCGAAGACGGCGGCCTTGATCAGGCCCGATGTGACGTCGTCGACCTCGAGAAAATCGGCGGTGTTCTTGAGATAGGCATATTCGTTGAAGCCCAGCGAGCGGGTGCCGACGATATAGCCGCCCATGATGCCGATGGTGTCGCCGATGGCGACGAGCAGGGGTAGGGTCACAACGGCAGCGATGATGCGCGGTCCCACCAGATACTTGAACGGATTGGTGGCCAGCGTCACCAGCGCGTCGATCTGTTCGGTCACCCGCATGGTGCCGAGTTCGGCGGCGATGGCGGCGCCCACGCGTCCCGCCACCATCAGGCCGGCCAGCACCGGGCCCAGTTCGCGGGTAATGCCAAGGGCGACGATGGAAGCAACCAGGCTTTCGGCGTTGAAGCGGGAAGACCCCAGATAGATCTGGAGGGCCAGCGCGCCGCCGGTGAAGAAGGCGGTGAGACCCACGACGGGCAAGGAAAAATAGCCGATGCGCATCATCTGATCGAGGATTTGGCGCAGGAAGATGGTCGGCGTCAGGCCCTGAATGAGGCTGTCCCTGATGAACAGCGTGACCCGTCCCACCTCGTCGCAGAGATGCAGCACGGCGCGGCCGATGAGGGCAAAGGGGTTCACGCAACGGTATCCGATTCGAGGCCTGTGTAGAGTCTTGCATAGCGGCTGCCGAGGCGGGTCAGCAACTCGTAGGAAATTGTTCCAGCCCAGGCGGCGGCCTCGTCGATGGCGATGTGGCCGCCGAGGATCTCCGCCCTGGTGCCGCGCACCACCGAATGCGGCATGAGGCCGGTGATGTCGATCGCCATCATGTCCATGGAGATGCGGCCGATGATCGGGCAGCGCTTGCCGCCGATGAAGACCTGGGCCGGTCCGTCGACGGCCTTCGACGAAAGAGCCCGCGGAACGCCGTCCTTGTAGCCAGCGCCCAGAATGGCGATGGTGCTGAGTCGCCTGGCCTCCCAGGTGGCGCCATAGCCTACGGTCTCGCCCGGTTTGACCTGGCGTAGCTGCATCACCGTTCCTTCCAGGTGGGCGACGGCTCCCATGGGGTTGGGTTTCTCGGGGGTTGGATTGCCACCATAGAGCGCGATGCCGGGCCGCACCAGATCGTGGGTGAAGCCGTCGCCAAGGAAGATGCCGCTGGAGTTGGAGAGGCTCGCGGCCACGCCCGGAAGTCGGCCGCGCACCGCGGCAAAGGCCTCGCGCTGCCTGCCGTTCAATGGGTGGGACGGATCGTCGGCGCAGGCGAGATGGCTCATCAGCAGGCTGACGTTAAGCCCCTCCATCAAGAACGTATCGGCCAGCAAGGCATCGAATTCAGCCATGGAAAAGCCAAGCCGGTTGATGCCGGTGTCGACGTGCAGCGCGCAGGGCAGTTTGCGGCCATAGGCGCGTCCGAAGGCCGCCCATTCGCGCGCCTCGTCGATGGTGATGAGCGCCGGGCAGAGATTGAGCTTGGCATAGAATTCGGCCTGGCCGGCAAAGAGCCCGTCGAGAACATAGATGGTGGCGGCGGGAAGAACGGCGCGCAGCTCTTCGCCTTCCTTGGGCCTCGCCACGAAAAAGCTGCGGCAGCCGGCGTCCCACAGGGCGTGGGCCACGGGCTTGATCCCCAGGCCATAGGCATTGCCCTTCACGGCCGCGCCACACTGGGCGGAGCCCGCCTGCCTGGCAAGCAGCCGCCAGTTGTTCTGCAATGCCACCAGGTCGATGGTGAGCACGGCGCCGGCGAGGTCTTTCGGGGTCGTTGTCATCTCGGGCCTCGGTATCCTGCGCATGCCTTAAGGGGAGAGGGCGGCGGGATCAAGTCTGCAGACCGCCACGTTAGGTCATTGCCAGCGAATGTTTGCGCCGGGGCGGCGGAAAGCTGCGGTCAAGGGATTTCAGGTCTTCGCCATCCAGCACCACGTCGCGGGCGCGGGCCAGTTCGGCCACGCGTTCCGGCCGCGACGACTTCGGAATGGCCTGCACGCCGGGTTTCGACAGCAGGAAGGCGAGGGCGACGGTGGCGGGCGAAACGCCATGTTTTCGGGCCAAGGGCGCTAGTGCTGCGCTGTGGGTCAGATCGCCGCCGCCCAACGGACAATAGGCCATCAGCGGCATGTTGCGCTGCTGCTGCCAGGCGAGGAGATCCCATTCGATACCGCGCGAGTCGAGGTTGTATTGCACCTGGTTGGCCGCACAGCCAGTGGCGATGCCGGCAAGCTCTTCCAGGTCGTCGATGTCGAAGTTGCTCACGCCCCAATGGCGGATCTTGCCGGCGCGCTGGAGATCCTCGAAGGCCCGCACGGTTTCGGCCAGCGGCGTGCCGCCCCGCCAGTGCAGCAGGTAGAGGTCGATCATGTCGGTCCGGAGCCGGGCGAGGCTCCGCTCGCAGGCGGCGATCGTTCCCTTGAGGGAGGCATTTGACGGCAGCACCTTGCTGACAACGAAGACCTTGCCGCGCTGCCCGGCGATAGCCTCCGCCACCACGGTCTCGGCACCGCCGTTGGCATACATTTCGGCGGTATCGATCACCGTCATGCCCAGGTCGACGGCGGTCTTCAGCGCGGCGATTTCGCCTTTGCGGCTGGCGGAACTTTCGCCCATGTGCCAGGTGCCGATGCCGAGTGCGGGAAGCGTCTCGCCCGACGGCAGCGTGACGGTGGCGTCGCCACTCACCCGAACTGCTCCGGCAGGTATTCGTCGCGGGCGAGGTTCTGGAACTTGGTCAGGCTGGCGTCGAATTGCAGTTCGACGATGCCGGTGGGGCCGTGGCGCTGCTTGCCGATGATCA
>JAGRLX010000235.1 GCA_020441605.1 Alphaproteobacteria bacterium
GGTGCTGCTCAACACCTCGTTCAATGATCGCGAGCCAATCGTCGAAACACCGGACGACGCACTCGCAACCTTTGCCCGTACACCCATCGATGCCGTCTACTTCGCAGATCACAACCTGATCGCCACCAAACAGCCAAAAGCCACCACCAACGAGTTCCAGACGAGTTCGACAGAGGACATTGACGATGGGAGAGACTGAAGCCCAACCTGCCCACATTCCAGGCAAGACCGAGTATGCCACCGTCACATTCGCGAACATCGACGTCAGCTATTACTTCAGGCTGGACGGCGGGGGACAGGACTTTGGACAGGATTATCTTCGGGCCGTGCGGACATTGCCGACGAAGCCCAAGAGAGTGTTTGAATGGTGTTCGGGGCCGGCGTTCATAGGATTTTCGATGCTCGCCCACGGATTATGTGACTCGCTTTGCTTGGCCGACGTGAACCCAGAGGCGGTTGAAGCCTGTCGGTACACGGTGAAGAAGAACAACCTGGGCGACCGCGTGTCCGTTTATCATTCCGACAACCTGGACGGGATTCCCAAGTCCGAAAAATGGGACCTCGTGGTGAGCAATCCACCCCATTCTGGAACCAACAGAATCATTCGGGAATGGGGTAACAATCCATTGATCTACATGGACAACGAATGGCAGCTCCACCGCCGGTTCTGGCGGCGTGTCAAACAGAACTTGAATCCCTCAGGGGTCGTCCTCATCCAGGAGAATTCAAATCTCTCCCGCGTATCGGACTTCTCCAGGATGATCGAGAACAACGGGATGCGCATAGCTTTTGTGGGAGACCTCGGACCGCCCTACTCGGAAGTCGCCATCTATTATATTGGTGCTGTCCGCGAAGAAGACGCTTCGACCATGCGGGGTATCGGTCTTGCACAGCAATGGTGACCAGCACCTCTCATTTCGATCCAATCTTCTGCTTCCAATAGATCTTGAAGGCCTTGCTCTGCGTGATGGGAAAGACCCGATCCTTCACGTGTCGATGTTCACCCAGGTGAGTACAGGCCCGGTTTTCCAGAACGGCAATCCCCATGCCACGCGACTTGAAATGCAGACTGAGGTCGGACTCATGGCCGATCGACTGGAAGCTACCCAATTGCGCATAGTCGGCCGTGCGCCGAAGACCGGGATTGAACGAATAGCCAAACCAAAGGACGTGGGAGTCCGATGCCAAGACGCGGTAGGATACGCCGTCAACGGTTTTCAGGTCATAGCTTTCGAGCACCTCGTCCATTTCGGGTAGGATGCCGGGAATGACGAGGTTGACCATCGAGGCCGCGGAATCGACCTCGATCACTTTGATCGAGTCCTCGATGAATCCAGGCCTCAAGAACAGCCAATCATCCTCGCAGTGAAAGATAAGGGGTTCACTGACCCTTCTGTAGGCGGCATCGATGCTGGCAATCTGCCCACGTGTTTCGTGATTGACGATCACCTCAAAGCTTGCCGGGTACTTGCGCAACAGCGCTTCGACACCAGTCTCTCCACTGTCCTCCACCACGATGAACTGGCGTATCGGCGCCGTGTTGAAGTGGAAGAAGCTGTCAAGCGTCTGTTCTAGCAGGTCGAAGCGTCCACAACTCGTCAAGACAAAACTGATGCTGGTCATGCCCCGTCCTCACCCTGCCACTGCGTCGGAATGTACCCGATCGGCCGACGCTCCCGGAACACTTGGACCGTGTATTCATAGAGGCCATAGTCGGCGAGAATGTTGATGTGACGTGACAGGGTACTGGTGCAAAATGACGCGGCCCGATCCATCGGCCAGTGGAAAAGATCATCCCTCATCCAGTCAACGTGGATGCTCATCACATTGAATGCCATGGCTTTGGTCGCGGTGCCCCAAACAGAACTCAGCAAAGTGGTCGCGAATGTTTCCATGTCGTCATGGTTCAAACCATACTTGGCCGTAATGACTCCATTGATAATGGCGTAGTCGAATGAGCGCTCTGACAAAGGATATGCAAGAATATCCCGCACATCAAAGCGATAACCGGGCCGGCGCGCCCGGGCCGCCTCGATCAAGAGAGGACTGATGTCGACACCCAGATAGCGGTCTCGCAAGTTCCCAAACCGATCTTCGAGAAAGTCCAGTGCGAGGCCCGGACCACATCCGATATCGACAATGGTGAAGTCCCGGTCTCGATCAAGCATTCGACAAATGGCCTCCGCGCGCCGAACCCCCTTCTCGACAGCATTGACGCGGTCTAGCCATACCGATTGTGGCGTCACGCCAGCTTGGGAAACACTCTCCTCTATTGGCTTGGACAGAGCTTCCACATTGGGCCGCCGGGTGCCTCGCTGCTCACCTTCCATCAGAAGCCTCCATGCCGGTAGGCCGGAAAGAAACCTCCGGCAGCAGCACCATATCTTGCAACCAGGTTCTCATAGGTCTCCAGATCCAAAATTTTGCTGCAGAAATAGGCAACGCATGATCCTGTCGCCCATCCGCGCTTGAAGAACGCGAGACCACCCGTCTCCGGTTCCTCGGATCCCGCAGTCCCTCCCAACGCGAACCATCGCGCATGTCCGCGAAAATACTCGATAGCCTGCCAGTAGAGTGCATATTGGGCAAGCATAGTCTGTCCAAGCGGAGTAGTCGAAATCAAATGGGCATAGGCAACGCCGCGATCAAGGTAACAGACAAGAGCACCCACAGTCTGATCATCCCTCCTGGCCCGAAAATAGTGGCATCCCGGTACGGCGAGTTGAAGGCCTAGCGAATGCGGATCAAATGCACGCAGTCCCGCTATTCCCCGTCGCGTAACGAGATGGGAGTAGAGTAAAGCCCACTCGTCTGCATGAACAACGGGCCGTGCAGCGTGCTCTATGGTGATGTGGGCAAGGGCCTTCCCGACATAGCGACGATGGTGCCTCGTCATGTAGCGGGAGAACGGCACTTCGAGATCGGCAATGTAATGCGTCTTGTAGGGCACCACTGTGTCAAAGACTGCTTCCAATTCGGTTGGCAGCGCCTGCATCGGGTCCGGCACGGCCGCCAGTGAAACCATGCCACTCTTCAAGCACCGAAAATCTTCGGCAAGCGCTCCATAATCCTCGCAACACAAGAATGGATAGAGACCAATCAAATCGCGATGACCACCACCTGGAACCGGTCGTGCAAGACACCATCCATTCGATGCCTCTAGCCGGTGCGGCGTGCCAAAACCTGCGAAGCTCGCGGCATAATCCGCATGAGAATAGCCACTCGACTCGGGCGTGCGATCAGCCTGCCGGCGCAGATCGCCGGGGTCAAGCTGTAACAGCATAGTCGCCTGCCTCCTTGTCGCTGGACGCGGTGACAACTCGGACACGAGACAAATCGCCCAGGTCGCTGGCAACGAACCAAGACGCGGTGGAGTCCACCCTTACTTCGATTGAAGGGTTCCGGCGATGAAGTTCTTGCACATCCTCGTAAACCGTAAGTCTGTCGCGCCAGTTGGGGTCTAGAGCCTCATCAAGACGAGGATCCGGCGGCAGCAACAGCGCGCCATCGTCGCCTTCAAAGAAATATTTCCTGAACCGCTGCAGGGCTCGTTCCGCATTCAGTTGTTCACGGAAGAGTTTCTGTCCCCTAAGGGCAATCGCGATCGCCGATTCAGGATTACGCCTGTAGAAGTCGATCTTGCTCAACAAGTCTTCGCCGCCGGCATAACAGTCGCATGCTTCCCCCGGCCGAAAGAGCGTAGCAAAACCGCTTGCTTCATGAAGCAGATCCGTCAGCAGAAAGCCCCCGGAAGCCAGAACTTCATAATTGCGAATATTCACGTCGCCATTCAGACTGCAGTTGAACGAGATCAAGGTATTCGCATAGCGCTCGGCAGCCTCCTCACGAGTTGCCGTCAATATCTCGATGGGAAACCGGGCAGCCTTGACAAGTTGCAACAATTCGTAGCGATAAAGATGATATTTCCAGGTGTGTCCAACAAAGACAGTCGCATCCTTGCGGACGCGCGCGGGGGCTTGAGCGACGTTCGTGGTCATGAGCCCCGGCGCCCACCCGACGCGAGCGACACCGGCCTTGTTGAACCAATGCAAATGGTGCGCAGTGAATTGGCTCGCGACGGCACAAAAGCCCTCCCGAAGCACGTAGTCGATGAGCGTCGATATCGGTCGCGCGAAATGATGCGTGTCTCCCATCAACAAAATGGCCGGACATCCGAAGCTCTTCACATTGCTGGGAAAGATGCCCATGTCCTGATCAGCCAGGACGACAATGAAGTCAAAATCCCGTCTCAGACCAAGCCGGTCGCAATATTCGCCGAGATCGAAGCCACCACCTTCGAGCCAGCCGTGTGGCTCGAAGCTTGAGAAATAGTTGAAATTCAGGGATCCCTGGTCTTTGAATCCCGGCGCCACTTTCAACCGGGCCGCCAGAGTCACCTGTCGCGACGAAAATTGAACCGGTGGCATCCAGCGTGGGTATTGACCCCATACTAGCAGCACCTTCGGATCAGACGCCATAACCAAAACCCAAGTAAATTGTCATACACTCAACATGCATTTCTGGGTCAATTGTGGCAAGACTTGGCATTCTGCACCCCTCCGCGAGAGACCCGAGAATAATCTCATGAACCTACTGGACCTCAAGTGCCTCAGCATCGAAGCGCATATCGGAGATGCTGTCTGGACTTCCATGCTCAGCGGCTGGGCAGAGGGCATACGAATCTACAGGGTTTCGGATGTGCTCTACTTTCCAGCCTATGGGATACAAGTATGCCACGGATTCTCACCCCATGAAGCCGTACTTTATGAATCACACCTGAAGCTGGGTCAGAGGCGGGTTCCGCGTGAACAGGCCATTGTCGATCTCGCCGAGGTCACCACGGAGGCGAGGGATGTTTGCATTCTTGGAAACATGTGCGCGCGGACGTTTGGCCACTGGGCGGAAGAGTTGCTCAAGGTCGTCCTGCTCGAGCACTCCGGTTTCGATGGAAACTATGTATTGTCGCCGGGCTTGCCCCCGATCTGCGAAGAGTCTCTCACAATGCTCGACATTTCACCTGAGCGGGTCATCGTCGCCGCCGAACCCGTTCGCTATCGTTGCGCCTATTACACGACGATCATCCACCACTTCTTTGCGAATCGATATCCAATGGTATTTCTGCACCTGCGGGACCGACTGCATGGCGCTGTGTCAGGAATTGCCGGACAAGGAGAACGCATCTGGCTCGATCGAGGCAAGTCTGCACGGCGCAAGCAAGAGATTGTAAATGCCGAGGAGGTCGAAGAGTTTTGCAGTGCACACGGGATAAGCGTAATCGACTTCGGCGAACTCACCTTTGCTGAACAAATTGCCTCCGACCGCGACATGAGAGTGCTCATGGGGCCCCACGGTTCGGGGTTCGTCCATTGCGGTTTCATGAGATCGCGGCAGAATGTGATCGAAGTCTTTTCGCCAGAGTATGTTAATCCGAGCGTCATTCAACTGAGCCAGGCCCTTCAGCATCGCTACAACCAGATTGTGCCAACCAACCAGCCCAACTGGCGCTATTCCCATGGCCTGAATGTCTTTGTCGACATGGATCACTTGGAACTCGTCTTTTCCTCATTGGATCGTTAAAAGCTTAACATGGACCATCAGCAGTCTCCGCGACTATGGAGTAGTTGGTCCAAACCCACGCCTGTCCGGGCCCGGCAAACCGTGAGTGGATGGTCGGCACCAATCCTGCAAATCGTTCCATCCAATAATCGCCAGGCAGCAACCGGCCACTCCCGTTTCCTGCCATTTATCTCCCATTTGCCTGCCATATCCGCAGGCGAAACATAGAACTCGCTCGGCGCAAAGGATGGGGGTCGATTTGTTTGCGACCGGAGGGTTGCGCAAGAGTTCAGAACAACGAGGAACGTATGGGTGATCGGTCGATCGCGACTGATTACCCGCTACAGGTTCTGGGCGGTCATGTTGCAGTTACTCTACATGGCATAGTTGAACTCCCTAAAGTCAGTGGAATAGTGGTCCTGTACACGAAGGCGGTCTACACGATCCCAATTCACTGCAATGGGCGCCGCTACCGTACTGGCTTCCACCGGAATATCCATTGGATGTGCCACTCCCAACTTCGATGAGACTTTCTCCAGGGCGATCTCGATGCCATCTTCAAGTCGGAAAACCTCGACATCCGAACCAATGAACTCCCATTGCGCGCGCAAGTGATTATCGAGATGGAATGGCATCGACTTCTGCTTGGCTAGGTTGTCCTCCAGCCAAAGACTGAAGGAAGGCCAGGACTTGAAGAACCCTCCACCCTGCATCATGGCCCTCATGCGATACTCGCTTGCGATACGGTGATAAGGATTGCGAACCATGGTAAATGCGTAGTCGAAATAACCATCAGCGAAAAAATCCCGAAAATCCTGTCGTCGGAAGTGTTGGGGTGTGCACCGACTCGCGGTTGGAACACCAAAACTGTAGAAATGAACTGGTCCCAGGCTGCGCAACCAGTTTTCAATGGTCGTTCCGCCCGTCTTGGGAATGTGAATAAACAGGATCCTCTTTCCTCCATACTCGATAAAGGGCATTGATCTGCTCCTCAGCAAAAAAAGCAAGTTAAGCCATTGATATTAATAGTTTTGTCCACACTCAAGCAAAAAGCAGGCTTTGTGAACTGGCACCCAGGAAGACATGAATGGGTTTTGGATGATTGGCTGCTTCCAAATCGACCAGGCTCGAAGGTACACTCCACGCAAATTGGAGTCTCGGCGTTCCGACCAATACACTCGCCACCCGCTACATTATCAGACCCCGCATGCTCAAAATACGATATCTTCAACGTTTCATGCAATCAGTGTTAGCCTGCGGAAAGACTGCGAGACTGCCTTCGGGCTGCCAACAACCGAAGCCAGAGTACGCAGTCCAACCCGATGGACACAGGAAATCGGGCACGGGTTCCAAGGACAACAGGCCTGCGTTCGCACTCAGAAGATCTAATGTACACACTGATGGAAAGTAGAACAATGATGCCCATTGAGCCACCGCCCATACCAGTCAGCCGGCCGCTCCTTCCCAGGTTCGAGCAGTTGGAACAATATCTTCGCACAATTGATCAAGCACGGTATTACACGAACCATGGACAATTGCATGACCTGTTGCAGTGCCGCATATCAGGTCATTACCACATTGGAACGGACTGCATTGCATTGTCCAGCTCAGGCACGTCGGGCCTGATCGGCACGATTCTGGCAACAGTTGGCTACGCCACCAATGATCGGCCACTGTGCATTTGCCCTGCCCACACTTTTGTCGCCACCGCCATTGCGGCACGTGCTTGCGGATACGTGCCTTTTCTGGCCGATGTTGATGAAGACTCGTGGGCACTCCATCCTGAGCAGCTGATCGAGATACCGGAACTCCAAAACGCCTCTTTGGTTCTGGTTGCCGCACCCTACGGACGACAACCCGATTTGGCCAGCTGGCAACGATTTCAGCGCACTAGCGGCCTTCCGGTGATCATCGATGCGGCAGCTTGCTTCGACGGCCTGCCAGCAAGGACCATATCGGAGGGTCGTATTCCGGCCGTCGTCAGTCTGCACGCTACAAAGACCTTGTCGACAGCCGAAGGTGGGCTGATCATTGGCCCCCCCGACATTGTCAGCAGAGTCGTTCGTGCATTGAACTTTGGCTTTTGCGACAGCCGAGACAGCGTTGGACCAAGTATCAATGGAAAAATGAGCGAATATCACGCTGCCATCGGCCTGGCAGATCTTGATGCATGGGACAACAAGCGTCGCGGTTTCATCGCGAGCGCGCGGAATTACAGTTCTACAACGCGAAGCGCTGGCCTGGATTCAAGAATTGCGGTCATGGAGAACTGCGCCAATCCCTATGCGCTGTTCGCGGCGGGGAGCGCCAAGGAGGGGGCGGCCGTGACCTTGCCCCGGTTTCTTATC
>JAGRLX010000236.1 GCA_020441605.1 Alphaproteobacteria bacterium
TGAAGTCGGTGCAGGACTGGCCGGGGGTCTCGATCCCCATCCGCAGCTTTACCGATGCCCTCGGCATCGCTTGCCTGATCGGCGGCGTCGATCCCGCCGCATCCGCCGACTCCTTCTTCAGCGACGCCCATCATGCGCATGTGACCGGGCTTTATCCCGATCTGGTGCAGTTGATCGCCGCGAAGAGCATCATCTTCGTCGACTCGATCACCGACTTGACCCGCCAGGCCATGGCCTGGGCGAAGACCCGCCCCGAGGCCTTTTCCGATCGGACCGGCAAGCCCGATACGCGTGGCGCTTATGGGCTTCTGGGGCGTGAGGTGATCGGACTCCTGAAGCACCTGCAGCATGCACCGGGAAAGACGGTGATCTTCGTGGGCGTCCTCGAAAAGGTCACCGACGAATTCAACATTACCACCTGGCAGCCGCAGATGGAGGGCTCGAAGGCGGGCCGCGAACTCCCCGGAATCGTCGACCAGGTGATCTCGCTGCAGCTCTTCTCGCGCGATGGCAGTGGCATGCCCGTCCTCGATGACAAGGCCGGCGAACGCCTGTTCGTCACCAAGGCCGGCAACCCTTACGGCCTTCCCGCCAAGGACCGTTCGGGACGGCTTGAGGTCACCGAGCCCGCCGATCTCGGCCGTCTTCTTTCCAAGATCAATCTCACCCGCAACTGATGGAGACAATCATGAGCTTCGATTTCAATTCCGCCGACCCGCAGATGGTGATGGGCGACCTCATCCCCGATGGCACCTTCGCCAAGCTTAGGCTTGCGATCCGCCCAAGCGGCGTCGACGGCGCGGTGCCGATGGATCAAGGGCTGCTCAAGGCCTCCGGCAGTTCCGACGCCAGGATGCTCGACTGCGAGTTCACGGTGATGGAAGGCCCCTTCGCCAAGCGCAAATTCTGGCAGATGTTCACGGTGCAGGGCGGCAAGCTCGACGAGAAGGGCCAGTCAAAGGGCTGGAACATCTCGAAGAGCACCTTCCGCGCCATGATCGACTCGGCATTGGGTTTGAACCCTGAAGACATGAGCGAGGCGACGAAGGCCAAGCGTGTCATCCAGGGATTGAAGCAGCTCGATGGCATCACCTTCTGGGGCCGCATCATGGTCGAACCCGCGTCCAATCCGCAATATCGCGATGTGAACCGCCTCGCCAATGTCGTGACGCCCGCCGACAAGGAATATGCCGTTCTGGCACGGGGCGAGCCCGTGCCGCCGCATCCGGTCGGTGCCCGGGCGAAGACGCAAGCCCCAGCACCCGCGCAGCAATCCCTGACGCCCGCATGGGCCAACAAAACGGCGCAACCTGTGCAAGCTCAGCCACAACCCCAGCCCCAACCAGCCTCCAAGGCTGCAGGTCCCGCCTGGCTCAATGCCTGAGACCACCCTGGCAGATGACAGACGATGAATGGCAGCGGCATGTCACGCGCGAAGCGGCACGGGAGATCGGCGAATGGCTCGCAGGAAAAGGCGATGGTCAGCTCTGGCGTCCCGTCGCCTCCCTCACCATGGCGGATCTCGAGGCGATGGCCACTTGCGCCATCTCCCGCTGGATCGTGCTGCAGTCGCAGCGTCTGGCAAAAGCGGGCTGGCCGCGGGACGATCCGATCCGGACCCTGCTTCTGGGGTAAGTCCCTGCGCACTGTGCGGACGGCAATCGCGCGGCTTCGGCTACTGCCATCACCTGTGCTGGGACTCGTTCCCGCATCATCGCTTCTGCTCGCTGCCCTGTCTCGACGCCGGATCGGCACTGGCAAACCGGAATGACGGCATGATCGACAAGACGCAATTCGAGCAGCAGGCGATCAAGGACGCACGACGTCCCTTCGCCGAAGCGCTGACCGAGCTTGGGCTGATGGCGCCGTTCTTCGATCGCAGTGCTGACGACATCGATCGCCTGATCGAGGCCTGCATCGACGGCTTTCAGGAGTCGATGCGGCGGCAGGCGGGCGAGAAGAGCAGGTCCACTCCGTTCGACGACGATGTTCCATTTTGAGGACGCCATCATGTTTGATCTGAACAACCAGGGTGTGCCCGAGGAGTGGCTCGATCTGCTGCGCCGCGCCGAAGAAAACGCCGAAACCGAATTCGAGCATGAATTTTGCCAATCCCTGCGGGAAAGGTTCGAGACCTATGGTGAACGGGCACAACTGACGGACGCTCAACTCGACAATCTGCGCTGCATCGCCCATGCCGGAGGTTTCTGGGAGCGCGGGCCATGATCGACCTCAACCACGCTTCCGGCTTCAACTATGGCAACACGGCCGTCCAACCGGCGGCGGTGCGCATCAACGTGCTTATCGATGCGGCACTGACGGCAGAGCGCCGCGGCACGCCACCCCGCGACTATCTCGGCGCCTCGCGCATCGGA
Source organism: Alphaproteobacteria bacterium (assembly GCA_020441605.1). Next base: position 2,376 of record JAGRLX010000236.1, read on the forward strand.
GAGCCATGTTCGCGGCGTTTGGTCTACGAGTTCACCAACACACCGCCCGATGACGGCATGGACTTCGATGGGCACGCGCTCCGCATCTTCGCGGCGGGCCATGTGTTTGAATCGCTCGCCATCTGCTGGCTGCGGGGCGCTGGCTTCGATCTCCGCACTGTGAAGCGTGACGGGAGCCAGTTCGGCTTCTCGACGGCGGGCGGCAAATTCCGTGGCCACATCGATGGCGTCATCGTAAGCGGCCCTGATATCGGCACCGACTGGCCGGCGCTTTGGGAGTCAAAGGCTCTAAATGCCAAATCCTGGAACGATCTGGTCAAGGGCGGCCTTGCTTTGTCGAAGCCGCTCTATTACGCGCAGGTGCAGATCTACATGGCTTACATGGATCTCGACCGCTGCCTGTTCACCGTGGTGAACAAGGACACCCAGGAATTCTACCACGAGGCTGTTCCCTTCGATGCGCCGCATGCGCAAGCGATGTCGGACAAAGCCGTGGAAATCATCCGAGCAGCGGAGGCCCATGAACTGCCGCCGCGCCTGGCAGCAGCGCCCGACTTCTACCTTTGCCGCTTCTGTCCGTTCTCGATCCGCTGCTGGGAGTCCCACCATGGCTGACGTGCGACCTTCCGACGCCCAGATGCGGGCGATCACCGCCATCAAGGAGTGGTTCCAGAGCCGCACGAAGGATCAGCAGGTGTTCCGGCTTTTTGGCTATGCGGGGGTCGGGAAGAGCACCGTGCTCAAGTTCGCGCTCGACGAACTTGGTCTTGAACCTCATCGTGGCAGCCGCGAGGGCGGTGGCTGCGTGCCCGGTGTCGTCACCGCCACCTTCACCGGCAAGGCCGCACTGGTGCTGCGACGCAAGGGCACACCAGCCCGCACCATCCACAGTTTGATCTACAGTGTGATCGAGGCCACCGAAGCGGAGATCGAGGAGGCGAAGAAGGCGATCGCCAAGGCCGAGGACGATGCCAGGAAGCTTGCTGGCTTCGAGCGCACCGCTGCCGAGGCGGCCATCGAGGCCATGCGCCGGCAGTTGGCTCAGATGAAGAAGCCGCGCTTCGCTCTCAATCCCCAAAGTGATGCGGCGGAAGCGAAGCTGATCGTGCTCGATGAAGTCTCGATGGTCGGCGAGGACATGGCCCGCGATCTCATGAGTTTCGGGAAACCCATCCTGGTCCTCGGTGACCCGGGGCAACTGCCGCCCATCAAAGGTGAGGGCGCCTTCACCATGGCACAGCCCGACATCATGCTCACCGAGATCCACCGCCAGGCAGCCGAGAGCGCCATCATTCGGCTTGCCACCATGGCGAGGGAAGGGAAAGCCATCGGCTTCGGTGGCTACGACACTTATGTGTGGAAGATGCCGAAGTCGGATGTCACGCCCGACCAGGCACTGCGTGGCGGCCAGGTGATCTGCGGTATGAATGCCACACGGCTGCAGCTCAACAACGCAATGCGGCAAGCGGCGGGATTCTCGGATGGCTGGCTTCCGACCGGCCCGTCCGAGAAGATCATCTGTCTCAAGAACCAGAACGACCTTGGGCTCATCAACGGCATGTTCGTCACTCTTGATGACATCGTCGATGAAGGGAGCCTGTTCTTCTCAGCCTCGGTCACCGACGAGGAGGGAAAATCCATCGGCACTGCGGGGAGTGATGGCAAGCCCGGGCGGCTCCGCCTCTACAAGGGTCACTTTCAGGATCATGTCGCCTTTGACAAGAACCGCCATGACCGCGACTGGAAAGAGAAGCGCCATCTGACCGAGGCGACCTTCGGCTGGGCCATCACTTGTCACAAGGCACAGGGAAGTGCATGGGAGAATGTCATCGTGTGGGATGATGGGCTCGGCAAGACGCCGCTCGATCGGGCCCGCTGGCTCTATACCGCCATCACCCGCGCCGAGAAGGGACTTGTGCTGCTTGGATGATCGATCTCAACGAGGTCTGGCACCCGCCGCATTGCCATGATCTGCGCGAGATCAAGGAACAGCTCTGTGCTACAGCACCGGACTGGCTGCCGCCGCTGTTCCCGCAGGCGAGGCTGTCATTTGATCGGCGCACCCTCCGTTGCGCTGATCTGACCGGACGCCCGCCGCGCAAGGAGGGCTCTTGCATCATCGCCCTGAAGGGGCCACGCGCCGGCTTTGGCTATGACCATGCCACAGGCGAGAGCGCCGGACCCATCGATCTCATCTACCAGGCAACCGGTCTCACCAATGCGGCGCTCTTCGATGAGGCGGCACGGCTCGCCCGCATGGGCCAGCCCGTGGCCACACGGGCGCCCACGGCGGCCAAACCGGACCACGCCCTGGAAGTGGCGCGCATTCTGGGCGGATGCCAACCGGTGGCTAACACTGTGGCCAAGGCCTATCTCGCCTCGCGCGGACTTGCCGATCCCGGCTGCGAGGACCTGAAATTCCATCCCGATCTCACGGACTTCGACACCCGGCGTGGTTGGCCGGGACTCGTGGCGGTCGTCCGCGATGGCGCTGGCGAGCCCACCGGCGGGATTCATCGCACTTTCCTGGTCGACGATGGTTCGGGTAAAGCGCCAGCGGGCAAGAAGATGCTGGGACCAGTTGCTGGCGGATGCGTGCGGCTTGCGGCCATGAGCGATGATGGCCACATCGGTGTCGCCGAAGGAATCGAGACGGCTCTGGCTGTGCAAAAGATCTTCGGCATTCCGACATGGGCTGCGCTCTCGGCCGACGGCCTGAAGCGCTGGCGGTGGCCCGAAGGAATTACCAAGGTGACGATCTTCGCCGACGCAGGCGATGCCGGCATGCAGGCCGCTGCCACGCTCTCAGATCGGCTGAACATGGCCGACATTGCCAACGAGATCGTCCGGCCGTTGCACGGCGACGACTTCAACGATGATTTGCTGAAGGGAGCGGCGCGCGACGACTACATGGCGAGCGTTGTTCCCGCGGCCGTAGTTCAAGACGAGGCCAATGCGCCACAGGCCGAGGCTGTGGTCGCTCCTGCCTCCCCTATGACTGTCGCGGAGTTTGAAGCAGCCGCGCGGACCCTCACGACACCACCTAATCTCGCTGCGCTCGGTACCTTGCTGGGCAATCTTGCCATAGCCAGGCTGGAACCGCTCAACGAGCGCCAGGTGCTCGGGCTGATCAAATCAGCAACAGGTATCGCCGTCTCGATCCTCGACAAGCAGATCGCAGAACTTCGCCGCCGCCTCAACGCAACCGGCAGCATTCACCAGCGTCCTGTCCGCCCGCGCTGGGCGCATCTCCTGAGGCTCGATCTCACCGGTAATCCGGAACGCAACGAGGCCAATGTCCTCACCGCCCTCGAACAGGACGAGGCCTTCGCGGGCGCGCTCGTCTTCGATGAATTCCGCCAGGAGGTGATGGCCAATCATAGGCTGCCATGGGATGAGCCGACAGCGACGGTGCCGCGCGCCTGGCAGGACGGCGACGATGTCAGGCTCTCCGAATGGCTGCAGCGCCACGAGATCGATGTTTCGCCTGTCCTCGTGAGCCGCTGCGTGGCGACCGTCGCCCGCGACATTCGCGTTCATCCGGTGCGCGAGTATCTCGGCGGGCTCAAGTGGGATGGGATCCCACGCCTGGAAATGTGGACCGGGGCATATCTCGGTGCTGCCGACACGCCGCTCAACCGCGCCTTCGGCTCACTGTGGATGATTTCGGCCGTGGCCCGTATCATACGTCCCGGCTGCAAGGCGGACCACATGCTGATCCTGGAAGGTCCGCAAGGCGCCCGGAAATCGACCGCCCTCAAGGTGCTTGCTGGCGAGGTATGGTTCACCGACGAACTTGCGGAGATCGGTTCCAAAGACGCAGCGCAGCAGATGCGTGGCGTGTGGATCATCGAGATTGCTGAGCTTGATGCGATATCACGGGCCGAGGTGTCGCGCATCAAGGCGTTCCTGACGCGGACGACTGACCGCTACCGCCCGCCCTATGGACGGTACGTGGTTGAGGCCGCTCGGCAGTGCGTGTTCGCCGGCAGTGTGAATCCAGATACATACCTCCGCGATGAAACAGGCAACCGACGATTTTGGCCGATCCGCTGTGGGGAAATCGACATCCACTCTCTCATTCGGGACCGTGACCAACTGTGGGCGGAGGCGCTTCACCGGTATCAAAAGGGTGCGGTCTGGTGGCTCACTGATCCCGCGTTGATCGAAGCCGCTCGGGCCGAACAGGAAGCCCGGTACCAGTCCGATGCCTGGGACGGCCTGATCGATCGGTGGCTGGCATTCGAGAGACGACGGGAAAATCGCGGATACGGAGTCTTCGATGACTGGCACGAGATCGAGGTGGAACGGTCACAAGCGATCTGCGATGTTGCGGTGGGTGACATTCTCCAACATGCGATCGGCATCGAACCGGGCCGGTGGACGCGCGCGGATCAGATGCGGATTGCTGCATACCTGAGAACATTTGGCTGGGAGCGCTACAAGGCGTGGAATGGCGGTGGCCGCGAATGGCGCTACCGGCGAAAGCTCACTCCTGATTGATAAGGCGCCTTCGGGCGCCTTTTTTTTGCCTCAACGTCCCAACCTGTCCCAACCGTCCCAACCTCAAATCAGAGGTTGGGACACAAGATTTGCTGTTTACATTCAGAGCTTTGAGCGATGACTGTCCCAACGTCCCAACCTTTTTCATCAACATGCGTGTAGGAAAATGAGT
>JAGRLX010000237.1 GCA_020441605.1 Alphaproteobacteria bacterium
ATCGACCACTCTGCCACCCCTCCGCACCGGGCGTGCGCCAAGGGCTATGTAGCAGCGACAGGGGCAGCGTCAAGCCTCGCCGTCATTCGGCGTAGGACGAGTCTTCCGAATCGAGGATTTCCTTCATTTCCTCGAAATGGGAGAGGGGCTGTTCGCCATAGGCCTCCCATTCCTGGGCCGTCTTCTCCGCGACCGAGGGCGACATGACATGCAGCCGCTGCCCGGTCTGATAGGCAAGCACCAGATTACGGCAGGCCCGCTCCAGGTAATAGGTGAGATCGAAGGCCTCCGCCACCGTCGCGGCGCAGACCAGAATGCCATGGTTGCCCATCATCATGATCTGCTTGTTGCCCATGAGCCGGGCCAGGCGGTCGCCCTCGTCCTCGGTATTGGCCATGCCGCCGAACTCCATGTCGAAGGCCACCCGGTTGAAGAACCGCGCCGTGTTCTGGTCGATGGGCGGAATTTCCGGATTGGCGAGCGAGGCGATGGCGGTGCCGTAAGGTGGATGCAGGTGGATGATGCAACGCGCCTGGGGGAGGGCGGCGTGGAGCCGGCCGTGCAGGCACCAGGCGGTGAGATCCGGCGCATCCGGACGGTTCATGGTCTCCTGGTCATCGCTGTCGAGCAGCAGGAGTTCCGAGGCCTTGATCCGCGAAAAATGCCGCCAGCGCGGGTTCATCAGAAATTTCTTGCCATCCGGCGAGACCGCCAGGCTGAGATGGTTAGCCACCGCCTCGTGCCAGTCGTACCGGGCGCAGAGCCTAAAAGCCGCCGCAAGGTCGACACGCAATTGCCACTCATCGCGGTCATGAGATTGAGCTGTCTTGAGCCTCGCAACGCTGGTCATCCTGATCTCCCTTGCACAAGGGCCCGAAGATAGCCGATGCTGATCCTGCGGGCAATTCGCCCGCAGATTGCAGGACGCAAGAAAGTGAAGGAGGGGGCAATGGTCAGGAAACCCGCTGGGCTTGCAGCCATGATCGCCACCGCGGGATTCTTGTGGTCGATCCTGCCGGCTGATGCCGGCGGCGTTCCCACCGGCACCTGGCGGATGGCCAACGGCAAGGTGACGGTGCGGATCAGCAACTGCGGCGGCAGGCTGTGCGGCACCATCGTCGGGTTGAAGAAGCCGCTCGACAAGAAGGGCCGGCCGAAGCGCGACAAAGACAATCCAAACCCGGCACTACGCAGCCGTCCGGTCATCGGCATCACCATTCTGAACGGATTGAAGCCGGATGGCGATGACGAATGGGCCGGCGCGATCTACAACCCAGACGATGGCAATACCTACAAGTCAATCGTACGCGTCGTCAGCCCCACCCGGTTGAAGGTGAAGGGCTGCGTGGCCTTTGTCTGCAAGTCGACCGATTTCCACAAGATGAATTGAGACCGTCATGATAGCCGCCCGATCCATTCTCGCACTCGTCCTGCTCTTGGTGGCCACGCCTGCCTTCGCCCAGACACTCGACACGGTTCCCTTCGACAAGCAGTTGAAGCTCGCCAAAGTCGGAGACGTTGATGCTCAATATGCTGTCGGGCTGGCTTATGAAACCGGGACCAGCGGCCGGACCGACGAGGCCGAGGCGGCGAAATGGTACCGTCAGGCAGCACTGCAGGGGCAGGTGGAGGCCCAATACCGCCTGGCGAGGCTCGTCACCCGCGGCGCCAAGGGCCTGAAAAAGGATGCCGCCACCGGCCTGAAGCTCTACCAGGACGCGGCCCAGAAGGGCCATGCACCATCGATGAATGCCCTGGGCCAGATCTATCAGACTGGCGAAGGGACCACCACTGACCCGGCGAAGGCCGCCGAGTGGTATCGCAAGGCCGCGAACCTCAAGCTGGCCGAGGCCGAAAACAACCTCGGCATGCTGTACCTGGAAGGCAAGGGTGTGACGCGCGATCTGGGTGAGGCCTTCCGGCTGTTCGAGCGCGCCGCCGCGCAAGGCGACATGTGGGGCCTCAACAATCTGGGCGGCATGTATGAAATGGGCTGGGGCACCGTGGCCGATCGCGACAAGGCGCTGACCTATTATCGCCAGGCCCTGGACAAGGGCAACGCCGCCGCCCAGAAGAACATCGACCGGCTCGCCTCCGCCACCCCATAGATTTCATTAACCATAAGCCCGAACGCAAAATTTACGATCCGGGCGCAAAGACTTGCCCTGTGGGATTTTTGACACGCCCCGGGACGGCAAGCCTTGTGCGTGGAGTGAGTTGTGATGCGTGGGTCGAAGGTTGTTGCGGTTGTTCTGATGGCGCTTGGGGTGGCCCTTGCCGGATGCTCGTCAAAATCGGAGAAGAAGGCCGCTCTCGATCCTTTTGCCGGCACCGGCAGCCCCTATTACAAGGGATCGGGCCCGGTACCCTGGGGTGGCGGGCGCCAGCATGTGGGCAAACCCTATCAGGTAGCCGGACGCTGGTTCAAGCCCAAGGAACAGCCGAACTACGACAAGACCGGTCCAGCCTCCTGGTATGGCGAAGCCTTCAACCGCCGCAAGACGTCCAATGGCGAATGGTTCGACATGACAAGGCTGACGGCGGCCCATCCGACCTTGCCGCTGCCGAGTTACGTCAAGGTCACCAACCTCGACAATGGGAAGGACGTCGTCGTCCGGGTGAACGACCGGGGCCCCTTCGTGGGCCCGCGGATCATCGACCTGTCGAAGCGCACCGCCGAGGTTCTCGACTTCAAGCGCAAGGGCAAGGCCAACGTCCGAGTCCAGTATATCGGGCCCGCTCCACTCGACGACAATGGCACCCACCTTGCGGCCATGAACAAGGAACTGAACCGCGGCACGTCCCTGCGCAGATTGATCGCCGCCGCCGACCGGAGCAGGGGAAAGGCCGCGGTTCCAGAGGTGCAGGTTGCTGCCGCCACGCCGAAACGCCAGAAGGCGAAGGTGCAGCTCGCAACCTACACCCCGCCCGAACCGCCGCAACCGGCACCGGAATCGGGCATCGAGTCGACTTACTTCATCCAGGTCGGGTCCTTTGGCGAGCGCCACAACGCCGAGCGCGCGCGTGACCGCTTCGCGTCGGTCTGGCCCGTGCAGTTCATCGAACTCGAAGGCTCGGCTGGCACAGTCTACCGGGTGCGGCTGGGACCGATCTCGGACCGCGCGGATGCCGACACGGCCCTCGACAATGCCGTGTCCGCGGGGTTCAAGGACGCCCACCTGATCGCTGCGCAGTCGATGCAGGCCGCATTGCAGTAGGATTTCGGGCCCTTGCGCGTTGCAATCGGGGACGAAGGACATTAGCCTTGGCACGGTGATCACCACCCTCCATATGCGCCGGCTCGTCTTCACGATATGGCTCGTCGTTGTCGCGCTGGCTGCCGTGGAAACGCCACTGCGCGCCCAGGAGGCGCCCTTTGAGACCAAGGCCGCGCAAGCGATACTGATCGACGCCCGCACCGGTAAGGTGCTGTTCGCCAAGGACGCGGATACGCCGATACCGCCGGCCAGCATGAGCAAGATGATGACCATGATCATGGTCTTCGACGGCCTCAAGTCCGGCAAGCTGACCATGGACCAGGAGTTCGTCATCAGTCAGGACGCCTGGAAGCGGGGTGGAGCTTCATCTGGCGGTTCGACCATGTATGCCGAGCTCAATTCGCGGGTGAAGCTCTCCGATCTCATCCAGGGTGTGATCGTGCAGTCGGCCAACGATGCCTGTATCGCCATCGCCGAGGGATTGGCAGGCAGCGAGGCTGCATTCGCCGACCGGATGACGGCACGGGCTCGGGAACTGGGCTTTGCTACGGCCACGTTCCGCAACGCGACCGGCCTGCCCGATCCCGAACACCGCATGAGCGCGCGTGACCTCTCGGCCATGGCCCGTTACATCGTCAACGAATTTCCCGAGTACTATTCCTACTACAGCCAGTCCGAGTTCACCTGGAACAAGATCCGCCAGCAAAACCGCAATCCGCTTCTGAAGGACTATCCCGGCGCCGACGGCATGAAGACCGGTTACACGCGGGAAGCAGGCTACGGGCTGGTGGGCTCAGCGACCCGCTCTGGCCGCCGGCTGATCATGGTTGTCGCCGGGCTCAAGACGCTGAACGATCGAAAGCAGGAAGCCCAAAAACTGCTCGACTGGGGCTTCCGCCAGTTCAAGGCCATCGACGTCTTCGCCAAGGGCGACCGCGTCGGCAAAGCCACCGTCTGGGGCGGAACGTCCCGCGCCGTCGACCTCCTGGCGTCAGACAGGGTCCAGCTGGCGCTCTCGCCGGCGGAGCAAGCGGTCATCGAGGTGAAACTCGCCTACAACGGCCCGCTCATGGCGCCAGTTGCGGCCGGCGACAGGATCGGCGAGCTGCGCTTTCTGGTGGATGGGCTGACACTTGCCACGGTGCCGGTTCAGGCGGCGGATTCGGTCGGCACCAACCAGTCCATGTGGTCGAGGGCGCTCGACAGTATCATGATCATGTTGTTCGGTTCCTGAATGCCCGGACTTTTTGTAACCTTCGAGGGCGGCGAGGGCGCAGGCAAATCCACCCAGATCCGGCGCCTCGCCCGGCGCATTGAAGCAGCCGGGCGCGATTGCCTCGTCACCCGCGAACCGGGCGGAACGCCCCAGGCGGAGCAAGTGCGCGGCCTGCTGGTGTCGGGAGATACCACCCGGTGGAGCGCCCAGGCCGAAGCGCTGCTCAATTATGCGGCCCGTGACTCGCATCTCGAACTCGTGATCAGGCCGGCGCTGGCGCGTGGCGCCGTGGTGCTTTGCGACCGCTTCATGGATTCGACCCGTGCCTATCAGGGCTATGCCGGTGGTTGCAGCATGCCGTTCATCGACGCGCTCGAGCTTGCGATCGTGGGCGCAACGCGCCCCGACCTGACCCTGATCTTCGATCTCGATCCGGCGCAGGGCCTGTCGCGGGCACGGAGCAGGGTCAACACCGAAGACCGCTACGAGCGCAAGGGCGTGGCCTTTCATGAGCGATTGCGGCAGGGTTTTCTCGATATCCTGCGCAAGGAACCGCGCCGCTGCCGCCTGGTCGACGCATCGCAGCCGATGGATGTGGTCGAGGATGCCGTCTGGTCCATCGTCAGCGGACGGCTCTGATGGCGGAGGATTTCAAGGACCCGCGCGATGTCGACTGGCACCCCCGGCGCCGTCTCAGATTCGTGGGCCATGCCGATGCCGAGAAGCGCTTGCTGCTCGCGGCCCAGTCCGAAAAGCTGCATCACGCCTGGTTGCTGACCGGACCAAGAGGTATCGGCAAGGCCACATTGGCTTACCGCTTCGCGCGCTATCTGTCGCAGCCGCGCGCCGAACGCCGATCGGCCTCGCTCGATGTCGAACCGGAGTCGACAACGGCCCGTCTTCTGGCGGCGGGCGCCCATCCCAATATCCATGTGCTCGAGCGCAAGGTCGACACCCGCAACAAGCGCCTCAAGACCGAAATTGCCGTTGACGACGCGCGTCTGGCCATTGAGTTCATCAGCCGGACCTCGGCGACCGGCGGCTGGCGGGTGATCATTGTCGATTCGGCAGACGATCTGAACACCGCTTCCGCCAACGCGCTGCTCAAGGTGATCGAGGAACCGCCAGACCGCAGCATCTTTCTCCTGCTCTGCCACCGGCCTGGCAGCCTGATGCGGACCATCCGCTCGCGCTGCCTCCGCCTGGCGCTCGATCCCCTTGACGCGCCATCGACGTTGCGCGTGCTGCAGGATCTTCCATCCGAAGCCGTGGGCGCCGATCACGGGGCCCTGGCCCAGGCCACCGACCTCGCCCGCGGCAGCCCTGGTCGGGCGCTGGACCTGATCGGATCGAAGGGCGCTGCGGTCTTTGCTGATTTCCGCTCGCGGTCGAAGCTTTCACCCGCCACCTGCGTGGAGATCGCAGCAGCCCTCGGCGGCCGGGCGTCTGCCGAAGACGTTGCGATCTTCATGGAGCTGCTGACCGGCTGGCTCGCCGAACAGGCCCGCGCCGCCGGACTGGCCAACCGGGGTGTCGCCCTGGCCGAAGCGCATGACGACATCGTCTATTCCCTTCGTCAGGCAGATGCCCTAAACCTCGAACGCCGCCAGACGGTCACCGATGCACTGATGCGCATCGATGAGGCCCTGAAGGCTTCCTGATAGCCACAAAGTCCGAAGCACATGCCGAAACCGAAATACTACGTGACGACTGCCATTCCCTATGCCAATGGCGCCCCCCATATCGGGCACGCCTATGAACGCATAGCAACCGACGCCATGGCCCGGTTCAAGCGGCTCGATGGCTATGATGTCCTGTTCGTCACCGGCATGGACGAACACGGACAGAAGATGCAGCAGACCGCAGCCCGCGAAGGCATAACCCCGATGGAACTTGCCAACCGCACGGCGGGGCTCTTCGAGGACATGGGCGAACTGCTCAATGCCCGGGCTGATGACATTCTGCGCACCACTTCCGAGCGGCATCGGATTTCGGTGCAGGAAGTTTGGCGGCGCATGGCCGCCAATGGCGATATCTATCTGTCAAAATATTCCGGATGGTACTCGGTTCGCGACGAGGCCTATTACGGCGAAGACGAGATCGAGGAACGCGACGGCCGAAAGTTTGCGGTCAAGACCGGAACCCCTGTCGAATGGGTCGAGGAGGAAAGCTATTTCTTCCGCCTGTCCAAATATGCAGAGCCCTTGCTGGCTCATTACGACAAGAACCCGGATTTTATCGTTCCCGAACAGTACCGCAATGAAATCCAGGCCTTCGTGAAGCGCGGCCTCACCGATCTTTCGGTGAGCCGGACAACCTTCAACTGGGGCATTCCGGTCCCCGGCGACCCCAAGCACGTGATGTATGTCTGGGTGGACGCGCTGACCAATTATCTTTCGGCCACGGGCTTCCCCGACGCGGCCAGTGCGAGCGCTCATTACTGGCCCGCCGATGCCCATGTGATCGGCAAGGACATCACTCGGTTCCACGCGATCTACTGGCCAGCCTTCCTCATGTCGGCGGGCATGCCGGTGCCAAAGCAGATCGTCGTGCATGGCTTTCTGTTCAGTCGCGGCGAGAAGATGTCGAAGTCGCTCGGCAACGTGGTGGCGCCCGCCGACCTGGTGCGGGACTACGGTATCGACCAGACCCGGTACTTCTTCCTGCGCGAAGTCCCCTTCGGCCAGGACGGGAACTACAGCCACGAGGCGATCGTCAACCGCATCAATGCCGATCTCGCCAATGATCTCGGCAATCTGGCGCAGCGATCCCTGTCGATGATCGCCAAGAACTGTGGGGGCAAGGTACCAGCCTGCGGCGACCTGGGCCCGGCCGACCGTGAGATCTTGGCGGCCGCCGATGGCATGCTGGCGGAGGCGCGAGCGCATCACGAGTCCTACACCATCAACAAGGCACTCGATGCCATTTGGAAAGTGGTCGCCGACGCCAATCGTTATTTCGCCGCGCAGGAACCCTGGGCTCTGAAGAAGACCGATCCGGCGCGCATGGACACCGTGCTCTATGTCACGGCCGAGGTGCTGCGCAACATCGCCATCCTGGCGCAACCCTATGTGCCAGGTTCGGCGGCACGGCTACTCGATATTCTTTCGGTGCCCGCCGACGCCCGGAATTTCGCTGATCTGAGGACCCGCCTCGTGACCGGAACGCCCCTGCCGGCGCCGGCGCCGATTTTCCCGCGCTACGTGGAGGAGGGGGCTGCCCCCGTCAAGGTCTAGGAACATGCAGGTCGTCGACAGTCATTGCCACCTCGATTTCGAGGGACTGGCGGAGCGCTTGCCCGAGGTGCTGGCCCATGCCGAGACGGCAGGTGTCGGGTTGATGCTGTCAATCTCCACAAGGGTGCGCCGCTTTGAGCGGCTGCTGCAGATTGCAGAGGATAACTCCAATGTTTTCTGCACGATAGGAACCCATCCTCACAATGCGCATGAGGAATTGGACGTGACCGTCAACGACCTGGTGGAGTTGGCGCGTCATCCCAAGGTGGTCGGCATCGGCGAGGCCGGCCTCGATTACCACTATGACTTCAGCCCGCGCGAGGCCCAGGAGACGGGCTTTCGCCTGCATATCGCGGCGGCGCGCGAAACCGGCCTGCCGCTCATCATCCACAGCCGCGAGGCCGAAGCTGATACTGTCCGGATATTGACAGAGGAAATGACGATTGGCGCGTTCCGGCCGCTCCTGCACTGTTTCACCTCGAAGCCGGAACTTGCCGAAGCCGGTCTCGCCCTTGGCGCCTACATCTCGTTCTCGGGGATACTGACCTACAAGAGCGCCGAGGACCTGCGCGCCATTGCCGCCAACGTGCCGCGTGACAGAGTGCTGGTCGAGACCGATTCTCCCTACCTGTCTCCGGTTCCCTTTCGCGGCAAGCCGAATGAGCCGGCTTTCGTGGTCAAGACCCTGGAAACGCTGGCCAAGGTGCAGGATGTTTCGGTCAAGGCCATGGCTCAAATGACCAACGAAAACTTCTTCCGCCTGTTCAGCAAGATTCCGCGGCCGGAGAAATTTGACGGGGCCGCGTGACCACGGTTCTCACCATATTGGGATGTGGTTCTTCGGCCGGTGTCCCGCGGATCGGCGGAGATTGGGGCCAGTGTGATCCGGCAAACCCGCGTAATCGGCG
>JAGRLX010000238.1 GCA_020441605.1 Alphaproteobacteria bacterium
GCCAGCCGACATGGGGCTGAATTTCCCGCCACCGCGGAAGAGGGTGATCACTGATGATTCGATTCTGGTTGACCCCCTTGCCACGGGCACGATCAAGGGCGACGCGAATATCGCGCCACGCCCGGGGCGCCCGCTACAGCCCTATACGAAGAACTCGCCAGTGCTCGATCAGCGCCTGCTCACGGTGATTGACGACGTCGCCTTCATCGAGGTGATCAGAGTGACGGGCAAGGAGATACTGCCGGCGGCGGTCGGCGACAACCTCCCGGGCATAGGAACTATCGAGTCGATACGTCGCTTGGGCGGACAATGGGAGGTGGTTGCCGGAGATCAGCGCTTGGTGCGATGAAAGCCGGAAGATCAGGGTTTGGGCTGCTGATACCCGGGGCCGATAACCAGGGGCTCGCTGGGAAGCGAGGACTGGTCGATTTCGGTGGTGAAGGTCTTTTCGAGGCGCTCGAGATCCGCGCCGGTGGCGCCGTCCACCAGCGCCAGCGACACGTTGTAGGCGTGGCCGGCAATGATGCCATCGAGATCGCCGGTCTGGAACTTGTATTGCAGGCGGCCCGGAACGGTAACGATCTCCTGAATGTCGCGGCCGCCGCCAGGCAGTTCAAAGGTTGCGCGCAGGCGGCTGCCCTCGGGCAACGGCCGCTTCTGGCGGACGACGAAGCCATAGAAATGATTGGCAGTGCGGTAGTTGAACACGAACCCGCCACCCGCAAACTCCAGATAGGGGCCCAGCGGCCCGCCATCGCAAGCCCAGAGCAATGGCGCAACGAACAACACGGCGAACCATGGCCTAGATGTGATCTTCACGGCGCAGCACCCGGCCCAGCAAACCCTCGGGCCTAACGAGCAAAACGAGAATGATGATAGCGAAGACCGCGATGTCGCGATAGGCCGCCGGAAACAGGGCCGTCCACATCACCTCGACCATCGCCAGGAACAGGCCGCCGGCGATGGCGCCGCCCAACGTTCCGAAGCCGCCGATAATCGCCGCGAACATGGCCTTGAAGCCCAACACCAGTCCCATCACGAAACTCACGCCGCCATAGGCGGTGGCAATGACCGCGCCCGAAATACCGGCCAAGCCGCCCGCGGCGATGAAGGACCAGCGCACGACCCTTTCCGTATCGACTCCACATAATTCAGCCAAACGTCGATTCTGAGCGACCGATCGCCACTCTCGGCCGACCGGAGTGGTGGCCATGGCGGCATGAAGGCTGGCGAGTAGTAACCAGGCCAGGGCCAGAGACCCAAGTTGGGTGAAACCGATTTGCACCGGAAACCGCCCTTCGGAAATCCTGAGGCTGCCGTCGAACAGGGGCGGCAACCACTGGTCGCGCCCCGCGGAATGGAGGCGCAAGAGCTCCTGAATCACGATCGAAAGGCCGACCGAGGCGATCATCACGGCCTGTCCGCCGGAGACCCCGAGCGGGCGGAAGGCCATACTGTGCAGGAGCCGGCCGACCCCGGCCGCCGAAATGCCGGCGACGGCCACGGCAGCCATCAGCACCAGGGCCCCGCTCCAGCCGTGCAGCATGGCATAAACCGCGGCCGACACGGCGGCGAAGGCCCCAAAGGTGGCGATATCCCCGAACGACAGGATGATCCGGTTTGTGAGGCCCTGAAGCAGGGCATAGGCCGTGGCCAGCAGGCAATAGATGCTGGCGAGAAAAAGGCCATTGAGGACTTGCTGGATCCAGTAGCCGCCGCTGGCACCCAGGCTGGCCACCGCGAGCCTCAGTAGAGGCCGCGCAGAAGCCGATCGATGTAGTCGCGCTCGATGCGCGGCATGTCGGGAGCATTCGACCGCGACCGCAGCATATCGAGAATCTCGCGGGCCTTCCGGATTGCCAGTTCCGACGGCAGGATGTTGCGGTCCGGCCCGTAGTCCTCGCCGCGCTGCGGCATTGGACGGCCGAGCGGATCGCGGTCGTCGCCACGGGCCTCGCCATGGCGTCCCGTGCTGCCCTGCTGGCCCTGCCCTTGCTGCAGCAATTGCTGCGCCAGGCCCTGAGCACCTTCGCGCAACTTGGCGAGCGCGTCGCCCTGCTTGCCCAATGCACCCTCCCGGTCGCCTTGACGCAGCGACCCTTGGGCGCCATTCATGCTTTGCCCCGCCTCGCCCATTGCATCCGGCGCCGGCATGCCATTCCGGCTGAACTGGTCGAGCAGTTGTTGCAGCATGTCGCCAAGTCCCCGCTGCCGGTCAGCCAATTCGCCGGGCGACCGGCCGCCAGACTGACCCTGCTGCCCCGGCGAAGGCGTCTGCTGTTGGCCCTCGCCCTGCTCCATGCGCTGGGTATCATCCATCAGCTCCTGCTGGCGCCGCATCAATTCCGACAGCTGATCGAGCATTTGTCCTAGCGGCGATTCGCCCTGCTGCGGCATCTGCTGGGCATTCATGCCCGGCTGGAGATTGCGCAGGATGTCCTCCAGCTGGGCCAGCAGATCCTTCGCCGCCTCATTGGCACCGCTCTGCGCAAGTTTCTCGATCATATCGAGCATCTTCTTGAGATCCTGCGGCGATATGCTGCGACCTTGCTGCACCGGCTGATTGCGGTCGAGGCCGCCGCGTTGCATGCGCCGCTGGGTTTCCTCCATCAGCGACTGGAGATAGCGATCCATGGCGCTGCGCAGCTTTTCCATGAGCTCGGCAATGCGTTCGGGCGAAGCCCCCTCGGCCAGGGCGCGTTCAAGCTCGTTGCGCAAGGCTTCGAGTTCGGCCTTGGCGTTGGAGGTCATCCCGTCTTCGATACCGGTCGCGATCTGCCACAGCAGGCGGATGGCCTCTTCGATATCGTCCTGACCGGTCGCGGCCCGCAGCCGTGACATCACCATGGCAATCGCCACATGGGTACCACTGCCCTCGATCAAGCCGGCCGGATAGGTCAGCAAGGCATCCAGCATGCCGGCCACCTGCTGGGCTTCCTCGGGTTCGAGGATGAGACTGCGGCGCTGTTCGATGAGCGCCTTGGCGAGGGGTCTGGTAAACAGCCGCTCTGGAAGGCGGAAGGTAACAGTTTCGCTCTGCGTGGCATGCTTGGCCGCATCGCGGGCGGTAAGCGTCATTTCCACCATAAATCCGGCCCACGGGTGTTCGGCCACATCGCTGGTTGTGCTTCCTTCCTCCTCCTTGGCATTGCTGCGGCGGAGGTTCACCGGGACTTTGGGAGCGTCGAAGAGAAAGATCCCATTCCCGGAAAAACCAATCTCGCCATCCTGTTCATCGGCCAGCGAGATGTCGGAGGACACGCCGGTCACGCCGTAATCGTCGCCAACCTTCCATTTGAACGAGAGGGCGCCGGAACTGTCGCCGGTGGGCGGCTCGGTAATTGCAACGCTCGGCGGCTCGTCGGGGATCAGCGCCACATGCCAGGAGGCGATCTCCGCCGTCCCGTCCGCAACCCGCACGATCACCGGCCGGGTGAGCTTTGCCTCGGCCTGGAACAGGCCGTCCTCCAATTTGCTGCGCGGCGCAATGGCCTTCACTGCGGCGCCGGCGCTGCCATCGGCATTGATTTCGTGAAAGCTCAGGCTAGGTGCTGTCGCATTGGTGATCCGCAATGCGAGGATCGAATTCTCCGGTGCCAGAATCTCCGGTTCGGTCTTGAGCCGCTCGGCCATCGCCGGGCTGGTGAGGAGGAGTGGCGGCCTGGCCGTATAGGCCGGGGGCTTGAGCCAGGCATCCATTACGATTTGCGCAGCCGCGGGCGGCGGAGCCATGCGGAGCGAATCGGCGAGATTGGTACGAACGTCGCCTGGTCCCAGCAACAGGCTCGCAATCAGTGCGAGGCCGGCCGGCACCCTGAGGGCGCGCCGGTCAAGGTCACGCCATAGCGACCGCGGCAAGCCGATCCTGACATGCCGGATGGCGTGAAGCTGCCGCAGCTTGTGCGCTTCCCAAATGGCCTGCTGCGGGCCATCGCCAGACGCCAAGCGGTCGTCGAATCCGGTAACCGGCCGATGGCTGAGCCGCGACGATCTCTCGATCCGCCGCATGGCCTCGAAGCGATTTGGCCACGATACGCGAAACAGCCGGCTCAGCGACAGCAGAAACCCAAGCCCAAGGGCACCCAAAAGCCCCAGTCGCGCCGCGTCCGGCAACAGCGGTGCGACACCCGACAGGATCAGGACAGCCACTCCGGTGGCCAGCAATGCCGGCCAAAGAAGTGCTGCCCAGACGCGCTCGAAACCGATCGCGAGCTGCGCCAGCCTGATCTTCAGATTGAGGTGCTTCGGTTCCCGCTCGCTCATCGCCGGAGGATGCTAGCACAGAACGGCCAAATTGTGCCCACCTCCGACAATCACAATTGTGACAGCCCAGGCCTTGGTTAATCCTGCCATGACGCCAGCCGGTCGAGGCCGATCAGTTCCTCATAGGTCTGGCGCGGCCTGACCAGCGTCCATTTTCCGTCCTTCACCAGAACTTCGGGCACCAGTGGCCGGGTATTGTAGGTCCCGGACTGGACGGCGCCATAGGCCCCCGCCGTCATCGTCGCAATGAGATCGCCCTGGACCAACCTTGGCAGGCGCCGAGACTTGGCAAGGTAATCCCCCGATTCGCAGATCGGCCCCACAACATCGGCGAGCATCGTATCGCTCCCGCCGGGCTCGCGCACCGGAATGATCTCGTGATAGGCATCGTAGAGCGTCGGCCGGATGAGATCGTTCATTGCCGCGTCCTGGATGACGAAATGCTTCTCGTCGCCATCCTTCACATAGATGACGCGCGACACCAGTATTCCGGCATTGCCGACGATCATGCGGCCGGGCTCCACCACATACTTCAGACCCAGGTGGCCGAGCGTACGCTTCACCATCGCGGCATATTCGTCCGGGTGCGGCGGCACGTCATTGGTGCCGC
Source organism: Alphaproteobacteria bacterium (assembly GCA_020441605.1). The sequence continues at coordinate 4,874 of JAGRLX010000238.1, forward strand.
GGTAGGGAACGCCGAGGCCCCCACCGAGGTCGAGATGTCGGATGTTGTGGCCATCGGCCTTCAGCGTTCTGGCTAAGTCGGCCATCAGTCCGAATGCCTTCTCGAATGGCTCGAGCTCGGTGATCTGGCTGCCGATATGCATGTCGATGCCGGCAATGTCGATCGCAGCAAGGGCCGCGGCCCGGGCATAGACTTCGGGCGCACGCAGATAGGAAATGCCGAACTTGTCCTCGGAGCGGCCCGTCGTGATCTTGTGGTGGGTCTTGGCGTCGACATTGGGATTAACACGGAGCGACACCACGGCGCGCTGTCCGACGCGATTGGCGACGTCCGACAGGAGTTCCAGTTCGGGTTCCGATTCGACATTGAAACAGGCGATGCCTTCCTTCAGCGCCACCGCCATTTCCCTTGCCGTCTTGCCGACGCCCGAGAACACTACCTTGCGGGCTGGCACGCCGGCGGCCAGCGCCCGGCGAAGTTCGCCCTCCGAGACCACGTCCATGCCGGCGCCGAGCGCCGCCATGGTCTTGATGACCGCTTGGTTGGAATTGGCCTTCATGGCGTAGCACAGGAGATGATCGGTGCCGGCAAAGGCCTCGTCCATCACCCGGTAATGTCGTTCCAGCGTGGCCGTCGAATAGCAGTAGAACGGAGTGCCGATTTCCTCGGCGAGGGTCTCGAGATTGACGGACTCGGCGCACAGCACGCCATCGCGATAGGCAAAATGATGCATGATCTACTGGGCCTGCTGAAAGCTGGGAGGTGGCTCGGGATCGCCCTTGATGCCGCAGCCGGCGAGCGCCAGACCGAGCGCGAAAAATACGAGCAGATGTTTCATGATCAAGGTTCCTATCGATTTCCGAGCAGCTTAAGCCAACGTTTCGCTTCACGTTTCACGTTCTTCGGTGCCGTGCCGCCGAAGCTGGTGCGGGACGCAACCGAGTTCTCGACCGTCAGCACCTTGTAGATGTCGCGGGTGATGCGCGGCTCCACCGTGTGCATGAGAGCGAGTGACAGGTCGGGCAGATCGCAACCCTCGGTCTCGGCCAGCGCCACCAGGCTTCCGGTGACGTGGTGGGCGTCGCGGAACGGCATCTTGAGTGTACGGACGAGCCAGTCGGCGAGATCTGTCGCGGTCGAGAAGCCAGTGGCCGCCGCCTTGCGCATCTCCGCCTCGTTTGGCACCAGGTCCCTGACCATGCCGGTGGTGGCCGCCAGCGCCAGCGACAGATTGTCGAATGCGTCGAAAGCCGGCTCCTTGTCTTCCTGCATGTCCTTCGAATAGGTGAGCGGCAGGCCCTTCATCACCGTGAGCAGCGCGGTGAGAGCACCGAGAATGCGCCCGGGCTTGGCCCGCACCAGTTCGGCCGCATCCGGATTGCGTTTCTGCGGCATGATCGATGAGCCGGTGGTGAACCTGTCCGAAAGCTTCACGAAGCGGAATTGCGCTGTTGACCAGATGACGATTTCCTCTGCCAGGCGCGACAGGTGCATGGCGCAGATTGCCGCGGCGGAGAGGGTTTCCAGGACGAAGTCCCGATCCGCCACCGTATCGAGCGAATTGCGGGTCGGACGATCGAAGCCGAGTGCCTGGGCGGTAGCATGGCGGTCGATCGCGAAGGACGTGCCGGCCAATGCAGCCGCCCCGAGTGGATTCTCATTCATTCTCCGCCGCGCATCGGCGAAGCGCGACCGGTCGCGCGCCAGCATCTCCACATAGGCCAGACAATGGTGGCCGAAAGTGACCGGCTGGGCCACCTGCAGATGGGTGAAGCCCGGCATGATGGTCGCAGCATGGGCCTCGGCTTTCTCCGCCAGCGCCAGTTGCAGATCCCCGATCTGCCCGTCGACATGGTCGATCACATCCCGCACGTAGAGCCGGAAATCGAGGGCCACCTGATCGTTGCGCGACCGCGC
>JAGRLX010000239.1 GCA_020441605.1 Alphaproteobacteria bacterium
TCGGTGAAGGACCGCGCGGCGCTGTTCATCATCAGGGACGCCATCGCCCGTGGCGCGCTCAAGCCCGGTGGCACCATCGTCGAAGGGACTGCCGGAAACACCGGGATCGGGCTGACAGTCGTGGCCAATGCCATGGGCTTCCGGTCGGTGATCGTGATCCCGAATACCCAGTCCCAAGAGAAGAAGGACGCGCTTCGTCAGCTTGGCGCCGAACTGGTGGAAGTTCCCGCGGTTCCCTACAAGAATCCGAACAACTATGTGAAATATTCGGGCCGCCTAGCCAATGCGATGGGAGCGGTCTGGGCCAACCAGTTCGACAACGTGGCCAATCGCCTGGCCCATATCGAGACCACCGCGCCCGAAATCTGGTCTCAGACGGACGGCAAGGTCGACGCCTTCGTCGCCGCCGTAGGCTCCGGCGGCACCCTTGCCGGAGTGAGCATGGGGCTCAAGTCCCGGAACAAGGACATCAGGATCGCACTGGCCGACCCCATGGGTGCGGCCCTCTACAATTACTACAAGCATGGCGAACTCAAATCCGAGGGCTCGTCAATCACCGAGGGCATCGGTCAGGGCCGTATCACCGCCAATCTCGAAGGTGCGCTGGTGGATGAAGCCTTCCAGATTCCCGATTCCGAGGCCATTCCCGTGGCCTTCGACCTCCTGCAGCATGAGGGCCTGTGCATGGGCGGCTCCACCGGCGTGAATGTTGCCGGCGCCATCCGCATGGCAAGGGCGCTAGGCCCCGGCCACACCATCGTCACCGTCTTGTGCGATTATGGCACTCGCTACGCGTCCAAACTGTTCAATCCGGCCTTCCTGAGGGAGAAAAATCTGCCGGTCCCGTCGTGGCTTGAGAAGGTGCCGGACGTACCCCAGGTCTTCGAAGAGGTCTCGACGTGACTCGGCTGCTGTTCCGCGAAGACGCCTATCTGCAGGACTGCACTGCGACTGTCACGGCAGTCAACGAACGCGGCGGGATCAGCCTCGATCAGACGGTCTTCTACGCCACTGCCGGCGGCCAACCCGGAGACAAGGGCCAGATCCGCTGGGATGGTGGCCTGGCAGATATTGTCACCACGGTCTATGACGAAGCCAAGACCCTGGTGCATGTGCCCACCAGCGGCGCGGCCTTGCCGCCAGTGGGTGAGAAAGTCCACGCGGTCCTCGACTGGAACAACCGCTACCGCAACATGCGCGCCCACACCCTGATGCACCTGCTCTGCGCCGCAGTGCCCCACCCGGTGACTGGCGGTTCCATCAACGAGGATGGCGGACGCATCGATTTCGACATTCCCGAAGGACAGATTCCCGACAAGCACGACCTGGCCGCGCAGATCAACGGCCTCATCCAGGAAGACCATCCGGTCTCGTTCCGCTGGATCACGGACGAGGAGATGGAACAGAATCTGCATCTTGTCCGCACCATGTCGGTCAAGCCCCCGTTGGGGACCGGTCGGGTTCGCCTGGTTCTGATCGGGCAGGACGGCGCCGTCGACATCCAGCCTTGTGGCGGTACCCATCTGCGATCGACCGGTGCCATCGGTCCGATCGCGGTCGCAAAGATCGAGAACAAGGGCAAGATCAACCGCCGCATCCGTCTGGTGTTCGCATGAACGACAATCTCGTTTCGACAGCCTGGCTCGAAACCCATCTCGGTTCGCCCGATATCGTCGTCATCGATGCCTCCTGGCACTTGCCGACCAGCGGCCGCAATCCCCGGACAGAGTTCCAGGCATCACGGATACCTGGAGCGCAGTTCTTCGACATCGATGACATTTCCGACAGCGCCAGCCATCTCCCGCACATGCTGCCCAGTGCCGAGAAGTTCTCGTCCCGCATGCGCAAGCTGGGCATCGGCGATGGGAAGCGGGTCATCGCTTATGACGCCGCAGGTCTTTTTTCCGCCGCCCGGGCCTGGTGGATGCTCAAGGTCTTCGGACACGAAGACGTCGCCGTGCTGGATGGCGGCTTGCCCAAGTGGACAGCCGAGGGCCGGCCGGTGGACGACGGCCCCCCGCAGAAGCCGCAGGAACGCCATTTCACCGCCCGCTACCAGGCCATGATGGTGCGGGACATGGCCGAGGTTGCGGCAGCCTTGAAATCCGGAAGCGAGCAGATTGCCGATGCGAGGTCTCCCACGCGTTTCCGTGGCGAGGAACCCGAGCCGCGCGCCCATGTCAGGGCCGGCCACATGCCGGGCGCCCGTAATGTCCACTATGGCAGCTTGCTCAAGCCGGACGGCACGATGAAGTCTCCCGAAGAGATCTCCAGGGTGTTTGCCGCTGCGGGACTCGATTTGCGCAAACCGGTGATCACCAGCTGCGGCTCCGGCGTAACCGCCGCCATCCTGAGCCTCGGACTGGTCCTCGCCGGCAACCGCAACCATGCGCTCTATGACGGCTCATGGACCGAATGGGGTGGAAACCCGGATGCGGCTGTCGTCACCGGAGCCTGACGTGACCGAAACGGAGACCACCGTTACCTACCTGGAAATGCTGGCAGAACCGGTTCTGCATGTGGCAGCGCCGGCAATCCCCAAGTTGCTCCTCATGCGGGCCGAGCAGCCCAGCGTCGATTTCTATCGCTATCTTTATACCTCAGTTGGCCGGGGCTACCACTGGACCGACAGGGACAAGATCACCGACGAAGCTCTCGCCGCCATCATCGAAGATGAAGCCGTGGAGGTCTGGGTGGTTTATGTGGCCGGCCAGCCTGCGGGCTATTTTGAAATCGATGGTCGCGGCGGGGAAGAGGTCGAACTGGAATATTTTGGCCTGATGCCGCGTTTCCACGGCCGCGGCATCGGCAAGTGGCTGCTCGCCGAGGCAATCCGCGCCTGCTGGGTCCGGCGGCCGGACCGTGTCGTGGTCGAGACCTGCACCCTCGACAGTCCGGCGGCACTGGCCCTATACCAGAAGATGGGTTTCCAACCCTTCGCCAGGGCGACCAGGCTGGTCGAAACCGGCGAATAGTCCGGACCTTGCGAGGTTTATGACGTCCAGAGCGCCGGCCGGTTCCATGGCGCAGGAACAACAAGCACACCGCCGAGATCGGGACCATCTTTTCCCAAACTGATGGATTGCCACGCCGCGCGCCACTCCTCCGGCAAGGGATAGGGCGGCCGCATGCCAACGGCGGGTTCGAACCCGAACCGGCCGTAATATGCGGGATCGCCCAGCACCAGAACCAGCATCGCGCCGCTGGCTTCCATGTGCTCGAGGCCCGCATGGACCAGGGCGCTGCCGATCCCCTGCCCTTGCATGCCAGGGCAAACCGCAAGCGGTCCGAGCAAGGCGACCTTCTCCGCACGTCCATGAACACCGCAGGTCGTAAAGGCGACATGACCCGCCAGACCCTGCTCGTCCACCGCGACAAGCTGCAGCACGCCATCTGCGAGAACCGTCAGGTCACGCAACAGCGGAATCAGGTCCTCATCTGGAAACGCCTGCCGATAGAGGCGCTCTAGCGCGGGCACATCCGCCTGGGCGACCGGCCGGATGGAGGGTGTGCGAATGGCCCGGACCTAGCGCACCGGCGGCGCGTAGAGAAGACCGCCGGCATTCCACAGGGCGTTGATGCCGCGCTCTATGGCAAGCGGCGTGTCGCTGCCAAGATTGCGCGCGAAGACCTCGCCATAATTGCCGACCGACCGGATCGCCCGCAGCGCCCAGGCTGGATCCAACCCGAGGTCGGTGCCGAAGCTACCCTCTACGCCGAGCAGCCGCCGCACGTCGGGCTTGCGGCTTTCGCTCGCCAGTGTTTCGGCACCGGCCGCAGTAATGCCAAGCTCCTCGGCATCGATCAGTGCAAAGAGGGTCCAGCGCACGATGTTCAACCACGCGTCATCCCCCTGGCGCACCGCAGGACCGAGTGGCTCCTTGGAAATGACATCGGCCAGAACGATACTGTCATCGGGATTGGCGAGCCGCAGCCGCACCGCATAGAGCTGCGACATGTCGGCGGTATAGGTATCGCACTTGCCTTCATCGAAAGCTTTCACCAGCTCATCCAGCCGATCGAACATGACCGCGGTGAAAACCATTTCCTTCTCGCGGAAGAAATCCTCGACATTGGCCTGGGTCGTGGTTCCGGAGAGGAAGCAGATGGCGGCGCCCGACAGATGCAGGGCCGAGGTGACGCCAAGAAGCTTCTTGACGATGAACCCCTGTCCGTCATGGTAGGAAATTCCTGCAAACCGCAGTCCCAGTTTAGTCTCGCGCTCCATGGTCCAAGTCGTGTTGCGGGCCAGGAGATCGATAGCCTTCGTCCTGAGCTTATCAAACCGCTCCTGGGCATTGACCGGCACGAACTCGACGGCTGCGGCGTCCCCCAGAGCCGCGGCGGCCACCGCCCGGCAGAAATCGGCATCGAACCCGGTCCATTCACCCTCGGCCGACTGTCTGGCAAATCCCTGCAGGCCGGGATTGACGCCACAGAGCAACTTGCCGCGCGCCTTGACGTCCTCGAGAGTACCCGCATGGGCTGCGCCAACTAAAGCGAAAAGCACCGTGATAAGGGCCAGAAGCTGCTTCATGTAACGATTCCCGTTCCCGTTGTGGGAGCCTAGACCGAAGCGAAACGCCTGCCAAGCCGTGTCAATGTAGGATCTGGCTGAGGAACAGCTTGGTACGGTCGCTCTTGGGATTGGAGAAAAACTCGTCGGGCGCGTTCTGTTCGACGATCTGCCCCTGGTCCATGAAGAT
>JAGRLX010000025.1 GCA_020441605.1 Alphaproteobacteria bacterium
GAACACCATGGCGATGTCGCGTTCTTTCGGCGGCATGCGATTGACCACCCGGCCGCCGATGCGGATTTCACCCGATGTGATATTCTCGAGACCGGCCAGCATGCGCAGGAGGGTCGACTTGCCACAGCCCGAAGGGCCCACAAGAATGACGAATTCTCCGTCTGCAATGGAAATGTCGACGCCCTTGATGACGGGCGTGGCCCCGAATGATTTCCGCACTTGTAGAAATTCAACCGGCGCCATCTATCCTCCTGCTTGTCGTGCCAAAGACTGGTTGCGTGTTAGGAACAAAAGACAATTATCCTTTGCGTGTCTGGTTGCCCGTATGACCGCGGCCGGCAGTTTTGTTTCTGAATCAATTGCAGTAGTGAGTCAAGTTGCGATCACTCACGGGCGCAGTTGTCTGGAGCTTTGCGCAAGGCGCGGTGAAATTGGATGTGCCGGTCAATGGCCAAGCGTCGTGTTGACCAGCAGGAACGCGGCCAGCATCACCGTCGTCCAGAACGCCATGGTGCCGGTAGGCCAGGTGCGACCGAACGGTCCAGCGGGACCATGATTGCGCAGGAGACGGGCGTGAACCAATCGGGCCATTGCTAGGCAGCGTCCGGCGAAACGGTCCCAGTCGCGTTCGCCGAAGACAAGCAGTTCCGTACCGAGCGCCGCCCCGATCTTGCGCCATAGCCAGTCGGTGTCCAGCGTAATCGTCAGGGTGCGCTTCAGCCAGCCGAGCATCAGGAAGAAGGCAAGGCCTGAGAAGAGAAGGAGTTGCAACTGTGCCAAGACGTGACTTACCGTATACGGAACATAATCCGTGCCGTATGGGAGCAGCGCATAGAATGGGCCCGGCAGCAGGCCGATGCCAACACACAATGCCGATCCGAGGATCATGGCCGCCTTCATGTTCCAGGGGGGATCCTTCGGACGCAGTCCGGAATCCTTCTGGAAGAACACGAACCACGGGAACTTGATTCCCGCATGGAGGAAAACGCCCGCCGAGGCCGCCATGAGCAGAAACCAGGCGATTGTCAGATGCTCATCGGCGGCGGCTTGCGAGATCATGGATTTCGAGACGAAACCTGACGTGAACGGGAACGACGAGATGGCGAGGGCGCCGATGATCCCGCAGATTGTGGTGACAGGCATCGTCCTGAACAGACCCCCGAGATCGGTGCACTTGCTCTTGCCGGTCATATAGAGCACGGAACCCGCCGACATCAGCAGGAGCGCCTTGTAGATGATGTGGGTGAAGGCGTGCGCGGCGGCCCCATTGAGCGCCATCTCGGTGCCAATGCCGATCCCGGTGATCATGAAGCCAACCTGGTTTACGATGGAGTAGGCGAGGATGCGCCGCATGTCGTTCTCGAGGATGGCGTAGATGATGCCATAAAACACCATCGCCAGACCGATCCAGATCAGCAGCGTTGTGCCAGGGAAGGCAACGATCAACACGAAGACGGCCGTCTTCGTGGTGAAGGCCGAAAGAAACACCATGCCGGACCATGACGATTGCGGATAAGCGTCCGGCAGCCAGGCAGAAAGCGGGATAGCGGCCGCGTTGACCAGAAATCCAGCCAGGATCATCAGCCGCGGAATGGTGCTCGCATCCATGCGCGTGAAGGCGATGCTGCCGGTCGTTGCCGCCTCGCCGGCGATGCCGGCCATGAGCAGCACGCCTCCGAAGAAGTGCATCACGGCATAGCGCAGCCCGGCACCACTCGCCTTTTCGCCATTCGACCAGAGCACCAGTGTCGAGGCCACGGCCATCGCTTCCCAGTAGACGAAAAGGGTGATGAGATCGCCGGCAAAGGTCACGCCGACGGCGCTGCCGGCATAGACGAAGGCGGCCGCCAATTCGAGCGTGCGCCGCTGATTGAGTGCGAACAAGGCTCCGGCAAAGGCCATGATCGAAAACACGGTGGCGAAGAGCCGGGCAAGCTTGCTGCCGGTGACGATGGCAAGGTCCTGACCGATGAACTTGAGGCCGAGCACCGGTCCATCAGGCACCTGCCAGACCAGCCACAGCGACAGAAGCGGTGCGAGAAGCAACAGGGCCAGCCGAGGCTGCGGCCGGAGCAGCGGCAGCACCAGGCCGGCGGCAATGAGCGCCAGGGAGGGCGGGAGAACCAATTCACTCATCATAGTAATCATCCGGCCGCTTCAGGGGTAGGCCAAGCGCCTTGGCGCCTGCGACGAGGACCACGCAGGCGGCGAATCCGAACCAGGCGTAGAAGCCCGGCGTTCCATCGATGCCGAAGTGTGGGTGATGTTCGATGAGGAAATCGGCTGCCACCAACATAGCCAGAACCGCGATGGATCCACGCCACAGAAGCCTGATCGTCTCAGGCCTCACCAGCCAGTGATCATTTTCCTTCGCCATGTTCAGCCTCCGATCATCTGTCGTGCCAACGCGAGGGGCACATCGGGCTTCAGGAACAGCATGACCGTCGCCATGGCCGTGATGGTCAGAGCCAGCACCACGGGCCACGGGGCCTCGCCATGCTCGGTGGAGTCCTCTCGCGCCGCCCCGGCGCCAGCCGACTTCGCGGCCCGGGGTGTCACCAGAAAGGCACGAAACACGATCGGCAGGAAGTAGGCGGCATTCAGGATGGTGCTGAGAATCACGACAGCAACCGCGAACCAGTGCGCCGTCGACATGGCGCCTTCGAGAATGAACCATTTGCCAAGGAAGCCCGCGGTCGGAGGAACACCGATCATCGCAAGCGCGCCAATGGCGAACGCGGTCATGGTCCAGGGCATGCGGCGGCCGATGCCATCGAGGTCGCTCACCTCGGTCTTGTGGGCGGCGGTGTAGATGCTGCCTGCCGCGAAGAACAATGTGATCTTGGCTACTGCATGGGCCGCGATATGGATTGCCGCGCCCATTGCCGCGGCCGGGGTGAACAGCGCCGCCGCCATCACGACATACGACAATTGCGAGACCGTCGAAAACGCCAGCCGCTTCTTGAGGTTGTCCTGCCTTAACGCGACCAGGGAGGCGATGATGATGGTGGCGCCGGCGACATAGGCAAGCCAATTGCCTGTGCCGGCCGCAGCCAAGGCGTCGACACCGAATATGTAGACAATGATCTTCAGCACACTGAATACACCGGCCTTGACCACGGCAACGGCATGGAGCAGCGCGCTGACTGGCGTTGGCGCCACCATCGCGGCTGGTAGCCAGAAGTGCACCGGCATCACGGCGGCTTTGCCGATTCCGAAGACAAAAAGGCCCAGCAACAGTCCGAGCAGTGCGGGCGAGAGCTTGCTTTCAAGAATTCCGCCTGCTGTGAAATCCAGTGTCCCGGCCGTGACGCCGGTCAGGATGACGGCAGGAAGCAGCAGCACCATAGAGGTGCCGATGAGCAGGCCGAGGTAGATGCGGCCGGCGCGCATCGCTTCGGGGGTTCCCTTGTGGGTGACCAGCGGATAGGTGGTCAGCGTCAGGACCTCGTAGAAGACGAAGAGCGTAAAAAGATTGGCCGCGAAAGCAATTGCCATGGTGGCGGCGATGGCAACCGCAAAGCAGATGTAGAAACTCGTCTGCCTGGGCTCCTTGTTGCCACGCATGTAGCCGATGGAATAGATCGAGTTGACCAACCACAGGGAACCAGCCACCAGCGCGAAGAGCATCCCGAGGGGTTCCAGCTTGAACGCAAGCGAGAGGCCGGGAATGATTTCGGCTGCAACAAAGGCAGGCCGTCCGCCGCTGAGAACATGCGGCAGGAGCGACCAGACGATAAACGCCAATGCCCCCGCGGCCACCAGCGTCACGCACTCACGGAGATTGGGCAGCCGGTGCGCCATCGGAATGAGGACGGCTGCCGCGACGGGCACCAGCAGTGCGGCCACCATCAGGGCCAAGGGATCGCTTCCGACCATCATGTGCCCAGAGCCTTCAACAGCATTTCTGCGGCATTGTGCGCGAGGCCGGCGTTCAGACGTGTGTCTATGCCGAAATATAGGGTCAATGCGGCGAGGACGGCGAGAGGGACGAGCATCGACAATGGTGGATCGCTCGCCTGCCGCCCCGCCTCGGACGGTTCACGGAAATAGGCGACCTCGATCACCTTTCCGGCGTAAACAACGGCGAGCACCGAACTGGCCACGATGATGAAGGCGATGGGCCAGAGCCCGGCTTCGATGGCGCCGACAGCGAGATACCATTTCGAGATGAAGCCCGCTGTTCCGGGAACGCCGACAAGGCCGAGCGCCGCAATGGCGAAGGCCGCCATGGTGATCGGCATGCGCCGACCGATGCCTGCGAGATCGCTCAGTTGCACCGACCCGATGCGGAAATAAACCGCGCCAAGGGCCATGAAGAGGGCCGACTTCATGATTGCATGATTGAAGAGGTGAACGATACCGCCGGTCAGCCCATTGGTATTGGCAAGGGCAATGCCCAGGGTGATGTAGCCGATCTGGGCGACTGAGGAATAGGCCAGAAGGCGCTTGGTATTGGCTTCGAATATGGCGCTGAATGATGCCAGCAGCATGGCGGCGACTGACAGCATCATGAGGACCTGCGCCACGGGCAAAGCCTCGAATCCATAGGCTTGTCCGTAGACGGAATAATAGATACGGATCAGCAGATAAACGGCGACTTTGGTGGCTGTTCCCGCCAGGAAGACCGTGGCCGTGGAGGGCGCATAGGCATAGGCGTTAGGGAGCCAGACATGCAGCGGAAACAATGCCAGTTTGAGGCAGATACCGGCTGAGAGGAAGGCTAGCGCCGCGAGGATCGGGCGGGAGAACTCGCCCGGTGTTGTGGTGAGCCGCGTGGCGATGTCGGCGAGGTTAAGGCTACCGGTGGACACATAGAGCAGGCCGACGCCTATGACATAAAGCGTGGCCCCGATGGTTCCGATGATGAGATACTGATAGGAGGCCAGCAACGCCCGGCGGTGGCGGCCGAGGGCGATCAGCACATAGGTCGATAGGGAGGAGATCTCGAGGAAAACGAACACGTTGAATGCGTCGCCTGTCACCGCGATGCCGAGCAACCCGGCAAGACAGAGTAGATACATGCAGTAAAACCAGGCCTGGTTATTAGTGTCGATTTCCTTGGCCACGCTCCGTGCCGCATATGGCATGATAGCGGCGCCGACCAGGTTGATGATCAGCAGCACATAGATGTTGAGTCGGTCGACGCGATACTCGATACCGAAGGGAACGCTCCAGCCGCCGAAGACATAGGAAACCGGCACCGCGGAGGACATCACCTCGCGCAACAGCAGGAATGTTACGGCGAGCGAGACCCAGCTGGCAGCGAGTGCGATGAACCATGCCGTCGCCCCACGGCGGCAGAAGGCGGCAAGCACCGCCGAGATCAGCGGGACCAAGACTTGAAGAATTGGCAGGTGCGGCGTCAATGCCGTCATATCTCGCCGTCCTTCTCGAAGATCTCGTCCTCCTCGATCGTGCCATAGGCCTCATGGATGCGCGCCACGAGCGCCAGCCCAAGGGCCAGTGTCGCCACGCCCACGACGATCGCCGTGAGGATCAGCACATGGGGCAGAGGATTGGAGTAGATCGAGAAGCTGCTGTCAATGATGGGTGCGGTGCCGCCGATGATCTTGCCCGGCGAGATATAGAGCAGATACACAGAAGACTGGAACAGCGAAAGGCCCACCAGCTTCTTGATCATGTTGCCACGGGCGATCACGATATAGAGGCCCGCCATCATCAGGAAGATGGTGATGAAATAGTTGTAGTGGAAGAAGAGGCCTTCGATCGCGCTCATGAGCGGCCCCTGTCGACGAAACTGTAGAAGATGATGATCATGGTCGAGGCCACGGTGGTGATCACTCCGGCCTCCACCAGGAATACGCCCCATTCATGGGCGTGCAGTGGGTCGCTGCCGTAGACGCCGTAGTCGAGGTAGGGGCGGCCGGCGATCAGCGCCGGCAGGCCGGCGACCAGGTAGATCAGCACACCCAGTGGCACAAGGCGTTCCACCACCGCCACAGGAACGGCACGCTTTGCGGCGGAGATGCCGAAGACCAGCGCGTAGAGGATCACCGCGGCGGCAATGATCACCCCGGCCTGGAATCCGCCGCCCGGCCCGTAGTCGCCGTGGAAATGGACATAGAAGCCGAAAAGCAGGATGAAGGGCAGAACCAGCTTGACGCCGATCCGCAGGATGACGTCGCGCCTCATGCGGTCGGTTCCTCATCCTTGTCGGGCACGTGCTTGCGGCGGCGGGCGCGCAGCAGCATCATGATGCCCATGCCTGCGGTGAATATCACCGTGGTCTCACCCAGGGTGTCGTAGCCACGGTAATCTGCCAGCACGGCAGTCACGACATTCGGGGCAACGCGATGGTCCTTGGCGTCATCGAGATATTTCGGTGCGGTGTTCTGGTGCATCGGAGTATCGGCCTCGCCGAAGGGGGGCAAGGTAAAGGTTCCCCATACCAGGGCTGCACCAGTGAAGACGGTCACGAAGAAGGGCACGAGGGCCGGCCGTGGCTGCGGGTATTCCCGGGTCTTGGTGAGATGGAGGGTGGCCAGCAGCACGACCGTCGAAATACCGGCACCAACGGCGGCCTCAGTCATGGCCACGTCGACGGCATCGAGCACGATCATCATGCTGGCAATCAGGAAGCTATAGGCCCCGGCGAGCAGGACGACGCCGAAGAGGCTGCGCTGTCTGATGATGGCGATTGTGATGAAGACCAGCAGGCTCAGGAGCACCGCGTTAATATAGATCTCCATCACGGCCTCTTCTTTGTCTTGGCGGCCGGCGCTCCGGGTTCCGGTTGATCGAGGCGCTTGCGGCGGTCCTCGGCGAGCACGGGTTCAACGCCTTCGGTCATGGCAGCCTGCGCCAGGGCATGGGAGATGGCGGGCCAGATGAGGAACATGATGGCCAGAAGGAAAAGCAGCTTCAATGTCACGAGGCTGAAGCCGGCCTGCAGCATGAATCCGATGAGCAGAAGACCGCCGCCCAGTGTATCGATGATGCTAACGCCATGCATGCGGGCATAGACATCGGGCAGGCGCAGCAGACCGATCGCGCCCGTGACGACAAGGACGCTGCCGCAGACGATGAGGATCCAGCTCAGGCCGTCAATGATCATGCCGGTCATTGCTTATCCTCCTCGACATCGAAGGCCAGATCGCCGTGACGGAAGAACTTGAGCACGGCGAGCGTGCCCACGGCATTGAGCAGAGCATAGGTCAGGCCGATGTCGAGCCACTCCGGGCGGCCGGTCAGGAATCCCACGCCCGCCAGCAACAGAATGGCAAGGGTGCCGATGGCGTTGCCCGCCAGCATGCGGTCGAAGAGGCTGGGGCCGAGAACGGCGCGGATCACAGCCAGAACGAGGGCGATGAGAATGGCAATGACGGCGACGAGGAACATCAGGCCGTCCCCTCAAAACCCCTGACGCGGCGGTCCATCTCGCCGGCTTCCAGGTCGTCTGCCCCTTCGCGGGTTAGGGCATAGACGGTTAGACGCCGGGCGCGTACGTCGGTGGTGACGGTTCCCGGCGTTAGGGTGATCGAATTGCCATAGGTGGCGACGCCGGTGGTCGTTTTCTGGCTTGCATCCAGCACCGTCATGGTCGGCGAAATCGGCAATCTCGGGTCAAGGATGATCCGGGCAACGGTCACGGCCGATTTCACAATCTCCTTGATCAGCCATGGATAGTACAGGGGAGTGCGGAGCAGAACCTGGATCGGCAGCGATTCCTCGTCGTCGGTGCCCAGGCGATGAACAAAGAACGCAAGGGCGATCGAAATCGCTGCGCCTGATGCCACCAGAAATGGTGTGTAATGGCCCGAAAGGGCCAGCCAGAAGGCGAACAGAAATATGACGAGGACAATCAGCCGCATGGGGGTTGGGTGGCATGTAACGCCCCATGCGTCAATAGGAGATAGGATGAAGTCTCTGTAATGAACGGCCACGCATCCGCTTTGGCGTTGCGCAGGACAGCGGCATCGGTCATGATTTTGCAGTCCTGCACAAGAGGAAATCGCCCGTGCCGAAATTTGCAGCCAATCTCTCCATGTTGTTCAATGAAGTGCCCTTCCTGGACCGGTTCGAAGCGGCCGCAACAGCCGGCTTCAGGGGCGTGGAATATGTTGGCCCCTACGATTATCCGGCCGAGCAGATCGCCGAACTCCTGCACCGCCATGACCTCAAGCAGGTCCTGTTCAACCTGCCCGCCGGCAACTGGGCGGCGGGTGAGAGGGGCATCGGATGCCATCCCGATCGCATCGCGGAGTTCGAGGTGAGCGTGGAGACTGCGATCCACTATGCCAAGGTGCTGGGGTGCGGGCAGGTCAACTGCCTGGCGGGTCTGCGTCCCGCCGGGACCACGCCGGAGGCGGCCGAAGCGACCTTCATCCGCAATCTGCGGCATGCTGCCGAAGAATTTGAAAAGGCTGGAATTTTGCTGATTGCAGAACCGATAAACTTCTACGACATGCCCGGCTTCTTCCTCAACCGGTCGGCCCAGGCGATCGCCATCTTCGACCAGGTGGGCTCGGACAATCTCAAGCTTCAGTACGATATCTATCACATGCAGCGCATGGAGGGCGAACTGGCCAGGACCATCGAGCGGCTGATGCCTCGCATCGCGCATTTTCAGATTGCCGGAAACCCCAACCGGACCGAGCCGGACCGGGGGGAAATCAACTATCCCTTCCTCTATGATTTCATCGACGGGCTTGGTTACACTGGCTGGATCGGAGCGGAGTATCGCCCGGTCCGAACCACCGTCGAGGGGCTCGGCTGGCTCAGGGCAGTGCAGCATGGCTGACCGGCTCTTGGCTGTTTTGGCGGCAATCGACGAGGTCAATCGCCGGGACCCGTCGCGTGTACCAGACGAGACGCCGCGCGCGCTGCTTTACGGGCAACGCATGAGCGCGGCCCTGAAGGATTTCGCGCCAAACGCCTCTGTCGCGCTGCAGATCGCGGCGCGGGCCCAGCATATCGAGCGGTGGATCATTCCCCGGGATAGTTATCCCGAAGGCCGCGTGGCTTATCTCTCCTGGCGCAAGGACCTGCAAAAGCACCACGCGAAGCGGGCGGGAGATCTGATGGCGGCGGCGGGTTACGAGGCCGCGGCGATTGAACGGGTCGCGTCGCTGCTCAAGAAGGAGCGCCTGAAGCACGATGATGAAGTCCAGACGCTGGAAGACGTGATCTGCCTGGTCTTCTTGGCTCACGAGGCGCCCGAGTTCATCGCCAGGCACGACGATGCCAAGGTTACCGACATTCTCGCCAAGACCGCGAAGAAGATGTCGCCGGCAGGGCTTGCCGCGGCTGGCCGTCTCAATCTCGACGGTCGGTTGGCGCGGCTGCTGGGCAAGGCCCTTGCCTCATGACGACTGTATGATCGCCCGGGTGAGGCTGCCTTCCGCCGGATAGAGCGGGATCAGACAGGCCTGCAGGGCGTGATAGATATCGGGTTTGCCAGTGAAGAAGGCATCGACGGGTTTCAGGTCGTCGCCCAGTTCCGGATACCAACCACCGTGGGCATGGTCGATGAAGTGGCTGGCGCAGAACGACCAGACGCGGCGGTACCACTCCTCGAAGAACGGGTCGGGATCGTGTTCGGCGATGAAGGCGGCGGCACCGATCGCCTCGGTGGCCGGCCACCAGAGCTTCTGGCGCAACGCAGGTCGGCTGTCGAAGTCCAGAGTGTAGAAAAAGCCACCGCAGTCATGATCCCAGCCGCGGTCGACGGCACTGCGGAAAAGGGCCTTGGCGGCGCCCGGCATCCAGGCTTGCTGACGGTTGCCCAAAACCCAGAGCTGCATGAGCAGGCGTGCCCATTCGAGCCAATGCCCGGGTGTCGTTCCGGCGGGGCGGAACATTTCCGATCCCTTGTAGTCCCTGTCGAGCGACCAGTCCTCAGTGAAGTGCTCGGCCACGCAATAGTCAAGTGCGGCGGCATGGCGCTGGATGATCAGTGCCGCGATGCGCTCGGCCTTGACCAGATAGCCCCGGTCGCCGGTCGCCTCGAAAGCTGCCATCAGGGCTTCGGTTGAATGCATGTTCGAGTTCTGGCCGCGATAGGTGGTGATACTGGACCAGTCGCGAGCGAATTCCTCTGCCATGGCTCCCTGTGCGTCGTCCCAGAAGTGCCGCTCGATCACCGCGGTGACATCGCGCAGCAGAGGGTCGGCCAGGGGATGGCCGATGAGTCTGGCGCCGGCAGCGGCGAGGAGTACGAAAGCGTGGCCATAGGCCTGTTTCGAATCATCGACCAGGCCATTGTTGTCGAGAGACCAGACATAGCCGCCATGGCTTTCATCGCGGTGGTTGTTCCACAGGTAGCGCATGCCATGGTCGACGATATCGTCTGCTCCGGGCCGCCCCAGAAGGTGCCCGATCACGAAGCAATGTACCATGCGTGCGGTTGCGTGGATCTGGCGTAGATTGCCCAAGGGCCTTCCCAAAGCATCGAGATCGTGGAAGCCACCCCTTGGATTGACGGCATTGAACTGGAATACGTCGAATAGGCGGTTGGCCTCGGCTGTAAGCCAGTGCCGATGATAGGATCGTTTGCGCCAGGGTGTCTTCGGGGCCGTCATTATCATCGCATTCCTCCGCGCGGTCGTCTTCGGCTGATACACGGCAGGGCGACGAGAGGCAAACTACTCGATGCGGATGCGGGCAGTTGCGGTGGCGCCGCCGGCGTCGATCACCGACAGTCTTGCAAAGCCCTTTCCAGGTTCTTCCCAGAAGGCGTCGCGTCGGTTTTCACCGCTGATCACCGGAACGCCGTCGACCAGCCAGGTGAAGGGTGCGCGCCCACCATTCACCTTGAGGGCCAGCACCGGATCGTCGTCGCTTCCGGAAATGTCGATTCGGGCGCCATCGGGTGGAAAGGCGATGGTGAGTGGCGCTTCGCCGCGGGCTGTGGCGGCCACCTCCGGAAGACCCTGGGGGCGGAAGCGTTGCAGGGCCGCCGGAAGCTCGGACGTCGTCTGGCGTGTCACGCCTGCTGGTGCGGGCGGCAGGGGCTTGCGGCGCGGACCCAGCCGCTGGAAGGCTTCGAACAGAATGGGGGCGGCCGATGTGCGCCCCACGAGACCGGGCACTGGCGTACCGTCGGGCCGGCCGGTCCAGACCGCAATGGTGGTCGCGCCGTCAAAGCCGATGGCCCAGGCATCGCGGTAACCATAGGACGTTCCGGTCTTGAAGGCGATCTGGCCGGCCCTGGCGTTCTCGGGCGTGGGGGCGCCCAGCAACACATCGCCGATGGTCCAGGCCGCGGTCGGCTCGAACAGGCGGCGGGGAATAGTGGCCGTCTTGCGGTCGGCACTGCGCCAGACGAGCGGTAGGGTTTCGCCACCACGCGCCAGGGCGAGGTAGAGCGTTGCGAGATCGGTGAGGCGGATGCCGGCCCCGCCAAGGCCGACAGCGAGGCCCGGTCCGGCATTCTTCGGCAGCACCAGCCGGGCTCCGGCATTGACGAGGCGGGCCGCCAGCCGGTCCGGTCCCACCGCATTGAGTATCTGCAGGGCCGGGACGTTGAGCGATTGCTGCAGGGCGGTGCGTACCGTCACGGTGCCGTGGAAGGCATCATCGAAGTTCTGCGGCGCGTAAGTGCCATATCGGGTGGCGCGATCGTCGATCAGGGTTTCGGGATGGACAATACCATCCTCAAAGGCCAGGCCGTAGATGAAGGGCTTCAGCGCCGATCCGGGCGATCGCAGGGCCTGGGTGAGGTCGAGCTGCCCGGCCCGGGCGAGGTCGAAATAGCCGGTGCCGCCGACGTGGGCCAGGACTTCGCCGCTGGCATTGTCGACGACCAGAATGGCGGCGGCAGCGCCGGACCCAATTGACGTGGCGCGGTCGCGGGCAAGGGCTTCGAGAGAGGTCTGCAGCGGCCGCAAGATTGTGGTCTGCTCGACGCTGCCGTCAGGCGCGCTGCGGGCTAGGCGTTCGGCCACGTGGGCGGCGAGCATGGGAAAGGCCAGGCGGCCCGTGGGAGCCGCTTCGCTGCTCGCCGCTTCGGCCTGGTCGCTATTGATGACGCTGTCGCGGGCTAGCCTGGCGATGACCCGGTTCCGGGCGCCGCGGGCCGCCTCGGGCCGTCGGTCGGGGCGGCGGCTTTCGGGTGCCTGCGGCAGCGCCACCAGCATGGCCGCTTCCGCCGTCGACAACCGGCGGGGCTCTTTGCCGAAATAGGCGAGGGAGGCGGCGCGGATCCCCTCGATATTGCCGCCGTAGGGCGCAAGCTGCAAGTAGATGTCGAGGATCTCGTCCTTGGACAGGGCCCATTCCAGTTGAACGGCGCGGATCGTCTCGGCAAGCTTGTCGCCCAGGCTTCTCGCCGGCCGCGGCTCGAGAAGCCGCGCCACCTGCATGGTCAGGGTCGAGCCGCCCGACACGATTCGCCCGTGCCACAGGGCTTGGCCGGCGGCCCGCAGCATAGCCACCGGATCGACACCATGGTGAGTGTGGAAGCGCTTGTCCTCATAGGCGAGCAACATCGACAGGAATCTTGGGTCAACGTCTTTTGAGGTGACCGGCAACCGCCAATAGCCTCCCCTGGTGATGAACGGCCGGAGCAATTCGCCATTGCGGTCGGTCACCAGGGTCGAGTAGGCGATGCCGTGGCCAAGTGGCGCCGGTCCGAGCCTTTGCAGCAGGCCCACCAGCGGCAGGCCGACGGCATTGACCAGCAGAAACGCGCCGAGCAGGCTCACATAGAGCCGCAGCGGCCACACGCCAGAGCGTGGTCCCTTCACGTCACCGTTCCGTCACCATCACCGTGCCCGTGGCCGTGCGGGCATTCACTTCCGGGCGATACATGTCCTCGACGTGGGCGCCCGGGTGGGCATAGGTACCCGGCGCCACGGCACGCACCATATAGGCCAGCGTCGCGGTCGAATTGGTGAACGAGGCCACGAAGCGGTCGTCGCGGAACTCGCTGTAGCTGGCCCAGGTCATGTCCGAAAGCCATGGCAGTCCGGCCGCACTTCCCGACGAGATCAGGGCCGGGTTCTCGATCTCGAAGCCGGCGGGCAAGGGATCGACAAGCAGGAAGTTGCCACTTTGCTGGCTGCCGTCCGGCGTCGACACGCCGAGCACCACGACGAGCCGCGTGTTCTGGGCGACGGTCGCGATGTCGGCGGGCTCTCCGGTGGAAGTGTAGTAGCTGCGGGTCACCTTCAGGCCATTCTGGGCCTCGGGTTCGGCCACCAGCGGTGAGCCGGTCACCGCCACCACGGCCCGCAGCGGCGCTGCTCCCTGGTTGCTGACGCGGAAGTCCTTTTCAAGCGCGCTGGCCGTAAACACCCGGTTCAGGGCTCCGCGATGTTCGCTGCCGTCGGCATCGAGGCGGATCTTCTCGGCGTCCTTCGAGATGGCGCGCGCGGCCAGCACCATCCACGACATGTCCTGGGTCGAGGCATAGCGCGACCGGGCCCGTTCCACCTCGATGGCCGAAACGGCCGTCTTGATGATGTTGGGCTTTGCCTTGGAATCGGTCGCGAGCGCCAGGATCGCGGAGGCGTCGCGAAGCACGCTGCCATAGTCGGAACGATAGCCCCTGCTGGAGCTGTCGACATCATCGGCGAGGGCCGCAACGGCAGATGTGAAGGCGGCGTCGGCTCGCTGGATGTCTCCCAGCATGGCCAGCGCTGCGCCGATCTGGGCGCGCGCAAGGGGCGAGCCGAAATCGTTCATGCGCGTGTCGGCGAGGTATTTCAGATCGCCTGCCGGTGCGCGTCCGGCGCGGGCGAGCACATAGAGCGCATAGGCGGTATCCTGTCCGGCGCCCGATTGGATGTCAGGCGCATTGCCGACCTGGTTGCGCAGGTAGTCGATGCCGCTCACCAGGACATCCTCGGGAATTTCGAAACCCTTCTCGCGCGCCCGCAACAGGAAGTCAGTCACATAGGCCGACAGCCAGAGATTGGAGTCGTCACCGTAGGCCGACCACAGGCCGAAGGCGCCGTTGCCGGACTGGCGGTTGACCAGGCGCGATACGGCGGCCTGCATCCGGGCTTCAAGGCCTTCGTCGAAGATCTTCGGGTCGATGCCGAGATCGCTCAGATAGAGAAGGGGCATGGCCCGGCTCACGGTCTGTTCGGAGCAGCCATAGGGGTAGCGGTCGAGGTCGTGGACCAGGCTGGCGGCATCGAGCTCCGGCAGCGGGTTCACCGACAGGGAGGCTGAAACCGTGCCCGGCAGCATTTCGGCAAAGAGGTCCTTGCTGAGCGTGAGCGCGCCGCCATTGGCGGCAAGCTGCATCGTGGTTCGCCTGGTCACCAGCGGATTGGCCGGCATCACCCCCAGGGTATAGGTCTGGTCAAGGATGATGTCGCCAGGCCCCTTGATGGTGGCGACCACCGTGGCGATACCGGGTGCCGTGGCATTGACCGGGATGGTGACCGTCGTCCGGTTGCCGGCACCACCGACCTGGAGCTTTTGGATCCGGTTGCTCTCATCGGTCGCCAGCGGGCCATTGATCGAGATGCCAAGCGTATAGTCGCCCGTGGGCGCCTCGGCATTGATCAGGTCGAAGCGGATACGCGACGTATCGCCGACACTGAGGAAGCGGGGGAGGGTGCCGGCGATCACCAGCGGATCGCGCACGATGACATCGGACGATGCGTGGCCGACCTTGGTGTTGCTCCAGGCCACAGCCATCACGCGCACAGTGCCGTTGAAGGCGGGAATGTCGAAATCGACCGTAGCGGTGCCATCAGCGCTGACCTTGACGATGCCGGAGAAGAGGCTGAGCGGGGGCTGGGTGGGTGGTGGCGCATTGTTGGCAGCACCACCGTCACCGCCGGAGCGGATGCGTCCGCGCTCGCCCTGCATGCCGTCGATCAGCACACCATAGATGTCGCGAAGTTCAGCCGACAGGCGCTTCTGGTCATAATAAAAGTTCTCGGGGGCCGGCGGATTGTAGCGGGTGAGGTTGAGGATGCCCACGTCCACAGCTGCGACGGTGATGAAGGCCTCTTCTCCGGCGGCGGCGCCCTCCAGCTTTACCGGCACCGTGAGGCGCTGGCGGGGCTTCATCATGGCTGGGGTTGACAGGGTCACACCGATGGTGCGGGCTGCCCGGTCGATTCCAAACCAGGCCACGCCTACGGCGCGGGCGGGCATGCGCTTGGCCCGCGTGTCCATGGGCTTGAACAAGGTAGCGAGCACATAGGCGCCGGTTCCCCAGTTTTCACCGACGGTCACCGGGATCGTGGTGCCGCCTTCGGGAACATCGATGTCATAGACAGCCAGCTGGCGGTCGCCCATGATGCGGATGTTGGCCTTGCCCGCATAGCGGGCCTCGATCTTAACGTTGACCGTGTCGCCGGTCGCGACGTCGGTCTTGTCGAGCGCCACCTTCAGCGTGTCGGGCGTGTCGGACTTGGCGCTGGAGCCGTAATAATAGCCTGCCGAGAAGTCCATGCTGACGGGGGTCACCCCGTCGGCGGCGAATTCGAGACGGTATTCGCCCCAGGACAGGGTCTGGGCCAGCCTGGCAGGCGCGTCGGCGCCGATGGTGAGCTTGCCGGTGGCAATCTTGGTGCTGCGGGTGATCGCCTCATAGCGCCAGTCGCCGTCGGAATTGAACCACTGGTAGCTGCGGGTGAGGCGCTTCAGTGTCCAGTCGGCATCCTTGATCGCGATGGCCTTTCCATCTGGATCGATGGCGATCACATCGAATTCCGCCGGCTGGCCTTCGGGGGCCGCGCCGTAATCGAATCCCGGCTTGATACCGAGCAGCGGCTGTGTCGCCATCACCGGCAGGCTCGCCGTCTGTTCGACGGCGCGGCCACCGGGCTCGCGCAGTCGCACCGCCACATCGGCCTTCAGCGGCCTGGTGGTCACCGGCAAATCGGGCAGCCGCATACTGATGTTGGCATGGCCATTGATGTCGGTCGGGGGCAAGTCTTCGGCGACGATCTGCACGGCATCGACCGACTCATCCATCAGGCCGAAGCGGTAGCCCTTCCAGCCCGGGTAGGGGTTGGCGTCGGCCGCAAGCGTCAGATTGGCCTCGAGGTCGAGCCCGGCGCCTGGGGCACCGAAAAGGTAGCGGCCGTCAATGGCGAAGGCAACGCCTTCTCCCACGGTGGCTCGGGGCGACTTGGCGGTCAGGTCAAATTCGATCCGGTCGGGGATATAGTCCTCGACGAGGAATGAGCTTTCGCCCACCGGCTCGCCATTGGGATCGGTGTAGGCCTTGAGTTGCCAGGTGCCGCCCTGGGCCACCGCGTTGATGGCGATGTCGAGGGTGCTGCCGCCGGCGCCGTCCTGGGTGAGGGCAGTGCGCGAATATTCGACGCCGTCAGGGCGCTCGACCACCAGCGTGACCGGCGTATCTGTGAGGGCGTTGGCCTGATCGTCCCGTAGCAGCACTGTGGCGTGCACGGTTTCACCGCGGCGGTAGACGCCGCGCTCGGCATAGACGAAGGCATCGACCGCGCCGGCCGGAGCACGGCCGGCGACGCCACGATCGGTAAGATCGAAGGCGGGCTGGGTCAGGTCGACGAAGCTGTAGTCGTTTTCGGCGCTCTGGGCGACGACCAGCGCGGGCGCCTGGCCACCTTCGCCATTTTGCAATCCGGGTGCAAAACTGACCGATCCATCCGCACCGGTGGTGGCGGTGGCCAGAACTTCGTTGTTGCGTGCCAGCAGGCGGACTTCGACATTGCCGATTGGCGCCGCCGTGGCGATTGACCGAACGTTGACATGGAGTCCATCCTTGCCGCTCGCCGTCGAAAGGCCGAGGTCGGAGACCACGAACCACTGGGTCGCGACCGTGTCCCACGACTCGACTTCGCGGCCTGCCGGCTGGGCGGTCATGACATAGAGCCCGGGTTCGAGCTTTCCGAGGGCCTCGTCAACCGGGAAAGCAGTGGTGATGTCTTCGTTGACCAGGGCGGGCGTATCCATTTCGCCCTGCCAGACAAGCTGGCCATTGCGGTCGCCGATACCTTCCGCGCCATAGCCGTTGATCTGCTCGCGGAAGTCCGAACCCAGCACATTGCCGATCAGGTTGCGGTCGCCGATGCGATAGAGCGAGAGTTCGGCCTTGTTGCTGTTCACCGAGATCAGCGGAATGCCATTCTGGCCGGTGCGCGGCAGAACGTAGCTGCGGCCGGCAAAACGCACCGACGGGCTGCGGTCCTTGACGTAGAATTCGTAAGTGAAATCCTTGGGCAGCGTTTCATCGATGGCCGCCGGCAGGCCCTGACGGGCGGTGATGCTGTAGCGCTCGCCGTGCTTCAGGCCCTCGACGCACAGTTGGTTGCCTTCGGCGCTTACGGCGGAGGCCGGTCCCGGTTCCTGGCGGAAATAGGGGGTGAAGTCGCTCACCGTGCGCGACACGGCTTCGGACATCTCGAAGCAGACCCGTGGCGGTGCCGCATCACTCTCGACCTTGTAATCAACCACCCGGAAGCCGTGGTCGATGCGCATGGCCTCGTAGGTTTCACGCAGGCTGTCGTCTTCGATCAGTTTGAGGCTTTCCTTGTACGCCATCAGCGCCGGCCGCCAGTACTCGCGCTTGGCAAAGCCCGTGGCGGTGATGGCGAGGGCCGAAGCCTCGCCCTGGCGGTCAGCGGCCAGAACATAGGCGCGAAGCCCAGCGCCGATCATGCGCGACGGGATGATGTAGCCGTCCTGGTCGTTGATCGGGGTCGCGCCGGACAGGGCCTGGCCAAGCCGGAGCCAGAGGCTAGGATCGGTGGGTCGCCGGGTGAGAAGCTGTTCCATGGCGGCGGCGGCGAGACGGGAATTGCCGGCCTCTTCGGCTGTGGCGATATCGGCCTCGATTTCAGCCTCGGTCTTGGTCACCGTCTTCGACAGCTTGCCAAGCTCGTATTCGTAGTCGCTGATGTAGTAGCTGAACTGGCTCACCGGAAAGGGCTTGGCGGCTTGTGCCGCGGCGCCCTGGATTGCCAGCAGGACCAGACCCAATACGGCCAGCCACATTGCATGCTGTCGGTTGTTAAAGAAGCAAGCAGCGACGGGATTGCGGACGATCATTGCGCGGTCCTCCTGGTCGTATCCTCATGTCGGGCGACGCTTCAGCTTCGAACTGCCGCCCACCCCTTGTCAACGGGGCTAGCGCAGATCTACGGCAAGCATTGCGGCAATTTGGTGATGGACCCGCCCGGGTGCTACTTTCGTGGTTCTTCGTCGTCCTGGAGAATGCGCCAGGCAGCGCCTTCCAGATCGTCATACTGGCCCGAACGCAACGACCATATGAAGGCCGCCAGGCCGACGCCTCCCATAAAGAGGGCGACCGGAATGAGGATGAGAAGGCCGGTCATGCGGCAGACCTCATCTCCTCGGGCTTGTCCGTCCGGTTGCCCGCCGCCCTTGGTATTGCCAGCGCCTGGCGCTGCGCAAATCCCAGCCGCAGCGCGTTGGCAATGACGATGATCGACGAGGTCGACATGGCGACTGCTGCGACCAGAGGCGAGACGAGCCCCGCCATGGCCAATGGAACGGCGAGGACGTTGTAGCCGACGGCCAGCGTGAAATTCTGCCGTGCGATGGCCTGCGCCGCGGTACTCACGGCAATGGCGGATGGCACGGCGCCGATCGATTCGCCCATGAATACCGTTTCGGCCGCCGTCCGGCCGATGTCGGAGGCGGTGGCCGGCGCCATCGACGTGAAGCCGGCGGCGAGGGCGGGGGCATCGTTGATGCCGTCGCCAACCATCAGGACCTTTCGGCCTGCCTTGGCCAGGGCCTCGACATAGGCCAGCTTGGCCTGGGGCGTGGCCCGCGCGACGACGTGGTCTATGCCGGTCGCGGCGGCGACGCGGCTCACGGCCGCTTCGCGGTCGCCCGACAGCAGGTGGACCTCGAGGCCCTTGGTCTTCAGGGCTGCAACCGAGTCTGCCGCGTCGCCGCGCAACAAATCCTCGAACTGGAACACCACGGCCGGCCTCGTGCCGCGCCGGAACGCAAATTCGAGAAGTCCCTTGTCCTCGCCGGCTTCCTCGAGGCCGCACCAGCCGCGGTTGCCGAGGCGAATGGCTTCGCCACGATAGACGCCCGAAAGGCCAAGGCCCGGATGTTCGGCTGTGTCCCCGATGTCGGCCGGCGCAATGCCGCGGTGGTTCACTTCCAGCACCAGGGCGCGCGACAGGGGATGACGGCTGGCCTGGGCGAGACCTGCGGCGATGGCCAGGGTTTCGGTCGAGACTGCCAGGGGAGCGACGAGTTGCGGTTCGCCGCGGGTGAGGGTTCCGGTCTTGTCGAAGATGACCGTGTCCACGGCCGCGAGTTTTTCGAGGGCGGCACCATCCTTGATCATCACGCCAGAACGGAACAGGCGGCCCGAGGCCACGACCTGGACCGCGGGAACCGCGAGCCCGAGCGCGCAGGGGCAGGTGAT
>JAGRLX010000240.1 GCA_020441605.1 Alphaproteobacteria bacterium
CGGCTCGGGCGTCTATGACATCGAGATGGACGATGCCCGTTGGGAGCGCATCGAGAGCCCATGGGGTGAGGCGTCCGACGCGGTTCGCCGCGGAGAAATCGGTGGCCTGCCAGTGGTCTTTCTGCCGCGGCATGGGAGGGGGCACGTCTATTCGCCGACCTCGATCAATTACCGGGCCAATATCGATGTGCTCAAACGCTGCGGTGTCACCGATCTGATCTCGTTGTCGGCGGTGGGGTCGCTCAAGGAGGAGCTGCCGCCGGGTACCTTCGTGCTGGTCGACCAGTTCATCGACCGCACCTTCGCCCGGGAGAAGAGCTTCTTTGGCACCGGTTGTGTCGGCCATGTGCCCTTTGCCCATCCGGTGGCGCCTGCGCTTCAGGATGTGGTGGAAGCCGCCCTCAAGGCGGAGGGCATGGCCTATGCCCGCGGCGGCACCTATGTGGTGATGGAAGGCCCGCAGTTCTCTACCCTGGCGGAATCGCATCTCTACCGGTCATGGGGCGCTGCGGTGATCGGCATGACCAACATGCCGGAGGCCAAGCTCGCCCGCGAAGCCGAGATTTCCTACTGCACCGTGGCGATGGTGACCGACTATGATTCCTGGCATGCGGCGCATGGCACGGTGGACGTCGCCAAGGTCCTGGCCGTCGTGCATGAAAACTCCGGCAATGCGCGGCGCCTGGTCACCAGGATCGCCCGGGATTTTCCCCGCAAGCACCCGCCGTGCCCGATCGGCTCAGACCGGGCGCTCGATCATGCCATCATGACGGCGCCGGACAAGCGCGATCCTGCGCTCCTTGCCAGACTTGATGCGGTGGCGGGCCGGGTATTGCGGGGCTGAGCTACTGGGCGCTGGCGGCGTGGGCCATGCGGCCGCTGCGCTTGTAGACGAGCTGTACGAAGGGATGCCGCATCAGCTTCTTCTGCTCGGCCTTGTCGAAGGCATCGTGCCGCTTCGAGCAGGCGGCGCGTGTCGCGTCCCAGAGCGCGGTCGCCCGGGATTCGGCCTGGCTGCAGGTCTTCGCCTTGATCGCCCTGACCTTCTTGTCGAGATCGGCAGCGCATTCCAGCCAAATGGCGCGGTGGCGCTCCTCGTGGCGCTTGAGAAAGCTCGAGAATTGCTGCCAGCGGGCGCGGTCGCCGGAGGGTAACGCCTTCTCGTTCTTGATGCGCGGCAGCTTGATGACGAAATCGATGCGCAGCTTGTAGTCCTGGATGCGGCAGGACTTGGACTGGACCAGCTTGCCGTCCTGGCTCGACGTGGCGGAGGTGGCGGCATAGGCTTTGGCCCCGTTGACGCGTGGGCCGCGGCTCAGCATCGCGCGGTAGATGTCTTCCACCGTATCGCCGCCGACATTGTAATAGGTATACTTGGTCGTTTGGCTCGGCTTGGCGGCCGCAGCCTGCGCCGTAAGGCCGAGGGCGAGAAGACCCACTGGCAATAACAATCTTGATTTCATGTCCTGGCTCCCGGTCGTCGCCAGTATTCGCTGAACGGCTGGGCAAATCAAGTGCGGAGACCCGGTCAACTGCCCCCTTGCCCGTTTGGGGTCCGTGGCCCATAATCGACTTTCGTCCGGTGCCTCGGCGCCGGGTGAGCTTATGGCTGTTCGACTCTGCGCGAGATGGTCTGGCGGAAGTTCCGGGACAGACGGCAAATCTCGCCTTGGCGGCGGCTGCCGCGTGGCTTCGTTGACCAGGTCTCCACCACCGGGTCTGGCGAAGGCCAGACAAGAAAAACAAGGGGACGTCCTTCTCATGCGCCAGAACGGCACAGTGAAGTTCTTTAATCAGGCCAAGGGTTATGGGTTTATCTCGCCGGAGCAGGGCGGCAAGGATGTGTTCGTGCACATCACGGCCGTGCAGCGATCCGGCATCCCGGAACTGAACGAAGGTCAGAAGATCAGCTTCGAAGTCCAGGCGGACAAGAAGGGGCGCGGGCCGCAAGCCGTGGACCTGCAGCTCATCTGACGGGAGTTGGCGCAAAGGCATGCTCCTGCTAAGATGCGGCATGGGGTAGGTCGGCGCATCATATGGCTTTTCGCCCTCGTGGGCGCCGCAGCCCTGCCATTCACATCGGCATGGGCGGGTGAAGGTTGTACCTGCCGGGCCGATGGCATCTACTATGAACAGGGGCAAATCCGCTGCATTCGCGGTCAGCTGGCCCGATGCGAGATGTATCTGAACAATCCCAATTGGAAAATCCTCGCCACGACATGCCCCGAAAGCAGTTTGTCTTCTCACTGGTCGCTCGCCTCCTTGGCCGGGCAATTGCCGCACTCGTCCTTGCCGCCGCGCTGAGCCTTGCGGCTGCGGCGCGCGATGCGCGTTCCGGCAGTTTCGACTATTTCACACTGTCCCTGTCCTGGTCGCCGACCTATTGCGATGGTCCGGCGGGGCGGGACGACCGGCAGCAGTGCGGACCGGGCCGGCGCTTCGCCTTTGTTGTGCACGGGCTCTGGCCGCAATATGACAGCGGCTGGCCGGAAAACTGCGCCACGCGCGAGAGCTGGGTGCCCGATGCCGTGATCTCCGACATGCTGGACGTCATGCCATCGAAACGGCTGATCATTCATGAGTGGAAGAAGCACGGCAGCTGTTCGGGCCTCAGCATCGCCGATTATTTCGCCGCCACCCGCCTGCTGTTCGAGAAGATCCGCATTCCTGCCCGCTATCTGTCGCCGCAAGCGGCGGTGGTCACCACGCCGCAGCAACTGGTCACTGACTTTGTCAAGACCAATCGCGAGCTGACGTCCGGCATGATCTCGGTTCAATGCGGCAACGCGCGGGACCGGGCCAGGCTGTCGGAGCTGCGCGTCTGCATCGACAGGCGCGGAAATTTCCGCCAATGCGGAGCCAATGAATCGCGGCAGTGCAGGGCGCGGACCCTGATCCTGCCGCCCGTCCGATAGGAAAGCCATGAAACGTGCCTTGATACTTCAGCATATGCCCGTCGATCATCCGGGCCGCTTTCTCGACTTCTTCGCCGAAGACCATATCATTCCAGAACAGGTCAGGATCTTCGACGGCGAAGCCATTCCCGACCTGGCCCCCTACGACTTCATGTTCGTGCTGGGCGGCGCACAGGATACCTGGGAAGAAGAGGAGTACCCCTGGCTCAAGGCCGAGAAGGAAGCGATCCGCGAATGGGTCATGGACCGGGCGCGTCCTTATTTTGGTGTCTGCCTTGGCCATCAGTTGCTCGCCACGGCCTTGGGAGGCGAGGTGGCGCCGGCCGCGGCCGCCGAGGTGGGGGTCTTCGACATCGACATCACCGAAGAGGGCGCGCGCCACCCGTTGATGGCGGGCCTCAGCGGTCGGCACAAGGTGATGCAGTGGCATGCGGCGGAGGTGAAGCGGGCGCCGGAGCAGGCCGAGGTTCTCGCCTCGTCGCCGCTCGCGGCGGTGCAGGCCTTGGCCGTTGGCACCCACGCGATGAGCACGCAGTTCCACTGCGAGTTCAGCCCGCAGTCGGTGAAGACCTGGGCATCGCTGCCCAGTTACATCGCAAACCTGGAACATCATCGCGGCGAGGGCTTTTATCCGAAGCTGGTGGCCGAGAGCTTCCCGCTCATGCCGGAGATGAACCGCATGTGCCGCCGCATGTATGACAATCTGGCCGCTGCCACAGGATTGCGACGATAGCACCTGTCTCCCCGGCGCCGGGTCCGCTCATCCGAGCAGTTGTTCCCGCGTGATCCAGAAGACCTCGCCCTGGCTTTCCTCGGTATCGAGCCAGAGGAAGTCGAGGTGGGGATATTCGGCGACCAGGATGTCGCGTCCGGTACCGATCTCGCAGAGCAGCCCGCCGCCGGGGTTCAGGTGTTCGGTGGCTTCGGCCAGGATGCGCCGCACCACGTCCAGGCCATCGTCGCCGCCGAGATGGGCCATCACCGGCTCATGGCCATATTCCTCCGGGAAGGCCTCCACCTCCGCTTCCGCCACATAGGGCGGATTGGAGAGGATGATGTCATAGGTCTGTCCTTCAACCGCATCCAGAAGATCGCCATGCAAAAGGTTGATGCGGTTGACCAAATCATGTTCTTCAACATTGATGCGGGCGACTTCGAGAGCGGGTTCCGAGAGGTCCACGGCATCCACCTCTGCATTGGGGAACTGGCCCGCCGCGAGAATAGCCAGACAGCCCGAGCCGGTGCAGAGATCGAGAACGGTGGTGATCTGCGACGGATCCTCAATGAGGCTCGTCTCGCCTCCGAACAGGCCGGAGAACATCAGTTCACCGATGAAGGATCGCGGCACGATCACCCGCTCGTCGACGTAAAAAGGCACGCCGTGGATATAGGCGCGCTTCAGGAGATAGGCCGCGGGCTTGCGCGATATGATCCGTTCACGGATTATGGTGGCGACCTTTCCCCGTTCGGATTCAAGCAGCCGGGCGTCGAGCCAGGGATTGATGTCATCGACCGGAAGTTGGAGGGTCTCGAGGATGAGGAAAGCCGCTTCGTCGATGGCGGACGACGTGCCGTGGCCGTGAACGATCCGGGCAGCCCTGAACTCGCTCAGGGCCCAGCGGAGGAAATCGCGGACGGTTTCAAGCTGGCTGGCGGCGGCTGCGGCGTCTGGCATGGCGTTGCTCCCGGGTGGCGCTGAACAGCGCCTGGATGACGATGGCCAGCAGGATCACCGCTCCGCCGACGAATGTCCAGATCGGCGGCAGTTCCTTGGCCACGATCCAGGCCCATAGGGGCGAGAGTGTCGGCTCGATCAGGCCGATGAGCGAGAGCTGGGCGGCGGGCACGCTGCGGGAGCCGATGGTGAAGAGGATGAGGCCGAGGGTGAGCTGAACCGCTCCCATGACCAGGATCGAGGCGAGGTTCCACCAGCCAATGGCGAAGGCATCGGTGCCATGGGTCTCGCGCAGGCCGGTCGGCAGCAACATCACCGCGGCTGCGAACAGGATGAGGTAGATGGCGTTCCAGATCAGCGCCACCGACATTTCCGATTTCTGGCCCCAGCGGAGCAGCACCGCGTAGCAGGAAAAGCAGAAGGCGGAGAACAGGGCCAGCGCCGTGCCGGTTATCGCGCCCCCGCCGCCCTTGCCGTAGAAGATCACGGCCATGCCGGCGAGTGCTACGGTCATGGCGGCCCAGGTGATGGGCGGAATGCGCTCGCGCAGGATCCAGAACCCGAGGATGGCCGACAGGAAGGGTGAGATTCCCACCATGAAGATCGCTTCGGCTACGGTCGTGTAGAACAGGGCGGCGACGAAGGTAAGACCGGCGGTGCCCACGGCGATGCCGGCGATGGCGGCGTTTGCCCCGGCCTGCGCCACGTGGCGCATCAGGCTGCCGCGGAAGCGGACGCTCATCCACAGGCCCATGAGCACCAGAACCGCGAGCGACCGGTAGAAGATGATCTGCCAGGCGTCGACGTTTTCGGTAAGCCGTACCAGGGCGCCGCCGAGGCTCCAGCAGGTGGCGCCTGCTGCGGTGAAGGCCACTCCGGCGGCATAGCTGAATTTGCGCGGGCTCATCGGTTGCGTCTGCTCAGGCTGGCCGCCGTGGCGGCGATGAAGATGACGAAGATCATGGCAAGTGTATAGGGTAAGCCGTCCGGGCCGAAGGCGGCAATGGACCAGCCGGCGGTCAAGGATCCAGCCAGCGCCCCGCTGCCCCAGGTCGTCGAGAAAGCGGCGGTTCCGGTCACCAGTTCATGGCCGGAGAAACGGTCACCCAGTTCGGCCAGGGACACCGTATAGATTCCGGCCGATGCGGCGCCCGCCACGGTGAGCACCGGCCACAGGGCAATCGTGTCGAAGGTTGCGGGCACCAGGGCCGAAGCCGTGGCGGTGGCGATGCCGCAGCCCAGCATGACCACGCGCTTGGGCAAATGGTCGGCAAGCCAGCCGATGGGAAACTGCAGAAAGGTATTTCCGATGATGAAGGCGGTCAGCGCCAGGGCCGCAGTTTCAGTGTCAAAACCCTTCTTCACCGCGTAAACTGGCAAGAAGCCCAGGTTGGCGGCGTCGATGATGGCGAACATGCCGACGGCAAAAAGCAGGATCGGCGCCTTGCGGACAAAGCCGATCACCGACAAGGGGGCTTCGTCGGCGCTGTCCACGGTTTCGTCCTTCACGAAGAAGATCGGAATGGTGGCCATCAGCAGGATGGCTGCGCCAATGAGGAAGGGAGCCGGGGTATCTATGCCGGTGACGCTGATCAGCACCGGGCCGCCACCGAAGCTCAGGGCCAGCACGGACGCGTAAAGCGACAGAATGCGCGAACGCCAGCGCCCCTCGGCATATTTCACGATCCAGGCCTCGCTGATGGCAAAGAGGGTCGAGACGAAGAAGCCATGGAGGACGCGGAGGACGAACCACCACCAATAGATCGGCAGATAGGGGTAGGAGACGATGACCGCCGCAGTGAGTCCGGCCGCACCCAGCACCACGCGCTTGGCGCCGAATCGCCTGACCGCCGGCGGAATGGCGAAGACCGAAAGCAGAATGCCGAGCGGTTGCA
The DNA here is from genome assembly GCA_020441605.1 of Alphaproteobacteria bacterium. The sequence goes on from JAGRLX010000240.1 coordinate 6,486, forward strand.
TGGCGGTCGAATAGCCAATCACCTGGGCGCTGATGCCTTCGGCTTCCATGATCAGCGAGAGCAGCGGGAACATCAGGCCCAGGGTGAAGCCGAAGACGGTGATGGCACTGATCGCTGCCAGCAGGTTGATGACGCGCTGCCTATCCATGAATTGGCTCGCGCACCAGCTTGCCGCCATTGAGGGCAAGGCCCACGAGAAGGATCACGTAGAAGGCCGCCAGGGTCACCGGCATGGCATTGATGCCGAAGGCATCAATCGCCGCGCCCGCCAGCGGCGGACCGATGAGGCCACCGACGCCCCACATGGCTGCAAAGGCGGCGGATCCGGCGATCACGTCGGGCCCCTTGAAGCTATCGCCCATGGTGGCGAGCGACACCACATAGACGCCGAAGGCCGAGGCGGTCAGCAGGACGATGGCGATCCAGATCACAGGCGTTCCGATCAGCACGATAAGTCCCAGCGACAGGACAATGGCCAGCGTCGCGGTGACGATCACGACGCCGGTGCGCGACCAGTGATCGGCCAGCCAGCCCATGGGATAGAACAGCACGACATTGCCGATGATGCCGACGCCGAGAATGCGGCTGGCGACGTCCAGTTCCAGTCCGTGGCGCAAGCCGAAGATGCTGAAGAACGAGATGAAGACATTGTCGAACAGGGTTGCTGCGGCCACGGCGAAGAGCAGCAGCGGCGCCTTGCGCACGAAGCGGAAGAAGCCGCCCGCTTCCTCCTGGCGGAAGGTGTCGTCGCTGACAGTCACGAAGGAGACAGGGATCAGGCTGGTCAGAATGCAGGCGATACAGATGAGCCAAGGCATCCAGCCCTCGATGCCGGTCCAGGGCACGATCAGCGGCCCCACCGAAAAGGTCATCGCTAGCACGCTGGTATAAAGTCCCATCACGCGGCCGCGGTTGCCGTCGCCGGCGAATGTCAATACCCAGGCCTCGCTCACCGTGAACAGGGTTCCTGCAGCAATCCCGAAAAGGAAGCGCAATGGAAACCACAGCCAGATCGACGGTGACAGCTTCATCGCCAGAAGCACCAGCACCAGCATGATGGTAACGATATAAACGATGCGGCGGGTGCCGAAATTGCCGGCGATGCGCGGCAGGAAGGGACCGGCGATCAGGATGCCGATGGGACCCATGGCGGCATTGGCCCCGATGATCCAGGCTGCATATCCATTGCGTTCCATCAGCAAGGGGAGCAGTTGCAGCGTGAGGCCCATGGCAATATCGCAGGCCGCCACCGTCGCGATTGCGGCGACGAGGTTGCCATAACGCGGCGATGTGAACCCCGGGGATGACATGGATCGTGCTGTGCTGGTTGAACTGTCGTTCAATAGCCTGTAGCTGCCGGCGCCCGCTTGGGCAAGGGCAGGGCCTGATGTTGCGCTCAGGTCGCGGCGCAGCTATGCAGTCGCGCCATGACAAAGCTGCAAGCCTTCATCATACCCGTCACCCCGTTCCAGCAGAATTGCTCGCTGGTTTTCGATCAGGAGACGAAGCGCGGCGCCATCGTCGATCCGGGTGGCGATATCCCCCACATCCTTGAGGCCATTGCCAAGAGCGGTGTCACCATCGAGAAGATCCTCATCACCCATGGCCACATCGATCACGCGGGCGGTGCGGCGGAATTGCGCGACGCGCTCAAGGTGCCGGTGGAGGGTCCTCACGCGGAGGATCTGTTCCTGCTCGAAAGTCTGCCAGAAAGCGGCGCGCAGTATGGCATGCCGGGCGCGCGGGTCCTCACCCCGGATCGCTGGTTGAAGGAAGGCGATACGGTGACCGTCGGCGGCCTAAGCTTCGCCATCCACGAGGCACCGGGCCATTCGCCCGGATCGGTGATCTACTTCAACGACGGCAACCGCTTCATCCTGATGGGCGATGTCCTGTTCCAGGGGTCGGTGGGCCGCACCGATCTGCCGCGCGGCAGCCATGAGACGCTGATCCGCTCGATCCGCGACAAGATCCTGCCGCTTGGCGATGACATCGTGTTCCTGCCGGGCCATGGCGCCCCTAGCACCATCGGCCAGGAGCGCCAGACCAATCCGTTCCTGCAGGAGGGCTGACCGGCCTGCCGTCAGTCGACGCGATTTACGGCCGCGAAACGGAAATTCGCCACGCAGCCGTTGGTGAAGTTGAAGCCCCGGATCTTGCCGACGACATTTACGAATCGGGTAATGTCGGTGATCGTTGCCGGCGTGATGGTGTTGAAGCTCACCTTCACCGGATATCCGACAGGGCCGACCTGTTCGAACATCTGGGTCGCCTTGACGAGCCGCAGCGTGGCATCGAAGGACGCGCCCTGCAGAAAATAATTGATCGATCCCACCCCCATGTCGATTGTCAGGGTGGAGTCGGGCGGGTTGTCGCCGATATTGGCCGGCATCCACATTGCCGTTAGTCGCTGCCCTGTCGGATCGTTCGGGCAGGTGCCGGAGGCTCCGGTGACAATGATGCGGCCGATGAAGATGGCTTGTGCCGCCTGGGCGGCAGGTGCTGCAGCCGCCGCGGCTGCAAGAAGCGCGAGGCCAGTGATAAGTTTTTTCATAGCTGTTTCCAGATTGCTGTGACGTGAACCGTGGGCCTTGCGTTAGGGACGCTGGGCGGCGCTCATGATGAAACTGACCCGGCAGCCGGTCATGAAATCGAAATTGTCGATCTGACCGGTCACGTTGACGAAATTGGTGGTCGGGGTAATGGTCGCCGGCTGCTGCGCGACGAAGCGCACGCGGCTGTCGGGCTGGTTGCCGACATAATCGAAGATTTCGGTTTCGGTCACGGTCCTGAAGATGCCGTCGAAGGCGCCGGGGAGCGTATAATTGTATGTACCGGCTGCACCCAAAGCAAAGAAAGACAGGCCGGAATTGGCCGGATTGCTGCCCACCCCGGCCGGGCGGAAGCGCGTGACGAAGGTGCCGCCGGTCGGATTGTAGTCGGGGCAGGTGCCGCTGAAGCCGATGATCGTCGCGACACCCTCGAAGCGCACGCGCTGAGCCGAGGCTTCGGTTGCCGTGGCCATCGCCATGGCTGCCAATGTAACACCTAGTAAGAATTTCATGGTCGCTTCCTCCTCCGCCGGAAAAGCTACCATTTCGTCATAACCCGTCAATGCAATTGATTGCGCCGGGTGCTGACCTTGCGGAGCTTTTCTTAGATCTTCATCTCGACCAAGCGCGACTTGGCGGCGAAATAGGCATCGCCCGTAGTCTTGAAGTCGCCGCAGTCGGTTGGCGCGCCCGCGCCGAAGGTTTCGCAGAACTGGGCGCCCCGCGCCTGCCACCGCCCCTTGCCTTCACCCTTCACGTCGTCCTGAAAATCGAAAGTGCCGTCGGCATTGTAGGTGACGAAACCGTTGCCGTCGGAGCGGGTGTACTGGAAGGTCTTGCCGCTGATGGCGCTGTAGATTTCCGAGGCCTGCAGATTGCGGATCTTTTCCGGGGTCTTGTCGGTGGTGGCCGAGGTGCCGTCACGGCTGATGCGCACGCCCTTGGGGCCGGTGGAACAGGCCGCGAGCAGTCCGGCAGCGCATAGAACAACCAGAAGCCGTGACATTCCGCTCAGTCCGCGCACATTCATTTCCTCAGACAATCGCAGCGCCCTTGCCACAGCCCAGACCTTTCATCAAGAGATTTGCCCGAGCATGTGCACCAACTGGCCCAGATGGTCCAGCCGGCGGAAGCGCGGATGGGTTTCCGGGGCCTCGACATGTTCGAGGGCCCAGGTCAGTTCATGGGGCACATGGACGCCCCAGCCGCCGGCGGTGATGGCGGGCACCACGTCGGACTTCAGCGAGTTGCCGACCATGACGGCTCGCTCAGGCCCATCGGCATGGCGGGAGAAGACCCTGGCATATGTGTCGGGCGTCTTTTCGCTGACGATCTCCACACCGTCGAAATAGTCGCCGAGGCCCGATTGCGCCAGTTTCCGCTCTTGGTCGAAGAGGTCGCCTTTGGTGATCAGCAGGATGCGATACTGCCCGGCTAGATGTTCGAGGGTGTCGTGCACATGGGGCAGGGTTTCGACGGGGTGGGACAACATTTCCCGGCCGAAGGAGAGAATTTCGGCAATCACCGTTGCGGGAACCTGGCCATTGGTCACCTCCACCGCTGTCTCGATCATCGACAGGGTGAAGCCCTTCACGCCATAGCCATAATAGCCGAGGTTGCGGCGTTCGGCCTCCAGGAGCCGGGCGGTGATGTGATCGTGCTCACCATGACCAGACAACAAGTCGGTGAAGCGCCGCTCGGTCATGCGGAAGAAGGTTTCATTCTGCCATAGCGTATCGTCGGCATCGAAGCCGATGGCCGTTATGGCGAGGGGTTCGGCCATCACACTCCCTGCGATTCCCGAACCACGACGGGGGTGTTGACCTCGACGAATTCAAAAAGATGGGCAACGTCCTCATTGAGCATGCGAATGCAGCCCGACGACATGGCCTTGCCGATCGACGAGGGGTCGTTGGTGCCATGGATGCGATAGAGCGTGTCCACGCCATCCGCATACAGATAAAGGGCGCGCGCACCGAGCGGATTGTCGGGGCCGCCCGGCTGGCCGTTGATCCAGCGCCGGGCATTGTGATCGCGGTCCACCATCTCACGCGGCGGCACCCAGCGCGGCCAGCGCCGTTTCATGCCGATGACCGCGTTGCCAGCCCAGGCGAAGCCGGCACGGCCGACGCCGACGCCGTAGCGGGTGGCCTGGCCATATTCGAGGACGTGGTAGAGGAAGCGGTGGTCGGGATCGACCACGATGGTCCCGGGCTCCTCCAGTCCGTCGAAGTCGACGGTCTGGCGGCGGAACTTGCGCTTGATCTTGCGCGGGTTGACGGGTTCGATCGGGAAATCGATTTCGGATTCGGCGGGTGGGAGGAGCGAGGGGTCGAAATACTCCTCGTCGTCGCCGCCATAGAGCGCGTTGGCCCCGGCCTTGTTCACAAACAAGAGTCCGGACAGGGCCGCACCGGCCAGGAGCAGGCTGCGCCGCGTCATCGAATCTCTCATGTGTCCACCCCTCTCTTGTTGTCAGCGGTGATGGTCATGCAATCGGGGCCGGGCAGGAGTGTGAACTGGCTGTGGCCTAAATGTGGCAGGCCTTCACAGTCTCATGACGCGACTGTGAACGTCGCCTTGCCAGCCTGATAGGTGCCGCCCGAACCGGAGAACGGGTAGCAGCTCATCGGAACCCCGCCGGGCAGGAAGGGTGCGGGATCGAAGCTTTCGCAGAGCTGCCCGTCCTTCGCCATCCACTTGCCGCGGGTCGTGCCCTTGCCGTCGACTTCCACGAGCGAGGTCCCGTCTTCGGCATAGAGGGTGGTGCCCGTGTTGTTGGGGCCACGGAAGCGCCAGCTCTTGCCTGCCAGGATGTTACGGATTTCCGAAGCCGACAGCACGTCGGGCGCCAGCGAGGTCGTGGAAGAACCCGAGTCACCGCCCCCTGTCATGGCGCAGCCCGCAAGCGCCACGGCCAAGGTGGACATCATGGCAAAGCGGCGCAACCCGCTAATCCGTACCGTCATCGGCAGCAAACTCCTTGTTGGTCCCCTGTGCGAATCTCTAACACAATCGGCAGGTGCGCTAAAGACCAGCAATCCGATTTCACCTAGACCCCGGAAACCCGGCGATTTTTGGGCCGCGCCATATCTCAGTCCCGGACCGGCTGACCGCGTCCAGGGCTCACGCGGTGCCGGCGCGATCCCGGCGCATCGCCAGCGCATGGGTGGCGAGGGCCAGAATGCTTGCCGCGGCCATGAACCAGAAGACCGCGAAGGGCCAGGCGTCCTGCAGTGATCCCACCAGTTGCGAGGCCGTCGCACCCACCGCCATCTGGGCAAAACCCGACCAGCCAGCCGCCGAACCGGTGAGGCGCGGATCGACGCTGATGGCGCCGGTCGTTCCATTGGGAATGGTGAGGCCGTTGCCGAGGGCGGCGAAGGCCATGGGGACAAAGAGCGTCGCCGGCGCAAGCAGTCCGGAAATGGCGGCGCCGAGGCACATCAATCCGCCGAGCAGCGTGATGGCGCAGCCGAACAGCATCATGCGGTCCAGCCCGATGCGCTGGGTGAAGCGGCCCGAAAGAAAATTGCCGAACATGTAGCCCGAGGACACGATGAAGAACCAGAGACCGTACTCCATGGGCGTGCGTTTCAACACGTCGACCATGATATGCGGCGCCCCACCGAGGAAGGAGAAGAACACACCCGACGTGAAGGCCAATGTGATTGCATAGCTCCGGAAGCGGGCCAGCTTGAACAGGCGTACCGCGGCCTGGATCATTCCGGTGGCATTGCCGGGGGAATCGGGCCGCACATGGGTCTCGGGCAGGTGCTTCCAGGAAATGGCCAGCACAAGTCCGCCGAGGGCCGCGAGCAGCCAGAAATCGAGGCGCCATCCCGCCACCCGGTCGATCAATCCGCCGAGGGCGGGAGCCACCATGGGGGCCACGACGAAGGCCATGGTGATATAGGAGATGACGCTTGCAGCCTTGTCGCGCTCGAAGACGTCGCGCACCATGGCCCGGGCGAGCACGATGCCGGCTGCGCCGCCCAGGGCCTGCAACAGGCGGGCGGCGATCAGCACCTCGATCGTGGGGGCCAAGGCGGCCATCAGGCTGGCGAGCAGGAAGACCACCAGTCCCCCCAGCAGCATGGGCCGCCGCCCGACGCGGTCGGACACCGGACCATAGATCAGCTGGCAGACGGCCATGCCGATGAGGAACAGCGTAAGCGTCAGCTGCGCCGTTCCATAGGGGACGGCAAATTCCCGCTGCAATCCCGGCATCGAGGGGATGAAGATATTGAGGGCCAACGGCCCGATGGCGCTGATGGCGACAAGGATGACAAAGGGCGGCAGGGCCCGGCTTTCGGTGGTCATGGGTCTTCATAGACGCGGAATACCGATCCCGATAGCCAAGTCCGGCGAAGTCTGGCATGACACCGCTGCATGAGACCTGCGTCAGCCCTGTTGTTCCTGTCGTCCCTGTTTGTGCCGGCTTCGGCCGCGATGGCCGGCGAGACCGTCCTACGCTTCGATGATCCGTCGGCATTTTTTGCGCCGGCCCTCGGCAAGCAGATCGACGTGCGCTTCAGCGAGGCATTCGCCGCGGTGCATCTGCCCAAGGCCGACTATGACAGCGTGGTCCTCAGCCAGTTGCCCGCCGGCAAGGTGTGCCTGTTCGGGCGCGAGCAGGGGCTCGACGCATCCGATCCGAAGCTCGCCGATGTGGCACGGCCCGAAGGAAACGACATTTGCGTGGCGCGCGCCGATGTGGCGGTGCGGATTGCCGGTCCGGCGTCCGATGGTCCGGCCATGCCCTTCTACAATACCGACAAGAAGCTCTGCGTGTGGAACTGGAACACCGGTAAGGACATCGGCCTGTGGAGCGAGGATTGCCTGTTCGAGTCGGGACGCTGGAATGTCGTCTACGACGCGGCCGAGGATCTTTACGGACTCCGGGTCGACGATGGCCAGCCCTTTCCGGTGGTGCGCCAGTTCCATATCGATCCGGACGGCGGGCCGGAAAGCTACCTCCCCGACCTGAAGGCCAGAGGCCTGGTGCGCGACGAAGCCGATTGCGTCTTTGCGCCGTCGGCGGCGCAGGAAGCCCCGGCCAACTGGTCGATCTGGGAGGTTGTGCCGGTCGGCAAGGTCAAGGAGGCCTTCGAGGCTCTGCCGAAGGACGAGGTGCCGGAGCCGCCCTGCGGCGACCTTGGATTTGCGGTGGACTACATCGGCTTCTTCATGGTCCACAAGGACCATCCCGACCGGCTGCTCTACATCAACCTCGGCCAGGACGGCACGATGGTCGATCCGTTTTCGATTTCGCTGTTCTGAGCGAGGAGCCCCGACTTGACGGCGGCGAGACCTGCGTTCAAGGACACGGGACCTCATTTCGAGAATCGCTCCATGCCGTCACTGACTTCGGCCTATGTCCTTCCCATTGTGCTTCTGCTGGCGTCGAATGTCTTCATGACCTTCGCTTGGTACGGCCATCTCAATTACACCAGCCGCCCCCTGTGGATGGCGGTCATGGCCAGCTGGGGCATTGCCTTCTTTGAATACTGGCTGGCGGTGCCGGCCAACCGGATCGGCTATGCAGTCTATTCTCCCGCGGAACTCAAGACCATCCAGGAGGTGATAACCTTCGCGGTCTTTTCGGTCTTTTCCGTCTATTATCTCAAGCAGGCGATCACCATGAACCATCTCATCGGCTTTGCGCTCATCGCGGCGGGCGCCTTCTTCGTCTTCCGCGCGTGAACTACCGTCACGCCTTTCATGCTGGCAACCATGCCGATGTTCTCAAGCACGCTGTGCTGGCCCGTGTGCTCGATCACCTGCGCAAGAAGGACAAGCCCTTTCGGGTCATCGATGCCCATGCCGGGATCGGGGTCTATGACCTGGGAGGCGTCGAGGCCCACAAGACCGGCGAATGGCAGACCGGTATTGGCAAAATGGGTGAACCCTTCGGCGAAGAGGCCGATGCGTTGCTCGCCTCCTACCGCGCCTGTCTCGCGGGGCTCAATCCGCAGGGCGGGCTGCGCTACTATCCGGGTTCACCCGATATCGCGGCGCGGCTCATGCGCGCGGGCGACCGGATGATCGCCAATGAACTCCATCCCGACGATCACGCGGCGCTGGCCGCCCATTTCGGCTCAGACCGCCGGATCAAGGTGACGGCCCTCGATGCCGAGGCCTGCGTGAAAGCCAACCTGCCGCCCCCCGAACGCCGGGGACTGATCCTGATTGATCCGCCTTACGAAGAGAAAGCCGAAGCCCAGCGGGCGCTGCGCATGCTCGCCCAGGGGTTGCGCCGCTTCGCCTCGGGCACCTTCCTGCTGTGGTATCCGCTGAAAGCCGACGACATCGCCAGCGTCATAGCGGATGGCGCCGTGACGCTCGGGGTGGCCGGAACCTTGCGTGTGGAGCTCCGCGTCCGCGAAGCCTTCAAGGGCGGCGGCCTTGCGGGGTCGGGGCTGCTCATCGTCAATCCGCCCTGGCGGCTCGACGCCGAACTGCACATCCTCGTTCCCGCCCTCGCCGCACGTCTGGGTCTCGGCGGCTGGGGGCAGGCCAGGGTCGACTGGCTGGTGCCCCCCGCCTGATCGCGGCTCAGTTGGCGGCGGTTATCGCAGCGGAGAGGTCGCGGTATTCCTCGCAGGCAGTTCCGCAATAGCGGGCGATCTCCTTCAGTTCCGCCATGGCGAGATCGACCCGGCCGGCGGCGACATAGCCTTCGCCGAGGTATTCCCGCGCCAGCACGAAGCCGGGGTTGATCGCCAGGGCCTTGCGGTAATAGGTGATGCCGATGTCGAGGCGGCCAGCCTTGCGGTGGCTGTAACCGGTATAGTTCAGCACCTTCGGATCGTTCTGGTCGCCGATCGCCGCGAGCACCTGCAGGGCCCAGTCATAGTGTCCTTCCTTGGCCAGGGCCCGGCCCTGCTCGTAGAGTTCCTCGTCGGGAAGGACGCCCGATTGCGCCTTGACGCATTTCTTCTTGTTCTTGCTCCACACTTCGCCGCTTTTGCACTTGTGTGTGGTGGGCGAGGCATTGGAATTGCCGTCGTTGCCGCCACCTCCACCGGCTGCGGCGGCGGGAACCGCGGCGGCGAACATCAGGGCAAAGCACAGGGACAGGGTCTTGGTCATGGGTCGCTCCCTTCGTGTCGGATCTTTGTACGATACGCCCCGCACGGCGGATCCATTCCCGTTGTCACAATTCGTGAACAAGACCCAAATGACCTGTTCAAAAACGGGTCACGCCGCCTCTGCCAAGCTTGGGTCATTGATCAGCGATGATCGCAACATCACAGGAGTGAAACATGACCCATTTCCATCAGTACCGCATGATTGCCGCGGCGGCCGGACTTGCCGCAGTATCGGGCCTTGCCATGTTCAGCCAGACGGCATCGGCCAGCGCCAGCAACGTCCTCAGCTGCGAAGGTTCCGACCGACGCTCGGTGGTTGAATGCTGCCAGACTCTGTTGCTGAAGAAGGGCCCGCCCCTTTGGATGCGCCAGACCGCCAAGAACTGCACGACAGTGACGGTGCGATGTTCGCGGGCCAGCTATCGGGCGGCTGGCGTCACCGGTCGCTATTGCCGGATGGTGGCCCAGAGTGAAGTCAGTTCTGACAGTCATCAGATCGGCGGCGGTCCGGCGACTGGCGGCGGTCACGGCGGACGTGGCGCCAGCGGCGGCAAGCGCTGATATTGAGGCGGCTCCGGCGCATGTCGCCGGGGCCGTCAGGCCTGCCAGTCATAGACCCAGCGGTTGCGTCCGAGGGCGGCTTCGCTCCCGAGCACGCGCATGCCGAGGTTGCGGACGGCGGCTATCGCCCCCCGCGCATGGTAGAGCTGTCCCAGCCGGCGCGATTCCGCCTGGATGCGGTCAGTCCTCACCTGACGTTCACCGGCGAAGCCCGCAAAGGCTTCGGCGGGCGTTTTCGCGTCGCTGACCCTTCGCGCCAGCACGCAGGCGTCTTCGAGCCCCATGACTGCGCCCTGGGCCAGATAGGGCAGGGTGGCATGGGCAGCGTCACCGACCAGAACCAGATTGTCCTTCGCCCAGCGCGGCAGCGATGGCAGGTCGGCGCCCTGCCATTTGAGCCAGCTTGCCGGCTTTGCCAGAAGTTGGGCGAGCGGCTCGTCGGCATCGGCCAGGGCGTCGCGCAGTTCGCTCCCGTCCGAAGGCGCGTTCCAGCCCTCCGCCGCAGCCGGATGATCGATGGCGGCGACGATGTTGAAGCTGTTCCAGTTGCTGACCGGGTAGTGGACCACATGGCCGCCCGGATAGAGCCAGAGTGTCACGCAGTCGGCTTCGATACCGGGTGGAACGGCGCCGAAGGGAATCAGGCTGCGGAAGATCGCGTGACCCCGGTAGATGGGGGCAGCATCGCTCGCCATCTTGCGCAGGCGCGAGCGAATGCCGTCGGCGGCGATGATCGCCATGCCGTGCTCGGCCGATCCGTCGTCGAATTCCAGCCGGGCGCTGTCTGATTCAAGTTTCGCCGCTATCACCCGGCGGCCATTATGGAGCGCCACCAGGTCGTTGCTCCTGGCGCGGTCGAGCAATCCGTGCAACAGGTCGGCCCGGTGGCAGACGCGATAGGGCGCGCCGAAACGCTGCTCGAAGGGCTTGCCGAGGCGGATGCGCTGGAGCAGGGCGCTCGAGCGCCCATCGCGGACGTGGATTTCGCTGGGTATCACGCAGGCGGGCTCGACCGCCTCCCATGCGCCGAGCGCCTGAAGCGCTCGCACGCCGTTGGGTGACATCTGCAGGCCGGCGCCCACCTCTTCGAAGGCCGGGGCCTGTTCGAAAACCATCGAGGCTCGCCTGCGGCGGGCCAGTCCCAGGGCCACGGCCAATCCGGCGATACCGCCCCCCGCAATCATGAACGCTCCGTCGGTCATGGGTTCATCTTGCCACAAGGGCGCGGCAAGGTAAGTGCGGCGGATTGTGGCTTGCCCGTGGCGCTTCGGCGGCCTAGACAGGCCCCCGTTTCGCGAAAGGACCTTGCCGATGGCTTTCATCTCCGATGCTCTGAACCGTATCCAGCCCTCCGCCACCATCGCCATTTCCAACAAGGCCATGGCGCTCAAGGCCGAGGGCCGCGACGTGATCGGGCTTGCCGCGGGCGAACCGGACTTCGACACGCCCGACAATATCAAGCAGGCAGCGATTGCGGCCATTCTCGAAGGCAAGACCAAATACACGCCGGTCGATGGTATTCCGGAACTCAAGAAAGCCATCTGCGCCAAGTTCCGGCGGGAGAATGGGTTGACTTACAAGCCGTCGCAGGTGTCGGCCGGCACCGGCGGCAAGCAGGTCCTGTTCAACGCCCTGATGGCGACGGTCAATCCTGGCGACGAGGTCATCGTGCCCGCGCCCTATTGGGTCAGCTATCCCGACATTGTGATGCTTGCCGGCGGCACGCCGGTATTCGTCGATTGCAAGCTGGAACATGGCTTCAAGCTGCAGGCAGATGATCTCGACAGGGCGATCACGCCGAAGACCAAATGGCTCATCCTCAACTCGCCGTCCAATCCGAGCGGGGCTGCCTATTCGCGTGACGAGTTGAAGGCGGTGACCGACGTGCTGATGAAGCATCCCCATGTCTGGCTGCTGACCGACGACATGTACGAGCATCTGGTCTACGGGGACTTCGAGTTCACCACTGCTGTGCAAGTCGAGCCCGGACTTTATGACCGCACACTCACTATGAACGGCGTGTCGAAGTCCTATTGCATGACAGGCTGGCGCATCGGATATGGCGCCGGTCCCGAGGCTCTGATCAAGGCCATGTCGAAGCTGCAGTCGCAGTCCACGTCCAATCCGTGCTCGATTGCGCAATGGGCGGCGGTCGAGGCGCTGAACGGTCCTCAGGATTTCATTCCGGCCAACAACAAGGTGTTCGTGGAACGCCGCGACCTGGTGGTGTCGATGCTGAACCAGGCCAAGGGCATCTCCTGCCCGGTCCCGGAAGGCGCCTTCTACGTCTATCCGTCCTGTGCCGGCGCCATCGGCAAGGTGGCGCCGTCGGGCAATGTGATCAAGTCGGACGAGGATTTCGTCACCGAGTTGCTGGCCGCCGAAGGGGTGGCGGCGGTGCATGGTGCGGCCTTCGGCATGTCGCCGTTCTTCCGCATTTCCTATGCCACCGCCACCGAAGTGCTGGAGGATGCCTGCAACCGCATCCAGCGGTTCTGCGGCAATCTCAAGTGATGCCCAGTCCCGGCCTTACGGGGCCGGGATCGCATAGTCCGTGAGCTTGCCGCGGAAACGGTCGAAGCTGCGGCCGCTCGCGGTCACGTTGTCGACGAAGAATGAGACAGCGCCGACGCAGGCGGGTCCACGGTGCACGAAGCGCACCGATCCGTCGCCCGCGGTGATGCCGGTCACCTTCTTGTTGAGATAGTATTCGTCAAGGAATCTGCCGCTGACGGTTATGCCCGGCAGCGCTGTGTTGTTCTCGTCGCGCACGATGAGTCTGGCAGTGACGAGATTGGTTGAATCACAGCTGGTCACCGACCGCGCCTTCACCACAAGGGCAGCGACCCGCGCGCAGGACGTGGTGCAGGGGTGGATGGGAACGAGCCTTGCCACGCGGCCCGCGCTTCTGCCGATGCCGACCTTGGCGGCGATCATTCCATTTGCGTTTCTTGTTCCGCCGGTCACCACCGACACGCCGGCATAGGCCGGCGACAGCAGGTCGGTGAGCGACTGGGCGAAGCCGGTGGGGCCGGGTGCGAAGACACCTGTCGACAGCACTGTGCCGGTCACATTGCGGCGGTTGTCGATCGAGCCCGTACCGTAGCTCGCAAGCCGGCCGGTGCCAGCGGGGTGGAGTTGCTGCCACAATGTGGTGCTGGCGATATAGCGGAACAAATAGGCCACGTTCTGCGATCCGCCGGTGATCAGGAAACGGGCCTGGTCGCCGGCGTCGTTGATCTGGCCGCCGGCCTCGGCATTGGTGAAGCCGGCTGGCAACGGGGCATTGGGGGTGACTGTTCCTGGAACATCCAGCTTGTACCAGTGCTGGTTCAGGCCGACGGTTCCTGCACCGCTGATCGAGAGCGGAATGTCATTGGGGAAGCCCATGGTGGTCAGATTCGTGAGACCACCCGTCGGGGTCCACATGAACGGCGCGGCATTCACCGGCGGGAAGGAACTGCTGGTCGCATAGCCGACCACCCGGTTGAAATTGTCGATGCCGGCCACCCTTGCCCGGTTGTTGCCGGGCAGCAGGCCGAGTTGCTCAACCGTATAGCCGGCGCTATTGGGCCGCCAGACCACCGGCTCGGGCTTGAAGTCGACGCCGCCGAAGGAGGCCGTTCCGGTGATCCATCCGGCCCGGTTGATGCCGCTGACTGCAAGATCGGGCAGGCCGGCGGGTGCGGGAAGCGGAACCGGCCGGTTGGTCTTCGGCTTCCAGGCCACCACCGTGTCGATACTGTAGCAGGACGGATAGGGGTTGGGGCAGAAGCCGACGGTGCGGTTGACACCGACCATCACGCCAGCGTTGTTCAGCGGGCCAATTTTTCCCTGTGGTGCGACCAGTTCCACCGCATAGGTTTCGGCCTGGGCGTGGCCCGCCCCGGCGAGCAGCCCTGCTGCAAGCGCGGCGGCCGTCAGCCATTTGTGTTGCCTGGGTGGGAGCCGTTTGACGCGCTTCATGATTATCGTCCTGCAAACTATTGGTTCAGTCTACGATCAGTTTCTATCATCAGTTGTTGTTCTGTCCAGCGTGGATCTGGCACTTGGGCGGCGTCCGGGTGAAATCTGTCACGGGAAGATTGGAAACTGAGGCAGTGGAACCAGTTGTGGCATGGCGCGGATGACAATTGCCCCATTGGCAATGTCAACGATTTGTCAGCGACGGCGCTTCCGCCGGGTGTAGCGGGAGATCGCGAATCGGCGCGGCAAGGTCTAAAGGAGAAAATTATCCCGCCTTTAGCCAGTCTCATCCCTCTCTTCGACAATAAGGAAAATCGAATCATGTTCGATACTTCGGTGCCGGTCCTCGTCCACTTCCTTAAGGGTCTCTCGGCTATCCTGCGCAAGGCGGAAGCCCATTGCGAGGCCCGCAAGATCGATCCTGCTGCCTTGCTCGACGCCCGGCTTTTTCCCGACATGTTCACCTTCACCCGCCAGGTCCAGCTCACCACCGATTTCGCCAAGGGCATGGGGGCGCGGCTCGCGGGACTCCCGGTTCCGAGCTTTGCCGACGACGAGAAGACCTTCGCCGAACTCCAGGCGCGGCTCGACAAGACCATCGCTTTCCTCAGCACACTGACGAAAGAGCAATTGTCCGATGCGGCGGCCCGCACCGTCACCATCAAGATCGGCGGCAGGGATACCGAATTTGCCGGTGCCGACTATGCGGCGCGCTATGCGCTGCCGAATTTCTATTTCCACCTGACGACGGCCTACAACATCCTGCGTCACAACGGTCTCGAACTGGGCAAGGGCGATTACATGGGGCGGAGCTGAGGACCGAACCTGAGGCCGCGCCTCACGGCATCTCGATCACCGCCTCGGTCCAGGTCTCGGTCCAGCGCTTGTTGGCGATACGCTGGCGGTATTCGGCGGCGCGGCGGCGGCCGGCTGGCGTCGGGCGGATGCGCAGGGCAAACAGGTCGTCGAGGCCATGGGGCGCGATGACCTCGATCCGGCTGTCGTCGGCCAGGCGGACGGCGACGCAGGTCGGCGTCTCCAGCCAATAGGCCAGGGCGTCTTCCACCGAGCGGTAGGGCGGATCGCCGTTGCGCAGGTGCATGCGGGCCTGGTTGCGCACACTCCACGGCAGATCGGGCAGGGTGTCCCGGAGCCGCCCTTCCACGGCGGCTTCGGCATCGCGGCGAAGGTCGGCCGGATCAAAATAAAGCACGTCGATATCCGCGACCGGGGAGTGTTCGCGACCGGTGATTGCATCCCAGACGGCGGTTCGAACATAGCCTGCGCCGATTGCCGCCTGCGGCAAGCCCGGCCCGCGCAGCGCCTGCAGGGCTGCCATGCGCTCCGAATCGCGGCGGAGAATGGATCGCAGTCTTTCCTCGAGATCGAACATGGTCCTAGCATGTTAACTGTGGCAATGGATGCGTGCCATGTGTCCAAATGCCGACACAATCGGAACCAAAAAGGGCAGTGATCGTTATTCACAGGACTTGAGAGAAGGGAAGCTCACACATGAAGAAGATTTTACTCGCCTCGATGTTGGCACTCGGCGTCGCGGCCTCGCCCGCCATGGCCAAGGGAGGCGTCAAGGTTGGCTTGCTGACCTGCCATATCGAGGGGGGAGTAGGCTATATCATCGGTTCGTCCAAGTCGGTCGCCTGCAACTTCAAGCCCACCGGCAGCAGCAAGGTCGAACACTATGAGGGTCGTATCGGCAAGCTTGGCGTCGACATCGGCATCACCGGCGACACGGTCGTTGCCTGGGCTGTGTTTGCGCCGGGCAAGATCAAGCACGGCGCGTTGAAGGGCAGCTATTCCGGCGCTTCGGCGGAAGCCACCGTGATCGCCGGGCTTGGCGCCAATGTGCTGATCGGCGGTTTCCGCAAGACCATCAACCTGCAACCGGTTTCGGTCCAAGCCCAGACCGGGCTCAATGTGGCGGCCGGCATCGCCAGCCTGCACCTGAATTCGGCCGACTGACAATCGGCGCCCGTATCGGTTAACAGAGGGGTCCGGCGTGCCGGGCCCCTTTTCGTTTCCGATTTCGCTTGCCGGTCGATGGAAACGGAGTCAGTCTTGCTTGCGTGGAACCGCCCCGGCGTGGGTTCCACCCCCAAAGAAGGGCGGTCCTTCGGCGCGAATTTGCAGTCAAAGGAGGATTGGCCATGGATTCAACCAACGGCAGAAGGTCTGCGGGCTCCCGGTGCATCGCACTCGTGGGCCCCTATCTCAGCGGCAAGACCACACTTCTCGAAGCCCTGTTGTTCCGCACCGGCGCGATTCAGCGTCAGGGCAAGATCTCGGAAAAGAACACCGTCGGGGATGCGGCGCCGGAAGCCCGCAGTCATGGCATGAGCGTCGAACTGAACGCCGCCACCACCACCTACCTGGGCGATAGCTACACGTTCATCGACTGTCCCGGGTCCATCGAATTTTCGCAGGAAGCGCGCGCCGCCCTGGCCGGTTGCGATGCCGCGATCGTCGTCTGCGAGGCTGACGACAAGAAGGCGCCCGCCCTGCAACTCATCCTCAAGCAGCTCGACGAACTGTCGCTGCCACGCATCATCTTCCTCAACAAGATCGACAAGAGCGAATCGAGCCCGCGCGATGTGCTCGCCTGGCTGCAGCCGGCCAGTTCCACGCCGCTGGTTTTGCGGCAGTTGCCGATCATGTCGGGCACGATCATCACCGGCTTCGTCGATCTCGCGCTGGAGCGTGCCTTCGTCTACCAGGAACACGCCGAGAGCAAGGTGATCGACATGCCGGCCGATCTGGCCGACCTGGAGAAGTCCGAGCGTTTCGCCATGATGGAGAAGCTCGCCGATCACGATGACGCGCTGATGGAGCAATTGCTGTCTGATCTCGAACCGCCCCGCGACGTGGTGTTCCAGGATCTGTCGCGCGAGCTGGCCGAAGGGCTCATCACGCCGGTGCTGTTCGGCTCGGCCGAACATGGCAATGGCGTGGGGCGTCTTCTGAAGGCGCTCCGGCATGAGTCGCCAGGTGTCGCCGAGACTGCGGCGCGTCTGGGGCTGAAAGCAACCGATGGCGTGGTGGCTCAGGTGCTCAAGACCTTCCACACGGCGCATGGCGGTAAGCTGTCGCTGGCCCGCATCCTGTCAGGCGAAATCGCAGACGGGGCAATCTTCTATGGCGCGGAAGGCCAGGATTCCCGTACCGCCGGCATTTTCACGCTGCTCGGTTCGGCACCGGCCAAGCAGTCGAAGGCGGCCGCCGGCGACACGGTGGCGCTGGGCCGGCTCGAGAACATCGCGACCGGCGAGACCATTTCGACAACCAAGGGCAACACGGCTCAGCTCGCCGCTGTGCCGCGGGCGCCCGGCGTCTATGGCATGGCGATCTCGGTCTCCGACCGCAAGGACGAGGTGAAGCTCACCAGCGCCATTGCCAAGCTGATCGAGGAGGATCCCTCGCTGTCGCTCGAGCACAATGCCGACACCCATGAGATGGTGCTGTGGGGGCAGGGTGAGATGCATCTCCGCGTGGCGCTGGAACGGTTGGAAGGCAAGTTCGGCGTTCATGCCCAATCCAAGCCGCGGCGCATCGCCTACAAGGAAACCATCCGCAAGCCGACCCAGATCCGTGGCCGGCACAAGAAGCAGTCGGGCGGGCACGGACAGTTTGGCGATGTCGTCGTTGAAATCAGTCCGCAGCCGCGCGGCACGGGTTTCGTCTTTACCGACACAATCACCGGCGGCGTGGTTCCCAAGCAATACATACCGGCAGTGGAAGCGGGCGTGCGCGAGTGGATGGGCCATGGGCCCCTCGGCTTTCCGGTGGTCGATTTCTCGGTCAACTTGTCGGATGGCTCCTATCATGACGTCGATTCCTCGGAAATGGCGTTCAAGACGGCGGCGCGCATCGCCATGACCGAGGGCATGCCGCAATGCTCGCCAGTTCTGCTGGAGCCCATCGTGCTGGTGGAAATCCATGTGCCGAGCGATGCCACGTCGCGCATCAACCAGATCGTCACGGGTCATCGCGGGCAGCTTCTGGGCTTTGACGGGCGTGACGGCTGGCCCGGCTGGGATACGGTCAAGGCGCACATGCCGGAATCGGAGATGGGCTCGCTGATCATCGAACTGCGCTCGGCCACGGCGGGCGTCGGCACCTTCACCTATGGTTTCGACCATATGTCGGAACTCACTGGCCGGGCGGCCGACCAGGTGGTGGCCTCGCGGCGCGAGGAAGCGGCCTGAGGGCATACCGGTCCGGTGACCTCCTGGGCGCCGGACCGGGTGTTCATGTGGCAAGGGCGCCGTGGTCGCATCACGGAACCGGCACCAGTCATCGCGCAGGCGTGATCGGCGTTGAATTGCATGCCTGGTCCCGGCGTATTACCCTTTTGGAACCAGCCAGGAGACGACTATGCTGATCAAGCACCGTAAGCCATGGGACATTCCACACGCCCGCGTCACGCCCGAGCATGTGTTTCTGAACCGAAGGGCTTTCTTGGGGGCCGCCGGCATCGCCGCCGCGGGTGCAACGGGCCTTGCGCTGATGCAGGGGTCTGCGCAGGCCCAGGATGCGGATCCTTCGGCGGGCCTCTATCCGGCTAGCGCCAATCCGGCTTTCACCGATGCAGGCCGCCCGGTCACCTCGGAGGAATACAACACCACCTTCAATAACTACTATGAATTCGGAACGTCGAAGCGGATCGCTGCGGCCGCCGAAAGCCTGCCGATCAGGCCCTGGACCATCGCCATCGACGGCGAGGTCGAGAAGCCCATGATTCTGGCCATCGACGATCTCCTGAAGCAGGTCACGCTGGAGGAGCGGGTCTATCGGCACCGCTGCGTCGAGGCCTGGTCG
>JAGRLX010000241.1 GCA_020441605.1 Alphaproteobacteria bacterium
CGGGTTCCAGCGATGGGTCTGGTGTCCGAAGTGCACGCCAGCTTCGAGCAGCTGGCGCATGGTAAATTCTGGCACGGCCATGCGGTAAATCCTTTTCCGGTTGATCCGCCGCGGAGCAAGTGACCGGGAGGTCCCGGCACCGGAAGGTTCAGGCACTATGTGAAGGGTTTCCCCTCGTGTGCCGGAGCCACACTCCGCGTGTGAGTTAAGCTAACGCGGGGGCCTATAGCGCTGCGGCGCAACAATAGCAAGGGCTCAGGACTTTCGCGCCATTGTCAGCCCGTCGCAGATGGGAACCATGCAGATCTCCACGCGGCTATCGTGACAGATCTTCGCGTTGAGCGCTCGGATCGCCTTCGTATCCGCGTCAGTCTTGTCCGGATCGGCGACGTCGCCGCCCCACAGGACATTGTCGACGAGGATGAGGCCGCCCCGACGCAACAGCGTGAGTGCGCCTTCGTAGTAGGCGTCATAGCCGGTCTTGTCGGCATCGATGAAGGCGAGGTCGAAAGTGCCCTGCTCACCCGCTGTCAGAAGACGGTCGATCGCCGCGGTACCGCCATCGAGGTGGAGGTCCATGCATTGCGCGAGCCCCGCCCTTTGCCAGTATTTGCGCGCGATGTCGGTCCATTCCTTCGAAATGTCAGCGCAGGTGATCTGCTCCGCCCCGGCCAGCGCCATTGCCAAGCTGGAATAGCCGGTGAAGGTACCAAACTCGATCACCCGCTTGGCTCCCATAAGCTTCACCAGGAGACCCATGAAGGCTCCCTGCTCGGGCCCGATCTGCATCGCGGCACTGCCGCCGAGCTTCGCGGTTTCTTCCCGGAGGGCCTTCAGGATTTCAGGCTCTCGGTAGGCGTGGGCGGCAAAATAGTCTTGAAGCGGTCCGGACAAGCCAATGGTTTTTCCAGTCATTTCAATCTATTCCGCGCTACGATTGTTATGAAACATGACGTTTTCGCCTGATCTGGCTGGCAGGTGGCAAAAGATAGTCGTCCAGGAGGCCGGTCCTCACCGCCAATTCGATGAGCGCGAAGGCGATGAGCGATCCGGCGAAGGCCAGCGCCATGTCCTTCTGGGCGTCCCATTCGTCGCCCTGGGTTCCGAGATAGGCGATGCCAGCCTCCGGATTGACGATCATGGCTATGATCATTTCTATGATTTCAAATAATCCTGAACCGGTGCAATTGATACACACGGCGAACAGTCCGGCGTGGAAGCTATTATGCGTCACACTGCGAATGATCACTTCGCGCATGGGATAGAGCAGCAGGAACCCGAAGGAAAAATGCACCAGACGGTCGAAGTGGTTGCGCGCCAGACCCAAGGCCTCCTGCACCCAGAAGCCGACCGGCACTTCGGAGTAGGTATAGTGTCCGCCGACTGCATGCAACACGAGGAACAGGAACAACAGGATATAGGAGATATCGGACAAGGGCAGTCGGCGGTAGCTCGCCACCAGGACAACCAGGGTAATGGTGGTCAGAATGTTCTCCAGGAACCAGTCAAAGCGATAGATCGGGGCCCAGGCCGCCCAGACCCAAACGACGGCGTAGGTGGCGACGAGACCAACCAGAAAGCGCCGCGGCCAAAAGACGGCCGGTATGTCCGAGACTGCCGACGAAAGCCTCATGCCGCGGGCTCTCGCGGGCGCTGCACGAAGCGCTGGTAGAGCCAGCCGATGCCAACGAGACAAAGTCCCAGACCAATGAAGCTGGCAATCCGGTAAAGGCCTTCGAGGTTGGACATGTCGGACAGGAAGACCTTTAGAACGACCAGAACCATGACCCCCAGGCCAGCGTAGCGGACATATTGTCTTCCAAGCTTGATTCCGGTGGCGAACAGCAACAGCGCGAGACCGAGCCAGACGGCCGAGTAGGCATAGGCCTCGGCAATGGTGAGCGGCCAGGCAACCATGACCGGACCCTGGAACACGCGCTTGGTTTCCAGCGTCACATAAACGAATACTAGAATCAGGGCGAGTGCGCCGGCTGCCGGACGGAGCTTTTCCCACCTGATGACGTTGAGGCGGCGCGCGATCATGTAGATCAGAACCAGCGGCGCGGCATAGGCGAGGAACAGCGCATTGAACGCGATATTGCCGGGCACCGGCTCTTCGGTAACGATCGGATTGAGCGCCAGAAGACTTAGCCCAACCATCGCCGCGACGGCGAGGACAATGAGCAGTCTCGCCCCCCAGAGCGCGATTATCGAAGAATAGAGGCGCTGACGATACATCAGGCCATAGGCGGCACCGAGCCAGGTTAGGACATGGGCGGCCACTTCGAGGAATTCCGGTTCGTCATAGATGAAACCGCCACCGATCAGGACCCGGATTTCCAAGGAGATCAGGGAGATCAGCAAGCCAAGGCTGATTCCTTCGGCGGCTGCGGCCGCGCGCAGATGTCCTGCGGCGCGCAGCCAGCGGCTGGCAACGGCGAACAGCACCACCGGGATGCCGTAGCCATAGAGCACCCAGTGCTGTCCAAGCAGCAATGTCCGGTCATCATTCCACAATTCCCGGGAAATGAAGAGCCGAAGCGTCGTGAGCGTCGCCAGAGCCGTGGTCACAGGTCCGATCAGCCAGGCCGACAGCACACGGGTCGACAGGGCGAAAGCCGCGGCAAGTGCTGCGATGGCAAGGGTCAACGCGACATCGTCCAGCATCCGGTCGAGCGCAAAAACCAGCACAGCGGCCGCGCCCGCTGCAAGAAAGCCCGCAGCGCCATTGCGCGCTGTTCCCCAGGCCTGATCTCTTGTGAGCCAAACGGCGCAGAGCAGGACGATTGCGAGTATCGCAGCGACGGCTGCCCAGACCTGATCCGTCAGCAGCAGGTCGATGCGGGCCCAGGCCCCCCATATGAACAGGAATGCCGCAGCGGCGCCGGCAAGACCCCACGGTCGTGGGCTGGCATTGAACAGGCTTCCGGCCACACCGGCGAGGCCAAGGGCCACGGCAGCGGCCAGCATCCAGCGCAGGAATTGCGCGGCGGCCGCAGCGGGCACGCTGAACCACAGTCCGCGTTCATCCATGGCCCAGTCGTGGAACGCGGCTTCCTGCCAGCTCATCAGAACCACGAAAAGCAGCAGCATGGCGACCGGCGCCAGCCACGACAACCCGAGTTTCGCCCAGAAGATGGCGAGCCAGATCACAATCGCTGCCGCCAGCAGGACCAGGGCCACCATGCCATGTCCCGTGTGATCGATCAGCAGGGCCAGGAGACTCGCTTCTGCGGCTAGAGCGACGAGCCCGATGACCAAGGGCTGGCTCAGCGTTCTGGGTTTCGAGAGGTCGCCGCTTTCTGGCGAAAGAATGGAGCGACCGCCAACCGCGAAGAATGAAATCAGACCCATGAGATGGGTAAACAGACCGACAGGCCAGACATCAGACGGTTCAAAGGGTCCGCCCTTGATCCACAGGACTGTCCAGGCCGCAGCACCGGCCACGGCGCCATAGCCAAGCCACCACCAGGTCCGGTTGCGCAAGGTTGCCAGCGACGCGACTAGAATCACCAGCAGATAGGGAAAGAAGCCCCAAGCATTGGGGTCGGCAGAGGGGATGAGCGCTGGCGTGCTATAGGAACCGAGCAATCCGAGGGCGGCAATGAAGGGGCCCTGGCGGCGCGAGAGGGCCAGCGATCCCAGGCCTACAGCCGCCAGTGCACCAAAAGCGATCAGTGGCGCGATCAACTGGTACAGCGCATAGGCCGCGTAGATGCTGCCGAACAGGGTGGCCAGTCCCGCCGCGGAAAGGGCCGCCGGCACAAAGTCCGCCGCGGCCTCCACCCTGCCCGATGCCTTAAGACGCACCCATTCCCCGGCCACCACTAGTGCGACGCCGGCAATAAGCCCAAGCACGATCTGGAGCTCGGGTGAGAGAAGATCGTTATCATAGGCATATTTCACAAAGAGGAGGCCGCCGATCGCAATGGCCAGTCCCCCGATCCACACGAACCAGCGTGAGGCCAGCGTCTGTTCCATGTCGCGGCGTGACGGTGTCTCATCGGCGGCTTCCGCGGCATGCCACTGTTCGGACGATTGGACTCTTTCAGGCTCCTTCAGAGGCTCAGGGGTTTCCATTGCCAGTGGTTCGATCGTAGCCTCGGACTCCAGCGGTTCAGCGACGGCGGTTGGCGGCTGCACCGGCTCAAACTCCGGTTGGTCACCCGGCGGCGATACGCCACTGCGCTGGAGCTGCTGGAGCTTGTCCCCCATCTGCGCCAGTTGCTGTTTCAGCTGAGCGATCCGCGTCTCGAGCTTGGCAAGCTTGTTGAGAGCGACCAGGCCAAGGATAAAGGCGACCACCGAAATGAGAAGGCCAAAGCCGTCCATCGCAAACTCCCTGACTCGCGCCCCGACATTAACACGACTTGCACTTGATTGTCGAAACTGTGAAAAGTGGTCGATGACCCTTCGTGATGCGATTGCCACAAACCTCAAATCGCGAAACCCCGTTGACTGGGAGGTTTCGGACGGCCTTGTTTCCTATACCGATGCCATGGAGAAGATGGATCGCGCGGTGGCGGCCATCGGCCGGGGCGATGCGCCGGAGCGAGTCTGGCTTCTCGAACATCCGCCGCTCTACACTGCCGGAACATCGGCCAATGCTGTCGATCTGGTGACGCCAGAACGGTTCCCGGTGTTCAAGACGGGACGCGGCGGACAATATACCTATCATGGTCCGGGCCAGCGGGTCGCCTATATCATGCTAGACCTCAAGCGCCGCGGGAGCGACGTCAGGGCCTATGTGGCGGGTCTCGAGCAATGGATCATCGACACGCTCGCCGCTTTCAACGTCAAGGGCGAACGCCGGGAAGACAGGGTCGGGGTCTGGGTGCGGCGCGGCGACCGTGAGGACAAGATCGCCGCGATCGGTATCCGCGTCCGGCACTGGATCACTTTCCATGGCGTCAGCATCAATGTGGAGCCTGACCTCGGCCACTTCGACGGTATCGTACCCTGCGGCATCCGGCAACATGGCGTCACCAGCCTGGTCGATCTCGGCCTGCCGGTTACGCTGTCAGATGTCGATGTGGTGCTGAAGCGGTCCTTCGCCAAGATATTCGGCGACAGTATCATCTGACTCCCTGCCCTCACGAGGCTGGCAGCCAAAATGGCAAACATCGAACTGCTCGCAAAAATGTGACTTCTCAAGTTACATAATTCTGATATGAAGGGCGCCTTCATTTAGGAGACCCTCATGAAACTCTACTACTCACCGGGTGCCTGTTCACTTGCGCCCCATATCGTACTGAACGAAATCGGCGTGAACTACAGCTTGGAGAAGGTTGATCTCGCTGCCAAGAAGACAGATGCCGGGGCCGATTTCAACGCGGTGAACGGCAAAGGCTACGTCCCTACCCTCGATCTCGGCAAGGGCGAGGTTCTGACCGAAGTCTCTACCATCCTGCAATTTCTCGGCGACAAGATCGAAGGTGCGGGGCTTTTGCCCAAATTCGGCGGCATGGATCGCTATCGGGCAATGGAGGCACTGAATTTTGTGGCGTCGGAGCTGCATAAGGGACTGGGCGGTCTGTTCAACAAGGCGATGCCCGAAGAGGGGCGCAAGGTCATCATCGACCGGCTCAAGCAGCGCCTGTCCTGGCTCGATGGCCAACTGGGCCAGAAACCCTTCCTGCTGGGCGACAACTACTCCGTCGCCGATGCCTATGCCTTCACGGTTCTGAACTGGGGCCAGTGGGTCGGAGTCGACATGAAGACCTGGCCAAATATTTCAGCCTTCCTTGGTCGCATTGCTGCTCGCCCCGCTGTGCAGAAAGCACTTAAGGCCGAAGGTTTGCTCAGCTGATGTCAAAAGGGGTGCGGCGAATGTCGCGGCACCCCATTCAAACGTCCGGCCGGACCTCGAAACCGGTCCATGCCTCATGCGGATGGCTCGCCAGTTCCACGCGGTCAACACGGGCAAGGCGCGGTCCCTCATGGCAGGCCTGGGCCATGGCTCGCACCGAAGCGTCGTCCCCGCAGAGGACAGTCTCCACTTCACCAGACCGCCGGTTTCTGACCCAACCCGCCAGTCCCCGGATCGCGGCTTCCCGCACCACCCAAGCCCGGAAACCTACACCCTGGACCCGACCTTGGATCAATAAATGGACGGTGATCACGCGAATTCCATGATGACCGCGTCGACGGCCAGGCTGTCGCCCTTCTTGGCGTGGATCTTCGCGATGGTCACGTCACGCTCGGCGCGGAGAATATTTTCCATCTTCATCGCCTCGACGATGGCCAGGGCCTCGCCGGCCTTCACCTCCTGTCCTTCACTGACGGAAACCGAAATCACCAGGCCAGGCATCGGGCACATGAGCTTCTTCGACGTGTCGGCGGCCTGCTTTTCCGGCATCAACCTGGCCAATTCCGCCTCGCGCAGCGTGTAGACGTGTGCATCGACCACGACGCCACGATAACCCAACCGGTAGCCATTGAGGATCTTGCGCACCTGCACCGTAACCGGGTCATGACCGAGATCAGCCGAGAACACCGGCATGCCCGGAACCCAGCCACAGGCATCCGCCAGGAGCCCGGTATCCTCGGTGACCGTCACCTCGTGCCAGTCCTTCCCGAGTTTCACCACCCGCCGTTTGGAGAAACTCACCGCGCCACCCGTCATCTGCCCGGTCACCTGGCGCTTACGGCGGTTCTCGATGTGATCGAGTACCATGGCAACCTCTGCAAGAATCTTGGCGATTTCCGGGCTGATGTCGTGGCTGTGGAATCCATCAGGAAACTCCTCGCCGATAAAGCCCGTCGACAAGGCGCCGTTCCGCCAGCGGGGGTTTTCCATGATGGCTGAGAGAAAGGGCACATTGTGCTGGATGCCGTCGATGTAGAAGGCGTCCAGCGACTGCGACATGGCGGCGATCGCCTCGCTGCGACTTTGCGCATGGGTGCAGAGCTTGGCGATCATCGGATCATAGTAAAGCGAGATCTCGCCGCCCTCGTAAACGCCGGTGTCGTTTCGTACCGTGATGCCATGGGCCGACTGTTCGGGTGGCGGCCGATATTTCACCAGCCGGCCGGTCGAAGGCAGAAAATTGCGATATGGGTCCTCGGCGTAGATGCGGGACTCGACCGCCCAGCCCCTCAGGGTGACATCCCGCTGCCTTATGACAAGTTCCTCGCCGGCTGCGACGCGGATCATCTGTTCAACCAGGTCGATGCCAGTCACCAGCTCGGTGACCGGGTGTTCCACCTGCAGACGTGTATTCATTTCAAGGAAGTAGAACGACCGGTCCTGGCCCGCCACGAACTCGACGGTGCCGGCCGAGTCGTAATTGACGGCCTTTGCGAGCGACACCGCCTGTTCGCCCATGGCCTTGCGGGTCTTCTCGTCAAGAAGCGGTGACGGGGCTTCCTCGATCACCTTTTGATTGCGGCGCTGGATCGAACACTCGCGCTCGCCGAGGTAGATCACATTGCCATGCTTGTCGCCGAGAACCTGGATCTCGATATGGCGCGGATTGACGATGAACTTCTCGATGAAGACGCGGTCGTCTCCGAAAGACGACTTGGCTTCAGACCGGGCCCGGTTGAACCCGTCCTTCACCTCCGATTCCGAATAGGCAATGCGCATGCCCTTGCCGCCACCACCGGCGGAGGCCTTGATCATGACGGGATAACCGATCTCACCGGCGATCTTCACGGCTTCGTCGGCATCCTCGATGATTCCCATATAGCCCGGTACCGTCGAGACCTTCGCCGCGGCTGCGGCCTTCTTTGACTCGATCTTGTCGCCCATGGCGTCGATCGCGCCGGGATTCGGACCGATGAAGGTGATGCCGGCCGCTGCCAGCGCCTTGGGAAAGGCCGAACGTTCGGACAGGAAACCGTAGCCGGGATGGACGGCTTCTGCCCCGGTCCTCCGGCAGGCTTCAACGATCCGGTCGATCATAAGATATGACTGGCCAGCCGGGGGCGGTCCGATATGAACTTTTTCGTCCGCCATCTCGACATGGAGGGCCCGGACATCGGCGTCCGAGTACACGGCGACGGTCCCAATGCCCATCTTGCGCGCCGTCTTGATGATGCGGCAGGCGATCTCGCCCCGGTTGGCTATGAGTATCTTCTTGAACATGCACACCTTACCCCTGCGTGCGGTCGTTCTACCGCCAACCGGTCGGGGCGGCAACCATACGAAGGGTGGGTCCGTCCCGAAGGCCCGGCGTCTTCTTTTTCAGGCGCGAGCGTCAAAAGTCTGCGCTATAGGAGCGAGCATGACCACCGATCATGATTTAATCTACGGTTATCACCCTGTCGCCGAGGCCTTGAAAAACCCACGCCGCAGGCTGGTGAAGCTCAAGGCCAGCAAGAATGCCGCCGATCGCCTTGCCGCCGAGATCGGCGCAGCCGGCGTCAAGTTCGAGATCGTCCATCCGAAAGAACTGGATCGCAATCTCGGCGCCGACGCGGTACATCAGG
Source organism: Alphaproteobacteria bacterium (assembly GCA_020441605.1). The sequence goes on from JAGRLX010000241.1 coordinate 8,434, forward strand.
GCCTGCTTCTTGAAGCCTTGCCCCTTTCCCAGCCGCGGCTCGACCAGATCGACAAGAGCGGCATTCTCGTGCTGCTCGACCAGGTGACGGACCCCCATAACGTGGGAGCCATCCTTCGGACCTGCGCGGCTTTTCGGGTGACGGCGCTGGTCACCACCGCGCGTCACTCGCCGGAAGCGTCCGGGGTGTTGTTCAAGGCCGCCTCAGGCGCCTACGAGCACGTCCCCTATGTGAAGGTCACCAACCTGGCGCGGGCCATGGCCGAACTCAAGGAACATGGCTTCCGGCTGGCGGGGCTGGACAGCGACGCGCCGGCCTCGCTGGAGGATATCGACCGGTCCCCGCCCCTCGCGATCGTCATGGGGGCCGAGGGCAAGGGATTGCGGCAACTCACCCGTGATACCTGCGATCACCTTGTGCGGCTCGATCTCTTCGGCCCGATCCGCAGCCTCAACGTGTCGAACGCATGCGCCGTGGCGCTCTATGCTATTACCCGCTGAAGGCTTGCAGCGCGGCGCCTGCAGGACTAAACAGCGGCGACAAGGCCGGCTTAGCTCAGTTGGTAGAGCACCTGATTTGTAATCAGGGGGTCAGGGGTTCGAGTCCCTTAGCCGGCACCAGCAACGCCATTGCGCTAAATCGCCTCTTTCTTTGCAGCAAGCTCCAATCGGATCGAGGCTGGCAACACGCCATTCCTCGGTCCCCGGCAACCAGGCGTCATTCCGGGGGCGACCAGGCCTCCGCAAGTTATCCGTCCGGATGAGAGGCCATCCTGCCGGGTTGATCGCCGTCAAGGTTTGGAACCGGCCAACGGACCATGTTTCGCGCCATGGTCGAGACTCCCACAAGATATTTCTTGCGGTCGATGGCGCTAAGCGTGGCGGGAGCGGCGCTCATCTCCGTCCTCATCAAAGAAATGGGCGGAAGTGGAGAGGATGACGGTCTCCTCCTCTTCATGGCCTTCGTCATGGGCCTCTTCTTCACGGTACTGCTGTGCCCGTTGGCCTACATCGTCACCAAGGGCCTCTTCCGCGCACAACGCCCTGCGCGAAAGGAAACCTCACTGGTGCTGTTGGCCGGAGGTGCAATCTGCCTGATCGTGGTGGGTGCATTGGTCTTGCTCGGCAATGGCGACCTCAGCATGGCTGAGTCCCTGCGCTTGACTGGCATCTTCGTGGCAGGTTGGTTGGTCTATGCTGGCGGCATGCAATGGACCAGGCCATAACCGCGACATCCTCCAGCGCACAGCATAGCTCAACCACAGACGTTCGTGCTGTCAGGTTTCGCCGAACACCGGCCGCAACGCATGTCACCTGAGGGTCAGTCCGCCATCTATGAAGATGACCTCTCCGGTCGTGAAACTGGCGCTGTCGGAACAGAGCCAAACCACAGCGCCGGCAAGTTCATCGACTTCGCCAATACGACCCATGATGGTGTCCTTGCCCCAATGGTCGGTAAGAACCGCCGGATTTTTTGCCAGGACGTCGTCGACCAATTCGGTCCTGATATAGCCCGGGGCGATCGCATTGACGCGGATGTTATGTTCCGCCCACTCGACGGCGAGGTTCTTCGTGAACTGATGCACGGCCGCCTTGGTCGCATTGTAGGCGGCGTGCCGGAAGGGCCAGTTCACGATCTTGCCCGACATGGAGCCAACATTGACAATCGCCCCACCTTTCTGCGCAATCATGTGCTTGCCCACATGCTTTGAACAGAGAAAGACGCCTTCGACATTGACCGCGAAGGTCCTCCTCCAATGTTCCAGCGAGTAATCCTCGACGCCGCCGGCGAAGATGATACCAGCATTGTTGATCAGGATGTCGACCCGGCCGAAGCGGTCCATGACCTCCTTTGTCATGCGTTCGACATCGGCCTCATCCGATACGTCGGCCTGAATCGAGAAGGCGTTCCGGCCCATGGCCTGAATGTCCTCGACCACGCGGTCTGCCCTGTCTCTCGCCGCGGCATAATTCACGGCCACATCTGCACCGTAGGCACCCAGCGCCTTTGCCAAAGCCTCACCAATGCCGCGGGCGGCACCCGTCACGATTGCCTTCTTGCCGGAAAGATCAAAGAGATTCATGCGTTCGCCTCCCCTGGGACACGCCGCCCGATGGCGTTTTGTCTGTCAGAACTGTCTTCGTGATATGCTCTGCCGCGCGAACGGCTTGCGCAACGATCGTAAGTGAAGGATTGAACCCGGCCGACGACGGCAAGAACGAGGCATCGACGACATAGAGATTGTCGATATCCCAAACGCGGCCATAAGGGTCGAGGACCGAGGTTGCTGGATCGGTGCCAAAGCGGGCTGTGCCGCATTGATGCATCGCGACCTTGATATCCATGCGCTGCGTGATCACGATTGGATAGCCGATCTGGCGCATGACGACTCCCCAATGTGCGACCAGTTCATTGTGGGCCTTGAGGTTGGTCGGCGTGAAGGCCACCCGGATCTTGCCGTCATTGTCGACCGACACACGATTATCGGGATCGGGAATATCCTCGGACATGATCCACCAGTCCACGCTTCGCTCCGCGAAGTAGCCCATCGCCCATTCGGGCGCCCATTTCACTCTGGCAGTCAACATGCCGGCCTGAAGCTTTCCGAGCCCCTGGATGTTGCCGAGCGGATAAGGCCGTACCGCATTCTCGAAGTAGAAATCGTTGACGCAAAGCGTCTTCTGGAAGGTAACGGGGTTCTTGCGGATAGGGTGGATCGCCATCATCGCCGTGTTGTTGTGGGCCATGTAGTTGCGGCCAAGCTGGTCACTTGTATTGTTCCCCAGTCCGTTGGGGTGCTTTTCATTGGCCGAGCGCAGGAGCAGAGCAGCGGAGTTGATCGCGCCAGCAGCGGAGACGAAAAAACTGCCCCTGATGTTCAGCTGACGGCCGTCTTGCTGGATCTCGATGGCCTCAACGCGCGTGCCGGTCGAATTGGTCACGAGCCTCATCACCTTCGTGTTCAGAACAAGATCCACATTTCCAGTGGCAAGCGCCGGATTTACGAGCCGGATCTCCGCGTCGTTTTTCGCCCCCAGCCGGCACGCGAATCCATCACATGTCTTGCACCTGATACAGGTTCCCCCCTCATGCATATCCACGGCCTGCGGAAGATGGAAAGGGTGGAGCCCTGCCCCGCGAAGCTTGTCGGCAAGCATCTCAATGACCGGCTCGTGGGGAACCGCTGGATATGGATATGGCCCCGCCCGCGGCGGCTCGATCGGGTCCTCGTCCATCTGACCGTGAGTGCCCATGAGCCTTTCAGCCACGTCATAGTACGGCGCGAAGTCGGAATAGGACCAGGGCCAGGCTGGTGATACACCTTCGTGGTGCTGGATTTCCTGGAAATCCCGCTCCCGAAAGCGAACCGTTGCAGCACCGAAGAACTTGGAGTTCCCTCCAACGTAATAGAATGTCGACGGGCGGAACTCGGCGCCATCACGGTCACGCCAGGTTTCTTGTGCCGTGAAGGCCTGTTCGTGGAATACTTTCTTGACCGACCAGGTATCTGCCTCCCGCGGGAGTCGGTCACCACGTTCGACAATCAGAACCCTGGCGCCCTGATTGGCGAGCTGGTTCGCCATGGCACCCCCACCAACGCCGGCCCCGATGACGACGACGTCATAACTGTCGCTGATTTCGTTCATGCTTTCCTCTTTGTCATCGTACCGCAGCCGTCGTTCAAAGCATTACCTCCCTGGCGCCCAAGCATGGAGCGCCTCTCCAGGGTTTCACTCCACAGGCAACGATCACGACGCATGCCAAAAATCGCTCGCGCAGTGTTCCCGATGCAGCCTGTTACGGTCGTCACCAATTCTGTCATTGTCTTTGCGGGCCAAAAGTCGATTTCACCTTTAGCTGGCAGGCGACCACCGCCTGGAGTCGCAGACAACGGTTCGCGCCGGGGTTCAGCGGCGGTGTCGGCGACGTGAAGATCCAGTCCGGGATGGCTTGACCCAAAGCGCCAGGGCATATTCATCCACCTTCCGGTTCGTCGGCAAAGAGGTGGCTTTGCTGGTCGCCCAACCGGCGCATGACTTCGTATGACGCATCGAGGTGGACGCGGAGAGAGAGTTCCGCCTTGTCCCGGTCATGGGCTTCCAACGCATCGACGATGAGCGTGTGCTCATCAGTCACCCGCTCAAGATGCCCTGGCACCGGCGTACTGAGGTGGCGCAACCGATCCAGATGCACTTTTGCCTGATTGATGAAGCGCCAGATGTTCACCAATCCACTTGCGGCTGCAATCTGGGCGTGGAAGGTGTCGTCGACATTGATATAATCGAGGAGCGGGCCGTCATGAAGAATGCGCCGCATGTCCTCTATACTCTCCCGAAGCGCCATGATCTCCGACGGTGAGATCCGGGTCGCCGCCCGTCGCACGGCCTCGATCTCGAGGGCCCGGCGGATGATGAAACCTTCCTCGGAGGTCTGTCGGGACAAGCGGCAGACATAGGTGCCCGACTGCGGCAAGATCACGACCAGCCCTTCTTTCGCCAGTCGCTGTACGGCCTCGTGAACAGGGGTCCGAGACGATTGAAACCTTCGGCCAAGGTCCTTCTCGGAGATTGCCGCGCCCGGCGCGAGTTCAAGGCGGATGATCTCGCGGCGCATCAATTGATATATTTTTTCAGATTTTGATGTCATTCCGACTTGTCTCTGATCGATATACCTTCATCAATACATATAGTTAAGTCGCAGTCGTGCGCCGACTTCTGAATTGAGTGATTGCCACAAGTGCAGTGATATATTAATGTGACGCTTAGCAGGAGGCAATGGCTGTTATGGCGACAATTTCATATCTGACACGTATCGAGTTCGGAGAAGGTGAGATTGCACGCCTTGGCGAGCACCTTGCAACGCTCGGGGTGACGAAGCCGCTGATCGTAACCGACAAGGGATTGGTCGGAGCAGGTCTCGCGGGAGGCGTGATCGCAATGCTCGGCAGCGCCCATGCAGTGTTCGATGGGACCCCTGCCAATCCGACTGAGGAGGCCGCACTGGCCGCCCGCGCGCTCTACCTGTCGGAGGGCTGTGACGGCGTTGTCGGTCTCGGCGGTGGGTCGGCGCTCGATCTTGCCAAGGCGGTGAGGCTCTTGAGTGGCCATGAACCGCCACTCGCGCAATACACCGCCGTTTCCGGCGGCGTCGGGCGCATACATGGCAGGATCTGCCCGATGATCGCGATCCCGACGACGGCCGGCACCGGATCGGAAGTCGGCAGGGCCGCGGTCATCATCACGGCGGAAGGTCGGAAGCTTGGCATCATCTCACCCCACATGCTGCCATCAATCGCCATATGTGATCCCGAACTAACCTACGGTCTCCCACCGGGCCTCACGGCGGCGACCGGAATGGACGCCATCTCACATTGTCTAGAAACCTATATGGCGCCAGCTTTCAATCCGCCGGCCGAGGCGATCGCGCTGCACGGGCTGGCCTGCGGACTCGGCGCAATCGAAGCGGCTACGAAAGACGGCAGCAATATCCTTGCCCGGCGGGACATGATGGTCTCAGCCCTGGAAGGCGCGATGGCGTTCCAGAAGGGGCTCGGCGCTGTGCACGCATTGACTCATCCGATGGGTGCCATCCGCGAACTCAATCTGCACCACGGCACGCTCAATGCTGTTCTGATGCCTGCCGTGCTGCGTTTCAACCGGCCTGCAATCGGGGCAAAATGGGAAAGGTTGGCCGGCATGCTGGGCGGCGCGCCGGATGTACAGATCGCGGCGCTGAATTCGCGGCTGGGGCTGCCGGCGGGGCTCGACATGATGGGAATCACGGCTGCAATGCTCGACGCCATTGCAAGGGAAGCATTGAAGGATCACTGCCATGCGACCAACCCGCGGATCCCTACGGAGGCGGATTATCGCGCGATGCTCGAAGAGGCGCGCTGATCGTCATTCCCGACCGGCCGTACGCTGCTTGCCAACGTGATGCGGTTGCAGCGCTTAGCTTAGAGCCAAGTCACCTTCCCCCCTGTCACCCAGGATGATGCGGGTGCATTTCCCATCGAGACCCTGTTCGTTCGATTGCCCTACTCTTCTTTCAGGGGCATCGTGATCAGACGGAAACCGAGAAGGGGACTGCGCTCGGTTGACGGCAGGCACTGGGCAAGCACACGATTCTCCAACTTGCCGATCTGGCCGACCACAAGGGCACCGCTTTCCTGCTGGCATGGGCCTTCAGCCCACTCGCGCCTGGTATCGGCGACACCTCTGGCAAGATCCGTCAGGGCCTTTTCCTGCTGGGCAGCGGCTGCCGCCGTGGCAACAAATTGCTTGATCGTGGGCAGACGGTAGATCCGACCATCGCGCTTCGAAAGCCAATCAGCATAGGCTTCGGCATCAGCCTTGTTCACCAAATCGACGTCTTGACCCTGGGGGCTCGCTTCCCCTCCGGACATCATGGCGTCACGCACTTTCGTGTCATGTTTGGATTGGGTCACGAAATCCGCGAAATCCTCATCGGTGACCTGCGATGTCGCGATGCAGAAAGGTTCCTCTATGTCGAGATCGAAGGGGTTCGCCTCATCAATGTCCGGGGCCAGTCGGGCGTCGCGAGCCATTCGTCCGGCCACCGAATTGGCGACCAGGTGATAGGAACCCGCCTTGATCAAAACAAAGCCGCCTTTGGCGTCACCCTCCGAACAATTTGCTATTCTGGTATTCTTGACAGTCCGCTCGATTTCTTCGGCCAGCTTCTGGGATTCATCGAGTTGTTCGAGGGCCGCCGGAAGATCGTTGCGCTCGATTGCCTCGCGGGCCGCACTCAAGGCATCCTGCAAACGGCTGAACTGTGACGTGTCCACACCCTCGGTACTTTCCAGTTCCGTCTTTTTGCGAATGAGGGCCTGCAGTCGCTCCTTGGCTTTCACAGGATCGACAGTCTGGGACGACCCTTCCCCAGCACTTGCCGGCTCATCCTGTTGCTTCGCAGGCTCAACGGCGTCTGCCGTTCCGCCTGAGTTCCTTTGTGCCGACGCACCAGAACCCGGCACGATGACCAGTCGAACGCCCAGCAGCGGGCTGTGCGATGCAGCTGGCAGGCATTGCGCCATGACGCGAACCTCGGGCTTGCCGATTGTGCCCACCACAACGGCATTACCCTCTATCGCACAATCATCCTCCGTCCACTCTCTGCTGGCGTCACCAATCCTGCGGGACAGTGCGCCAAATCCGCTTTCCGGCCCGGCCGCCGCGACGGAGGCCGCCAGCAATTGCTTGACTCGAGGCAGCCTGTAGTTTCTGCCGGTCTGTTGAGAGAGCCAGGCGGCGTAGTCTTCGGCGTCGCCCTTGCTGATCAGGTCGAGATTGTCAGCCTCTGAGGCCTCTTGGCCCCGTTCTTTCAACAGCTCATCGCGCACCTTTGTGTCATGCCCGGTTGCGGCGACGAATTTCTGGTACTCGCCGGGGGTAACTTCCGCGAGAGCGATGCAAAATGGTTCGTCGATACTGATAACAAATGATCCGCTTTCGCCACTTTCGGCAATGAGCTTGGCATCCTTGGCGATGCGGCCGGCAAGAGAATTGTTCCCGACCTCGTAGGAGCCGGCGGCGATCATCCGCATACCCTGCTCCGAGTCGGTGTCCGGGCAGTCGAACGCCTGGGGACGGGCTAGGATTTCCTCGATCTTTGCCACAAGAATTTCACCTCGACGCATTGCCTCTCCGGCCTGCTCATAATTCTTCTCCGCCATCGACGTCCTGGCGACAGACATGAGCTGCTTCAATTCGTCGAGTTCCGGCAGGTCAGTGCCGCCGCCCGATTCGAGTGCCGCGAACTTTGCGAACAACGACTGCATGCGCTCCTCTGCCCTGCGTTGCGCGTCACTCACCGTATCCGCGGCAGATGCCAGCGATGCCAGAGCCGATCCGGCCACAGATATGGCGCGATCAGGTGCTCCCTGGCCGATGAACGTCTGTGCTTCCCCAAGGGCCTGTCGGGCTTCAGCCAAGGCCGTCGTCTCCGCCGGCATGGATGCCGCGAATTCGGATATCATTCGATCGAGCCGTTCCGCCTCACCGCTGGCGTCACGCATCAGGCTGGCAAACCCGTTCTCCACTGGCGCGTAGGCTGCCAGCACATCTTGAACAGCGCTTACAAACTTCTGCGGCGCCATCGACTGTCGTGCTGCACCAAGCTCTGCCACGCGCTCGTCCAAGGCAGCGGCCTGCTTGCGCAGCTCGCCGTCCTCCATCAGATTGCCCAACAGTATTCTGACTGCCGCCTGGTGTGCCTCGAGATCGGAAAACGCCGCCGCGACGGCCTGTTGCTGCTTATCCAGATCGGCAAGGAGATCCTCGGCAGCCCGTTCGATGGCGGAGAGTCCATCTGCTGCCCGATCCAGGCTGCCTGATCTCGCCACCGTCGCGACTTCGTCGAGTTGGCGGCGCAGGTCCCCGACGCGAGGACCGGCTGCCACCGACTGGCGATCGATATCGTCCAGGCGGGCCGTGACCGTGGCAATGCGCTCCTCGGTCGCGGCCTGCAGTGCCGAAAATTCGGAATAGATTCCAGCCAGCATCTCGCTTGCGGCGACATAATTCTTGGATGCTGTTTCCCAGCGCCTGTCGCGCAGGGCCAGGTCGGCCACTCTGGCCAAATCCAGGACCGACGTCGCCTTGAGTCGCAAGGGATGGGGTGCCGCCAGCTTGTCGAGCAGCACACGCTCCCGATTTTCCGATATGGCAAGAAATGCCTCCAGCGCCGTGCTGGCATCCGCCTCGGCTGACCTAAAAGCCGCAATAGCGGATTGAAGGGCCTCATCGAGTGCCGCGGTTTCCGTGTCTCCATCTGCGATCTCTCCGGCAAGGATCCGCGCGTCCAGCGCCGTCAGGCGCGCTTCGATCGTGGCAATCCGCTCGTCGTCGATGCTGGTGAGGTTCCTCGCCTCGTCCAGCTTGGAACGCAAAGGCAGCAGGCCTTCCTTCAGTGCGCCGTAGAGCTGCGCCGCCTCCTGATAGGTCGCCTCCAGATTGTCACCGGCCTCGGCATATTTGCCCGCGGCGACGGTCCACTGTTTGGCCAACATGGCCTCGTCAGCTGCGGATGCCACAGTCAGCGCGGCAGCCTCTTTCTCGCGCAGTGGATTGTTCTCGGGAAGGCTGCCCAGCAATTTGCTCTCCGGCGCTGTGGTGAACCTCATGAACTGCGCCTGCGATGCCATCGCCTGGGATCTGGCGGTCTCCCAATCGGCCCGCACCTTGTTCAGGGCGGTTGAAGCTTCCAATGCCAATTGTACTGACTCGGGATATCGCCGCCCTCCAAAAGCGGATTCGGCAGTGGCCAGCTTTGCCAGGGCTGGCAAACTGGCCACGTCAGCGGCCGCGATCAAGTCTTCAAGGGCCCGGACTTGGGCACGCGCGGCCGACAGCGCCACGGACGCTTCATCACGGCTCTTGCCGACCTTTGCCACGAGGATCGCGATGTTTGATTGCAGCTTGATCGACTGCGCGATGGCACTCTCAAGCTGCTTGTCCTCAAGGGCCAACTTCGCCAAGCTGAAAGCAGTCTCAGCAGTCTTCAGATCACCGTCATCCGCCGGCAGGAGCTTGGCGAGCGCCTCCAATTGGGCTCGGGTTGCCGCCACCGCCGAAGCACCGTCCGCCGCAAGCTGATCGAGTTTCTTCACCATGGCCGCCGCAAGGGCCGCCGCCTCCACCGATGCGGCTTCACTGGCCTTCCACTTCCGCTCGGTGAAGAGCTCTTTGACCTTGTTCAGCGCATTTTGGGTATTTGCGAATTCGCCCTTTAGCGGACTATCCGGGATGAACATATCGGCGGTGATGCCAGTCAGCTTGCCAGCCGATGCGGCCAGCGCATCCAGTGCGGTCGATGCCTGCTTCCTCTCCGCATCGAGAATGGCCACTAACTCTGTCAGCTCGGACGCAATGGGCGCCAATCCGGCAAAGGCCTTGTCGAGCGGCCCGGTCGCGACCGCCGCCGCTGCGGCATCCACACGCGAACGGCCTGCTGCAACACGTTCATCGCCGGCGGCCGCGATAGCTTCGAGGCTCGTGATCTGTCCATTGAGAGCCTCCAATTCCGACTTCGCCTTGTTTGCCAGGTCGTCATAGGCGGCTACCGCCGAACCTGCGCTGTTCCGCGCCGCCTCAAGGGCGGTGCTGAAGTCGCCAAAGGACATGCGGGATGGCGGAAAGGCCTCGATTGCGATGCCCAGTTCGTGTCTGGCTTTCGAGAAATTCTCTCCGATGCTGCCCGCCGGATCGAGCGCCCCGATCCTGTCCGCGTAGGAATCGATGGAAGTTCGGATCTCGACCAACTCGCTTCGGAGTTGCTGCACCTGAGCCTGCGGCAGACGGTTCCAGATCATGAAACCGGCGAACGCGGCTGATAACAACATTACCACACCGAATGCGGCTGGCAACGGGCCCAGGCGTTTGCGTGGTCCCTTGGCAGGATGAACGACGACAATCTTGTCTTCGGGGGAGCCCCAGCCACCACCCACATCCGTCCGGAACCGGCGCACTGCATCGTTGAGTGCCCCGACGGCCTGATGGGCATTGGCAAAGCGTACCGATCTCTGTGTGTTGCGGGCAGAAACGACCCAATTTTCGAAACGCTCGGAGATCTTCGGATTCAGCGTCCGGGGAAGCGGGAAAGCATTGCTGCTCTTGTGCTGGGTCTCCCATGCACCGAGGCGGTTCTCGGCAGAGGCCTCAAGGGGCGTCCGCAACGCCTCCCTGTAGGCATCGCGCCCGACGAGCAGCCGATAGGCGATCATGCCCACGACATAGATATCGTCCTGCGCGGTCCAATGCGGCTCCCCTTCCGGAGGAGTCGGCGCGTTGAATTCCGGATTGAACCCAAGATGCACCGGGTTGTCGGGCTTAAAGACCTTGTAGAGCCCACCGAGCTTCACGTGGTCACCGAGCTCGGACCTTATGACGCGAATGTCGTTCAGGTCGAAAGACCCGTACACGAGGCCTTTCTCGTGAAACGGTTCGAGCGCCTTCAGAACGGTTTGGATGATGTTCATGCCGCGCAGCTGATCGAGATCCTCCTTCTCGATGAGATCGAAAAGGGATTCACCATCGGCGGATTCGACAATGTAGAAAGGCTCGTCGGCAACCTGGGCCTCAATGATCTCGAGGCGTTGATGTATGTGACCGTCACGGGCCCCGCTGGCGAGACTCCTGTTCTCCTGCAGCGTGGCGAGCAGGCCCTGCTGGCGCATCAGCTTTGGTAACGCCTGGTAGATGACGTATGGATGATTGCCAGTATCCTTGACACGATGAATGAAGAAATTGTCGGTGCGCTCAATCTCCGCGTCACGATGCGGAAAGCGCTGTTGCAACGCAAGCGTGAGATAGGCGATTCCGCCCAGCGGCCTGGAGTTGCCTCCTTCGATTCCGGATGAATTGCCAGACTTGGACATCAGTCCTCCGTTTTGCTTCTTATCTCGACTGCGCTGCTATCCTGTAGCGTGAAGACGCCAGCAGATGAGCCCTGCATTGCAGGTCCGGCACCAAGGTCCGCACGACTTGATAGGCCCGTGATGCCCTGGAGCCGTCGCCTTGCTGTTCTGCGACAAATCCCTCAACCAGCCACTCTCTCACCTGCCGCTGAAGGTCTGCGGACGAAACCTTGTCGCCGTCTCCGCCCATTGCGGCGGTGTTCTTTGCCAAGGCCCAATAGATGCTATCGGCCGGCAGATCGGGCCTCACGGCGCCCGCCTTGACCCGCTCACTGGCCGCGGTGATGCAATCGGGCAGAGAGTCAACGACACGGTCAATGGTTGCCGAAGAAATGGTGGTGAGATCGGCCACTGTGTCCGCTGGCCGATGGAGGAACATGAGATATGCTGCGACCGCCGAGCCCAGCATCACGATCGAGAACAGGTAGGTGACGGCATTGGATTTCCCGCCAGCGGTGGCAGGCTCCACAGCTGCGGCGCGCTCCGGCTTGCCGTCAGTCTTCACCGGAGCCGCCGCGGGATCAACGAGACGGAAACTCACCAGGCCAGCAATGTTCACGTCGTCGTCGGACCCAATCGTTCGATCCCGCTCGGCGAGTGGCACCCCGTTCACTTCGACCGGATTGAGCCCTACAACCCGAACGACCCAGTCGTCACCGCTCCTAGCAATGACAAGGTGACGATCGGCTATCATCGACGACTGCAATCTAAGGTCGGCGTCCTCGCCCGAGCCAATCGAGAATTGATCAATGTCGATGGTGCGCCGCTGGCGCTTTCCACCCTGAACCGAGAACTCGATGTATGGCTTGGTCCGCGTGAACATGGGCGACACTACCTGACAAAAGCCATCATCTTGCCCAGGCTGCCTGCCAAGATGATCAGGAAAGCCCCGGTAAACATTATGACGGCAGGAATGGCCGAAGCCGCCTTGATCCGCTCAGCCAGCTTCTCGGCTTGTTCATAGCGGGTACTGCGCATGTCGCGGGCTATGTCGCGCAGCATCGCCGTGCTTCGGGCGCCCATGTCTTCGGCCACGAGTATCGACTGGATTGTCGATCGCCCAACGGCCGAAGGGCACTCGTCATGGAGATCCATCAGAGCGCCGCGCAGGCCGTCGACGTGGGTGTTCATTCCGTCTGCAACGACCCGCATGGCATCGCCCAGCTCGGTCGCCCCGACCGAGTTGACGTAGAGCCGCAGGGCCATGGGCAGGTTTTCACCAGCCTCTTTCATCATGACCAGGAAGTCCAGCAGATAGGGAAACTGCTGATCGAAGCGTCGCGTCCTGGTCTTCAGCGTCCGATCTACCGAGAAGAGCGCGTAGCCTATCGGACCGAAGACCCCGACGGCCGCACCGAGAACCAGACCCGACGAGCCCATCAGGGTTCCGAAAGCAGCCGCGCATATCGGGGCATAGACAGCTGTGGCGACGAGTGCCGCCGCGAGGATTTCATCGGCCCGAATGCGTCCGCCCGGCCGTCCCGCAAGGATCAACTTGCGCTCAAGCTGATCGACGACGCCTGGCAAACCCTCCCTCAAGGTCGGGGCAATGGCCTGGACCAGTGGGCGAAGGCCGGGCACGCTGTCAATGAAGTTCCCCGACCTATCGGCGGCGACCACGATTGCGGGTTGCGATTGCGGCCAAGCGGCCCAAACCACGGAGAACGCCATGAGGCCTGCCAACATGGAAAACAGAACCGCCATCATACCTCAACCTTTGTCATGGCCAGAAGCCAATAGGTACCGATCCCGTAAAGAATCAAGCCCAGCAGGAACAGACCGATTCCCGCTGCCGTTTCAAAAATCTGATCGATGAGCTGCGGCTGACCAATGGACACGAACAGAACAATCAGCAGCAGACCGAGATTGACGACCCAGAATGTCGCCCGCGCCGATGCCGCCGCCGTCTGTATCTTCGCTTCCAGCCGATAGATTTCCTTGAACGACCGCGACATATTCTGCATCGGTTCGATCAAATTGCCTCCCTGCCGGGAAAAGATGTGGATGATCGACAACAACAAGGAATAATTTCTGCTCGTGTAACGGCGCCTGGCATTGACGATCGCCGCATCAATGCCGCCTTGGCCCTTGTTGGCCTGTTCTGCCAGCATGGCGATCTCGGAACGCAATGGGTCCTGAAGCGCCGATGTCACCTCTTGAAGAGATACGAGCAGCGGCAAGTCACCCCGTACCGAGGCGACCAGTTGATCGGTGAACGGCGGCAGCTGTGATTCAAACTTCTTCAACGACCTGTTTCTGATCATCTGAGGTGCCCAGACTGGCGCCAGCACGAATGCTATGGCAACGAATACAAAACCCATGATCGCCAGGGGCGGACGCCAGAGAAATAGAAGCAGCGGCGCAAGGAACTGAAGCAAGCCGTAGCTGAGCATGGCCATGCCCGGAGAAACGCCGGCAGCCTGCGCAATCAGGGTAACGCGCTGCGATGCCAGGATCGTGTCCCCCAATGGCGACTGCCTCTGCCGATCACCACCTACGGCGAAACCCACGGATAGCACGGTCAGACCGGTTAGTCCGACAATCACGTATGGCATCAGACCTTGCATCTCCATTGTCACCTACAGCGCGAACAGCTCCTCGATCCTGACCACTCGATCATCTTCATGTCGGGATTTCAATGATGGGCGCACCTGATCGATCTCATCGATGAACGACGGAAGGTAGCCGGTAAAGAGATGGACAGGTTTGCCAGCCGTCCCGAAGCCGCGAAAGGAGAAGATCGGTTCAACGACCATTCCGCCGGTTCCGGGGTGAATGCCGATGACTTCCGCAATCTCGGTCACAATCTTCATGCTGCGGCCCTCATCATACGGCAGAGGCACCCTGGCCAACTGCACGACAATGTCGATCGCATTGGTGATCTGCGCCCTGATTGCCGACACCGGCAGGCTAGGCTCCCCCTGCAGCACCATCACCTCAAGGCGCATCAGCATTTCCGCCGGCCCATTGGCGTGCGCGGTCGTCATCGAGCCCGCATGTCCGGTGTTCAGGGCCTGCAACATGTCGATGGCTTCCTTGCCCCGGCATTCGCCAACAATTATGCGGTCAGGTCGCATGCGCAAGGCATTGCGCAACAGATCGCGAATGGAGACCTCGCCTTCTCCTTCGGCATTCGCCGTCCGGGTTTCGAGCGACACCACGTGGCTATTGGCCAGAACGAGCTCGGCCGTATCCTCTATGGTGATGACGCGCTGGCCATCGGGAATGAAGGCTGACAGGGCGTTCAGCAGCGTCGTCTTTCCGCTACCGGTGCCTCCCGAGACGATAATGTTCCGCCGCGCCACGACGCAAGCTTCCAGAAACAACGCCATGCTCTTGCTGAGGCTGCGGTAGGTTTCCGCAAGCAAGCTCAAGGTAAGACGCACCTCCTTTCGGTGGCGCCTGATGGTGATGCACGGACCATTGCGCGACAATGGTTCGACAATGGCATTGACGCGTGAGCCGTCCTCCAGCTTGAAGTCGACCAGCGCATGGGTCCGGTCAATTTCCCGCCCTGCCCGATTGACCAGACGCTTTAGAATTATCCAGAGTTGCTGAGGAGATGCAAAACTGTAATCGTAACGCTCGATCTTGTCGAACCGTTCGATATAGATGCGATCATGCCTGACGACCATCACCTCGGTCACCATATCGAGTTCCATGAGGTCGGTGATCGGACCGAAATAGTAGACCGCATTCCACACGTTCGATGACAGAAACCACCGTGCGATGGCGCGCCGGTCGCCAACCGGCATCGTGTTGTATTCGGCTGAGAACGCGACCGGAAAACCGTCGGTCAGCTTGCCGGCATCTTCTTCGACGGCATTCTTGTCGAGGCGCAGCCCAAGTCGCCGCACTATGTCCCGTGTCCGGGACTTCAACTGACCAGGCCGTCGCGGACCGTCGTTCTTGCTCTCGACCCACTCATCGACGGACGAGCTCGCAATTGACCGCAAGACGGCAAGCCGCAGGGCAGAACCAACGGCCGAGCGGATGGCATAGTCGCCCCCGGTGAGGATGGCCGCATCGGTTTCCTTTTCCAGGCTCTTGAGCAGCTTGCTGCGAATTTCCGGGGAATCGTGATCGACCTCACCGGATTCGCTCTCCAGAGCGAGTTCGCGGAATACCGCTTCATGAATCTGGTCCTGCAGTCCGATCCATGCATCGGAACCGCCATCGCCACCCGCCTCCGCGCTGCGCAGCATCATGTGGATGCGTGCACCCGGAACCTGAACGAACTGATTGTTCTTGAGTTCGATGCGCGCGGCATCCTCGATCGTATCTATGCGCCTGGCACCCAGGAAGGTCTCGGTCACACCGATTGGCTCGATGAACCACTTGCCATCCCGATCGTCATAGTCGAGGTAGAATTGGACGGGGGAAATGTCGCGTCCCACCAGTGGAACTTCGCCTGCTGCAAGATCAGCGACGCGGAACTTGGATCCCAGCGCATGGCGCCGCCGCGGCAGGAGATAGTGCTCGGCTGCACGTTCCGATGTGTATTGAATGAAAATGGTGAGATCACCGGCCATGTTACTCGGCGGTCCGTTCTTTCGAGAAGGTCGTCCAATCCACCGCTGCCCCATCCGCGCCGGTCGAGCCACTTTCGTCATTGCGTCGCAAAACCATGGTCAACGGGCCATTGAGCTGCTGTTGGGCGAACACGATCATGCTGGCCTGATGCGGGGTAACTTCCAGCGTCACCGTCCCATAACCCCTTTCTGAAAGTCGCTGATATTCGTTGTGGCTCAGCGCCGGGCCAGCCGCGAGGATTCGGACATTTTCTATGAGCACGCGCGCGCGTGTGCTTAAACGATCCTGAAAGGACGTTGTCGAGGCCTCAGGCTGGACAAAGGTGCCGATCAGGTCAACGCGGCTGCCTGGCCGCACGAAATAGCCCACGGTGCTCTCGGCATTGACCGCCAGGGTTATTGCGCGATGCCCCGGTTCAATCTGGTCCGAGAGATCGCGCATGCTTTCCGGCGAAAAGAACTGCTTCAGGAGGATTGCACCTGCGGGAACATCCTGAACTGCCCGCAGCCCGACCAGAGCATCCATGCTCGCAACCGGCTCGGCAACGTTACCGAGCTGTTGGGCGAAAACCTCCGGCAGTTCGATGATCTCAATCATCGTACCGTCGAGCACAGTCTTATTGCGTTCCAGTGCGACATTGCCCTTCAGTTTCAGAAAGCGGGCCGAGCGGAGCGACCCTTCGAAACTCTGGGTCCAGAACCAAGCCACGCCAGCCGTCGCCAAGGCCAGTAACAGGGTGACAATCCATCTGATGTATTTGGTCACGTCCTGCCACCCCCCACGTGAGACTTCCGGTACTCGATA
>JAGRLX010000242.1 GCA_020441605.1 Alphaproteobacteria bacterium
CGTGGACGCAACTGACCGTTCATTTACAAACTCAACCTAATACGCAGGTACTCACTGGCTGAGAGACTAAGGCCTAGCGCCTTAAAAATGGACTAAGCCCAAATGAAGAAATCGCAAATGGTGTAGCAGGCTTGGTCCATTTCAGGACAGTTGGAAGCGGTGGCGGTGTTTACATTTGCCCCCGGCTGCCCCATCTAGCGCGCCATGGGCATTTCGGTGGATATTCTTGCCAGGGTTCACGACAGTATCGGCATCGCCGGCGATCCGTCGTCGATCCGGATCGTTTGCGCCATGTCGGGCGGGGTGGATTCCTCGGTAACTGCTGCTTTGCTCAAGGCCGCCGGCTACGATGTGGTCGGCATCACACTGCAGCTCTACGACCACGGTGAAGCAATCCAGCGCAAGGGTGCCTGCTGCGCCGGCCAGGACATCCACGACGCCCGGCGGGTGGCGGCGGCCATCGGCATTCCCCATTATGTCCTCGACTTCGAATCGCGCTTCAAGTCGGCCGTCATCGACCAATTCGCGGCCAGCTATCTCGCCGGTGAGACGCCCATTCCTTGCGTCACCTGCAACCAGACGGTGAAATTCGCCGATCTTCTGGCCAGGGCGAAGGATCTCGACGCGGCAGCGCTGGCCACCGGACACTACATCGAAAGCCGGGCCAGGCCGGGGGAATCCGCCCGCCGCGATCTCTTCACCCCCGTCGATATGGCCCGTGACCAGAGCTATTTCCTCTTCGCCACGACCCAGGAGCAAATTGACTACTTGCGGTTTCCCCTGGGCAGCCTGAGCAAGGCCGAGACCCGGGCCATTGCTGGCGATCTGGGGCTCGCGGTCGCCGGCAAGCCCGACAGCCAGGACATTTGCTTCGTGCCGGAAGGGCGCTATGCCGATCTCATTCTCAAGCTCAGGCCGGAAGGTGGCGAACCGGGTGAGATTGTTCACATTGATGGCCGGGTGCTTGGCCGCCATGCGGGGATCGTTCATTACACGATCGGTCAGCGGCGCGGCCTGGGGGTCGCCGAGGGCGAACCCCTCTATGTGATCAGGATCGATGCCGCCGAGCGGCGGGTGATCGTCGGCCCCCGTGCGGCGCTGCTGCGGCGTGACATTGCGGTCACCGGCCTCAACTGGCTGGGTGCGCGTCCGCTCGGGGCAGATGCGCAGCCGGTATTTGCTCGGATCCGGTCGACCCGGCCGCCTGTGCCCGGCGCCATTCGTCTGGGCGCGGCAGGACCTGTGGTGACGATCGCCGAAGGCGAATATGGCATTTCGCCGGGGCAGGCCTGCGTACTCTACGAGAAAGCAGGCGCCGGTGCGCGGGTACTGGGCGGTGGCTTCATTGCCAGGGCTTGAACAGCGACCTCAAAAACCAGGGTCCCGGCAGCATTCTTTCCGGACGGGGACTGCGGCGCTGATCGATTTGCCTTGCCAACGGCGCTTTTCTATAGTCACTGCGCTTCATTAGGAGTTTGGGCCGTGGCCAAGATCAATCTGCATCCGAACCTCGACCGTGACGTGAAGAAGGGGGTGGCTTGGGCGGTTCATGCCTTCACCACCTGCGGGATTGTTCTGGGATTCCTGGCCCTTGTGGCGGTGCTCAAGAACGATCCGGTCGCGGCGTTCATGTGGCTTGGACTTGCGCTGTTTGTCGACGGGATTGACGGTACCCTGGCGCGCAAGGCGCGGGTGCTCGAATATACGCCCAATGTCGACGGGCGAACGCTCGACAACGTCATCGATTTCTTCACCTACGTGGCCGTGCCGGCGTTGATGGTCTATTGGTTCAACATGACGCCGCTGGATTTCCTTTTCACCGGCCAGACCTGGAGCCTGATATCGGCCGCCGCCATCATGGCGGTGTCCTGCTATACGTTTGCAAATGTCGGGATGAAGTCCGACGACTATTATTTCGTCGGATTTCCGGCATTGTGGAATGTCGTGGTGCTCTATTTCTTCGTGCTTGAGAGTGGGCCGATCGTCAACCTGATCACCGTGGCCGCGCTCTGTGTCCTGACCTTCATCCCGATCAAGTTCGTGCATCCGCTGCGGGTGACCGACTGGCGCGAGATCACCATCCCGATGACGGTGCTGTGGGCCGCCATGTCGCTCAGCCTCATCCTTGCGGCGAAGGACCGCAGCGACTGGGGCCTGGTCGAGGACGTGCAACTCTGGGCGTGGATTGCGGCATCGATCTACTTTGCCGGCATCTCGCTGTGGCGGACCTTCTTCAAGCGCACCGAGGAAAGCGACGCGGACACGGGTCAGCCAGCTTGACGCCGGGCCTCGATTCTCCCTATATCGCGCTCACTCCTCGGCGGGGTAGCTCAGTTGGTTAGAGCACGGGAATCATAATCCTGGGGTCGGGGGTTCAACTCCCTCCCCCGCTACCACCTCCTTTCTGAAACGGTTTTAGATCCGGCGGCTGCGGCCCGTCTGGATTTCCCGGCCAGTTTGGGGGAAACTCCGCCGCGGGAGAGTGCATATGGCCCAGATCAGCATTCGTATCGATTTCGGACCGGATCAGCGCGTGGGACCGGGCAAGATTGAACTGCTTGAGCAGATCGCTGCCCATGGCTCGATCGCTGCCGGCGGCCGCGCCATGCGCATGTCCTACCGGCGGGCGTGGGAACTGATCGATGAGCTCAATCACATTTTCGGCAAGCCGGTGGTCAATTCCAAATCTGGCGGGCGCAAGGGCGGGGGCGCCACCCTGACGCCGCTGGGGCTGGGTCTCATCACGCGCTACCGGGCCATGGAACGTGCCGCCAGAACGGCAATCGATTCACATCTGGTGGCGCTGGACAGGGAGATCGGCACTACGGGCCCGCGGGGCTAGAGGCAGGCGGCGTCGCGTCAGTGTGCTTCGGGCGACACCGAGGTCCCGGCAAGCGACAAAGCCTTGACGATCACAAACAGGCGCCGGCCGGGCTCGATCTCGAGGACCTGCCGGGAGTGGCGGGTGATGCGGGCGACGATGCCGGAGCCGCCGCAATCGACGCGCACATAGACCGAGGTCTGGTCGCACGCGGAGATCCCGGCCACGGTGCCCTGGAATATGTTGAGGGCACTGATATGGCGCGGCCGCTCGGTGGCGAGCATCACTTCGCTGGCCTTGATCCGGAGCCGGACCGACTGTCCCCGATGTGCCACTTGCCCCGGAATCCAGGCTTCGCCGACGGGGCTGGCGAGCCTCGTCATGCGGGATTGCTCGTCATGGGCTTCCACGGCCATGTCGATGAAGGTGATGGTGTCGTCCAGCTCTCCTGCCGCGACGAGGTCCCGCCGGTTCATGATTTCGGGCGTCGGGCCGAAGGCCGAAAGCCGCCCGCCCGACAACACCGCCACATGCGAGGCCAGGCGCGCGATTTCGGCCATGGCGTGGCTGACATAGATGATCGGGATTCGCAGGTCGTCCCTGAGGCTCTCGATATAGGGGAGGATCTCGTCTTTGCGGGCCTGGTCGAGCGATGCCAGGGGCTCGTCCATCAGCAGCAAGTGCGGGGAGGCGAGGATGGCGCGGCCGATGGCCACCCGTTGCTTTTCACCGCCTGACAGGCGCTCCGGCCTGCGCTGCAGCAGATTGCCGATGCCGAGAAGGTCGATGATCTGCGCCTTGCGCGCGTAGCGTTCGGCACCCGGCGTGAACCATTGGCCATAGGCCAGGTTCTGGGCGACCGTCAGATGGGGAAAGAGCCGGGCATCCTGAAACACATAGCCGATGCGACGGCGATGGGCGGGGTGGCAAATGCCGCGGGCCGTATCGATGAGAACATGCCCGTTCACTGCCACCCGGCCGGCGCTGGGGCGGATCAGGCCGGCGATGATGTTGATCAAGGTGGTCTTGCCTGATCCCGACGCCCCGAAGATGCCGGTCAGGGTGCCGCCGCTTGCGAAGCGCACGTTCAGCTTGAAGCTTCCCTGTTGGTGCTCTACCGAGAGGTCAATGGTCATTGGACAGCCAGTCGCCGACCGATCCGCCGCGCGAGCAGTTCCGACAGGACGAGTGCGCCGAGGGAAATGGCAACGGAGATCGCCGTCAGGCGGAGGGCGCCGGCATCGCCTCCAGGCACCTGGGTGAAGGCGTAGATCGCCGTCGGCAAGGTCTGGGTTTCGCCCGGAATGTTGGATACGAAGGTCACGGTGGCGCCGAATTCGCCCATCGCCTTGGCGAAGCTCAGGATCATGCCGGCGACGATGCCGGGCAGCGTGAGCGGAAGGGTGATGGTGGCAAAGACCCACAGGGAACTGGCGCCAAGGGTCGATGCGGCCGATTCGAGCCTGCGGTCGACCGCTTCGAGGGACAGCCGGATGGCACGGACCATCAAGGGGAACCCCATGACGGCGCAGGCGAGCGCGGCGCCGGTCCAGCGGAAGGAGAAGACGATGCCGCAGCAATCGTCCAGAAATGCGCCAAGCGGCCCGCGGCGTCCGAACAGGAGCAGCAGCAGGTATCCGGTCACCACCGGCGGCAGCACTAGCGGAAGATGCACCAGCCCGTTCAGCAGCGATTTGCCCCAGAAGGTCGTGCGTGCGAGGAGCATTGAAACAAGAATGGCAGGCGGCAGACTGCAGACCATGGCGACCGCTGCCACCTTCACGCTCAACCGGACGGCGTTCCATTCATCCGGGCTGAGGGTGAGCCAGGTCATGTTCAGTTGGTAGCAGCCGGCGCCGGGCTGGTGAAGCCCTGCGTGCCGAACAGGTTCCGGGCCTTGGGCGACTGGAGATAGGTCAGGAAGGCGGCCGCGTCCGGGTTTGACGAGGCGGCCACCGGACCGGCGGGATAGACGATCGGATTGTGGCTATACGCCGGGAAAACGCCGATGATTCTGACCGCGGGTTCGGCCGCCGCATCGGTCTGGTAGACGATCCCGAGCGGCGCTTCGCCCGTCGCCACGAGCTTGAGGGCGGCGCGCACGTTTTCGGCTTGCGCAATCCTTGATTTGACCGACCCCCAGACGCCCAGCGTCTCGAGCGCCTGCTTGCCGTATTTGCCGGCCGGCACCGCCTTCACGTCGCCCATGGCGAGCCGGCCGCCGCCGAGCAGGCTTACGAGGGGAAAGCCCTTGGCAATTGTGGTCTCGGCTTTCGACTCCCGCGGCGCGATGAGGACGATCTCGTTCCCCAGCAACCGGATCACGCCGTCGAGCCGCACCAGGTTGCGGTCCGTGAGGTAGTTCATCCAGTCGAGATCGGCGGAGATGAAGATGTCGGCGGGGGCGCCCTGCTCGATCTGGCGGGCGAGGGCGGAACTGGCGGCGTAGGAGATGGTCACCTCTTTGCCGGTGTCCGCCATCCAGACGGCGCGCACCTCGTCCAGCGCGGTCTTGAGGCTGGCCGCGGCGAAGACTGTCAGCCGCCCGGCCGCTGCTGCGGGCGTCGAGGCCGCCACCACCGCGAGAACCAGGGCAGCCAGCGAAACCGCCAGACCCCGGCTCAGACTTCGGCGATCGATCATGTCGTGCTCCGTGCGGCGCAGGGGCCGCAGAATGATGGCGGCATTCGTAATATTCATTCAGCTATAACAAAACTGGAACTTGGGCAAGTGCCGGCAGTAAAGTGCGATACAGGGCACCCGGGACATTTACTTAAACGGCCCAGCTCTGAAGGGGCGACGGAGTCGCGCATTCGAGCGTGATTGTTCAGCAGGTATGACGTTTGTCCATCTGGCCCATGCACTGGCCAGTGATGTTCGCGCCGCCATTCAACCCGTGACGCGGCGCCCTTCGTCATCAATCATGAGGCTGCCGTCTTCCTTGTGGAAGGGGCCCTTTGGCCAGTGGTCGAGGAGGTCGAGGACGATTTCGCTGGGCCGGCAAAGGCGGACGCCCCTTGGCGAACAGACGATGGGCCGGTTGACCAGCACCGGGTGGGCCACCATGGCGGAGAGCAATTGCGCATCAGTCACCGCGGGGTCGAGCAACCCCAGGTCCGCCGCCGGTGACTTGGTGGTCCGCAGGGCCTGGCGGGGAGTCAGGCAGGCGGCGGCCAGCAGGCCCTGCAGTTGGGGAATGGTCCATCCTGTTTTCAGATATTCGATCACGACCGGTTGATAACCGGCGGCCTCGATGATCGCGAGGACATTGCGCGACGTGCCGCAATCGGGATTGTGATGGATGACAATCGTCATCTGCTGGACTCCAAACGTGCTGCCGACCCTCTTTCATACCAGGCCTTGCTGGCATTCACGATCTTGACCAGCGACAGCATGACCGGAACTTCGATCAGAACGCCGACAACCGTGGCGAGGGCGGCACCCGACTCGAAGCCGAACAGGCTGATGGCGGTGGCGACAGCGAGTTCGAAGAAATTACTTGCGCCGATGAGGGCCGAGGGCCCGGCCACGCAGTGTTCCTCGCCCGAGACCTTGTTGACCAGATAGCCGATGGCGAAGATGGCATAGCCCTGGATGGCGATGGGAACCGCGAGGAGGGCGATCACCAATGGCTGGGCGATGATCTGTTCGCCCTGGAAGGCGAACAGCAGCACGAGTGTCGCCAGGAGAGCGATGAGCGAAGCGGGCTGTATGGCCTTGAGAAAGCGCTCCAGTCCGCCGGTCGCCGTCAACCGGCCGCGCAGCACCTGGGAGATGATGACTGGAACGACGATGTAAAGCACGACGGAGAGCAGCAGTGTCTCCCATGGAATGACGATCGACGAGAGGCCCAGCAGCAGAGCCACGATGGGGGCGAAGAGCACCACCATCACGGCGTCATTCAGTGCCACCTGGCTCAGCGTGAAATGGGGCTCACCCTTGGTGAGGTTGCTCCAGACGAAGACCATCGCCGTGCAGGGGGCGGCGCCCAGCAGGATGAGGCCGGCGATGTAGCTCTCGATCTGCATTTCAGGCAGCAGCGGGCGGAACAGCCAGCCCACGAAGATCCAGCCGAGAACCGCCATGGTGAAGGGCTTGATCGCCCAGTTGACGATCAGGGTGATGCCGATCCCGCGCCAGTGCTTGGCCACCTGGCCCAGTGCCCGGAAGTCGATCTTGACCAGCATCGGAATGATCATCAGCCAGATCAGCACCGCGACGGGGAGATTCACTTTGGCGAGCTCGAGGGAGGCGATGGTGCCAAAGAGGCCGGGCATCGTCTGACCCAGAGCTATGCCGGCGACGATGCAGAGAAAGACCCAGAGCGTAAGATAGCGTTCGAAGAGTGACATGGTGTGATCCGGAGTGGCGGGTTAGCAACAGGCTCGGGCAGTGGTACAGACGCTGGCGATCTCGTCGATAAGCGGGGCGCAGAGTTCAGGCCGGCCATTGCAGCAATCGCGGAGCAGGAACAGCACAACCTGGCGCACACGCTCCAACTCCACGCGATAGATCACGCTGCGGCTCCGTCTCTCGGCCGCGATAAGTCCGGCGCGCGCGAGGATGGCGAGATGGCTGGACATGGTATTCTGCGGCACATTCAGTTGGCGGGCGATGTCGCCGGCTGGCACGCCCTGGGGCTGGTGCTTCACCAGCAGGCGGAAAGTCTCAAGCCGGGTCGGCTGCGCCAAGGCAGACAATGCGAGGATGGCCGAATCCAATTCCATATATCGGGAATTATCGAAGTATTATGTGACAGTCAAATGACGGCCTGCCATGGACACACGCCGCGAGGGACCTAAGCGGCCGAGGTGATTTCCTGCATGGCTGCCAGCAGCAGCGCGACTTCGGCCTCGGTGTTGTAGTGGGCAATGGAGATGCGCACACAGGCCGGAAGGCCCAGGGGGCGCAGGATGTTGCCGCTGTAGTGATCGTCCTTGCGGGTATGGGTCCTGATGCCGCGGGCATTGAGGTGGGCCACGATTTCGCTGGCCTCTTGGCCCTCCACCGTGAGGGATACCACGCCCTCGCGGCCGGCGGTCTCGGCACCGCCGATGATGGAAACGCCCGGCATTTCGGCGAGGCCACGGAGATTGCCGGTTCCGAACAGCATCGCGCGAGTCAACTGGTCCTCGTGGTGGTGGATGGCGGCCGCTGCGGCCGCGATGCGCGCCCGTCGGTCGTCCAGCGCGGTGAAATGGCCACCGAGCCAGACGAAATAGTCGACCACGTCAGAGAAGGTGGCATAGCTTCCGGTATCGCGGGTGCCCAGTTCCCAATTTTGCGGGGGGCCGGCGGCGATGTTGTCCTTGGGAAGTGCGGTGAGCCGGTCGGACGCCCAGCCGACGCCATAGCCATGGCGGGAGAACATCTTGTAGGGCGACACGGCATATCCGTCGATCCCATAGCCTGCGATGTCGATGCCACCATGGCAGGCATGCTGGATGCCATCGACGATGATGAGGCAATCGGGCGCGCGCTGACGGATCGCGGCGGTGATGGCGGCAACGTCGGTCGCCATGCCGGTGACCGGCGAGGTCTGGATGATCGTGGCGACGCGGACATCAGCGGTGATATGTTCGTGGTAATGTTCCACCCCGACGCTGCCGGTGGCGTCATCGTGGGGGATAAGCACATGTGGCCGGCCGGTCTGCGCGGCCCAGCGCCCCATGGCGCTACGGGACGCCGGATGTTCGAGCGTGCTGCCAAGGCAGATACCGCCTTGCGCAGCGCCGGCAATGGCCGTCCGGATCAGTCGGAACAGTACTTCAGTGCCGCTTTCGCCGACGAAGACCTGCCCCGATGGCGCGTTGAAATAGGTCCGCATGTCGGCCTTGCCCCGGTCGATGGCCGCCATGAGGGCCCTGGAGGCCGGGTTGTCGCGGCCCTGGTTGTCGGGATAGCCGGCAAAGGTGGCGGTCGTGTCGATCACCGACTTGAGCGTCAGGGCGCCTCCGGCATTCTCGAAGAAGACCCGGGGACCGGTGAACGGACAGACGTCGACGTGGGCGAAGCGGGATCTTATGTCGTCCATCAGGCCGGGGATTGTCGTTATCATAATGGCGGGTCTCGGGAAGTTCGGCGTTGCAGTCAATCGGAAAGACCAGCTGGTCATCAGGCTGGCGGCATGCACCGCTTCGCCGGTATTTGCAAGACCTGTGAAGACGCGCCGCCAGGATCGGTACCCGTGGGGATCTGAGGTCGTCCCAGAGATCGATCGGGACGGAAGGACATGCCAGCCGGCGGGCTTCTTTGACCGGCATCAATGACAAGCTAGGCCCCCTGTAGCAATGGGGAACAATTGGTGAGGAGTGACTGTATGATCCGCCTGAAGCCCTACATCATTCTTGTCGGCATGGGACTTGTCGAGACCACAACGAGCCCGGTTTCGGCCGCGACATCACAAGACCCAGCAACCGCTTTGTGGGGAAGTGGTGCGGCATGGAGTCAAGTCGCTCAGAGCGGCGATCCGCTGAAGGATTCATACGGAGGAAGCGGAGGCGAGTCCGGCGACTATGTTCTTCCTGAGCGGTCAGGCGGCTCGACCGAGGATCCCTTCAAGAAATCGTTCCAATCCGGCGGCAGTGACGACAATCAGCCAGACGATGAAGATGGCGGGACGTCAGGCGAAAGCGGTGGCTATGATTCCGTTGGCGGCTCATCGACCTCAGGTGGAGGGAGTTATCAGGGTGGCGGCGGGTCATCGTCATCAAGTGGTGGCTCCGGCTCAACACCATTGCCGGGCACGACCGAAGTGGAGGCGGGAACCGCCAGCAATTCGGAAGGCTCCACAAGGGTCATCTATACCAAGGATGCAAATGGCCGCACCATCGGCGGAACCTATATCCACTATGACGAGAACGGCAAGGAGATCGGCCGGGAGCCGTTCAAGGTCGACCCAGATTCTCCGGATGGCGAAAGTGGAAACGTCAGTCCACCCAGCGCGGACGTGGAACCGGAGGGAGCGACGAGCGACGAGGAGGCCGGCTATGTCAAGAACAAGCAGGGCACTACAAAGCTGATCTATACGAAGGACTCGAAGGGCCGCATCGTCAGCAAGACCTATATCTATCTCGATGCCGACGGCAACGAGACCGGGCGGGAGACTCAGAAGATCAAGGTGGGCGAGGAGGTACCTCCTGTCGACGATGAAACGCCTCCCGAAGATGAGGCGGACCTTCCTGAAGGAACCTTTACGGGTGGCATCCACGGTGACGCGGCGGGCGACATCCAGTTCATGGTCAATGGGCGGTCGATATCGGGCTCGGTGAGCGGCGTCTACAAGAACACGCCCTTTACCGTCGAGTTCAGGGGTACACTGGACGACGAGGGAAAATTCCGGGCTTCGGCTGGAGGCTCGGCCTTCTATACCATCGACAACGAAGAAAAGAGCTATCCGGTCAGTGGCATGATCGAAGGTCAGGTCACAGGAATAAGGGCAAGCGGCACCTGGTGGGCCGACAAGGATCTGCTGAAGGATGCCGATGGCACTTGGTCAGCGCGGCAGTAATCCGCGTCGCCACCCCATTGAAGGTCATGGTGGCGCGCCTGGCGGCATGCCGAAGCCGAGTCAGGGCCACCAGAGCTTGAAATATTGAGGATCGCCCACCGGCATGAAGTCGGTGGACGGCCATTCGTCGAGATCAACAATCTGTGGTGGCGCGCCGATGAGATAGCCCATCTGGCCGATTGAATCGCTGGCGCAGAAGCCGTTGCCCCAGCCGACCTCCCAGGTGCCATTGCGTTCGCGCATCCAGAATTCAGAGGAAACGGTAGCGATGTCCTGATCGCAAAAGCCGGTGACGGCGTTCCATTCGGCAGCGCTGATC
Source organism: Alphaproteobacteria bacterium (assembly GCA_020441605.1). The sequence continues at coordinate 10,651 of JAGRLX010000242.1, forward strand.
TGCTTGCCGCCGGGGCGCTCCGGATGGACCAACAGCCAGGCTGTGCCTGCCGCGACTCGCATCTCGTCTACCTTGAACACGACGGGTTTTCCAAAACTGTCCTCGAACAGCGGTCGCAGCCCATCGAGTATGGACTTGCGCAGGGGTGATCCCGGCGGTGGCGTCTCCACATCCGACGGCTTGATCACCGGTATGGGCGGAAGCGGTGGGGGATTGACGATCTTGTCGATCTGATCACCGGTCCAGAGCAGGTCGTCGGAGCATTGGTCGAAACCTGGGTCTCCCCTGTTTTCGAGCGCGGTCCAGAGCTGGATATCTTCCTCCGTCCACTGATAATAGATCTGGATTTCGATTGGCTTGTCGCGACCTGGGCAGCGTTGCTGTGCCAGGCTCATGGCATCGCCCTCAAGCGGCAGAATGCGAAATTGCAGAAAGGCACGGCCCAGATCCTTCCAGGTCACACGATGGGCGACAATCTCATAGCGCTCTTGGTCGAAATGCTTGTCATCGTTCCAGCCATAGCCTGCCAGCCAGGTTTCAATGAGTTCCTTGCTCGACGGCTGGCGATTTCCCGATCGCTCCGGCGCGACGTCGGGAAGAGTAACGATTTGGTGCCCCGATGTCGCTTCGGCCTTGGCCGCCGGACCCAGTCCGCCAGCTACGGCGATCGCAACGAGCAGTGCGGTGGCAATGTGTCGGGTCAGATTCATGTCCAGTCTCCCAAATCTCCAGACGTGTTGGATCAAGGGCCGCGTCACGGCAGGTCCACCGGTTGTTCGGGTCCTCGCTCGCCGCCGAATATTTCATGACGTGTCAGCACTTCAATATCGAGGGAAATCCGGTCAACGCCGAAGAACGGCACGGTGAAGAGCACCGATCTCTCGTCCCGGGCTGAGGCGACATCGAGCAGATCATCCGGTCCGGCCCAGCCGGACACCACGTATTTTTCGGCACGCAGCCAATAGGTGCCCGGTTCGAGATCCTTGATCCAGATGGTGTAGCGCCCATCGGTGCCGCTGGTCACGCGGGTGCCGCCACCCTCGGAGCCAAGCCTGTCTGCCCTGACGGTCACGCCCTTGACGCCATTGTCCTTGTAAATGATCCGGCCTGACACGGCATCTGGACGCGCATCGTAGTCTGGTCCGATCAGTTCAATCTCGACACTGGCCTTTTCGTGGTCCCAGGTTGCCGTCTCCGGGTCTGGATGAAAATAGTCCTTGTACTTCGGAATCCAGGTGACATAGCCCTTCCACGGCCCGTTGGGCTTGTCCAGCCGGTAGCCGTCGGGAAAATCATCGTGCTGGAATCCCGTAACCACGACTTGATAGCCGCCCTGTGGCAGGCGGTCGAAGCGGTAGGATCCGTCGGGGCCAGTCACGGTTCGCCGCAACGGCGGCCCATCACCATTGGGATGCAGTTCCACCGTAGCCTTGCGCAACACTTGCGGCCCGCCACGAATGCGGGGGTAATTGTAAGACATGTACACCCGCCCCGCGATGCTGCCGAAGCGCGCAGTAGAGACGTGGACCGTGCCTTCAGCCTCGAAGCGTTTGGTGAGCGAGAGCTTGACCTTCACTGAGAAGGGGATTCGATCGCCATCCTTGGCCTTGCCTGAAACCATGAAGGCCTGGTTCTCGATCGCCAGGCCTCGCGGCAGCGTCCACTCGATCAGGTCGTCGGGGACAGGCACCTTGTCAGCCGTGTCACCCATGATGGCGAAGACTGTTGGACGTTCGGCGGGTTCACCGGGTGCGGCCGTCGTCTCTGACGGCAACAGCAGGATGCCGGTGACCCGATCCGGATCGATATCCTCTTCGGTCGCGCCGTCTCTTCCGGTCTTGTCCGGTTTGGTCTTGGATGTGCTGCCGTCTTCCGTGACTTCAGGTGGTGGCGCGCCGTCCTTGCCCGCAGACCCGTCTTCACCTCCGCTGGCGACAGTCGCGGACGATGGCTTGACGGAGAGATATTTCCGGTCCGTCGGCGGAAAGTTCCACCCATAGCGTCCACGCTTTCCAGTAAGCCGAAGATGGAGAACCGGCTTCGCCGCGGCTTCCTCCTTGCGGAAAAACTTGAAGGCGCCGTTGTTCTGCTGGTCGGTGCCGCAGAAGTGTTCGGTCCCTTGCCACTCGCCGTCGATGGATGCGGTCTTGCTCTCCCAGGTTCCGGACAATTGGCCGTTGAATGTCAGATCGGCGCCGCCAAGATGGACGTTTTGCTCGCAGATGCTTTGAATGACGATCTTGCCCGTGGCCGCGCCATCGGGCGCAAGCGACAGTTCGATCCTTGCCCGGCGGCCATCGGCAGCGGCCTGGCCATCATATGAAATCACGATTGGCCGGGAAGAAACTGCTCCTGGCGTGGATGGCAGGATACTGCTGCCAGGTTCGGGACCTGCCGCCGGCAGCGGGCTCCTGGTGTCGGCCGCACCGTCGCTCTTGAAGAGGTCGCCAATGGCTGGAGGCGGCAGCTGACCGCCGGTATCATCGCCCTTCAGGCCGAAGTCCTGGGCTCCGGCCCGACCCCAGACCGTGAGCAACACGCACAATGTCAGGATGATCCGGCGGGTGAGCACAATGCCGGACAGGACCATCACCGAACCTCATTGAACGGGATTGAGCGCGAAGGCATCGGGCAGATCGTCAACGTAGCGCGGGCTCTGGCGGCCATTGGTGGCGGCCTCCACCTCGTTGCGGATGCGGCGATGCATGATGCTGACATCGAGACCCCTTTCGCCAAGACCCTTCAGCAGTGCCTGTGTGTAGACGCTGATCTCGCCGGTACCGGTCTCGGCGGTCTTGCCCGGTTCGGCGGCGAAGCCCACGAACTGGCCGGCGTTGAGGTTCTCGCGCTTGATGACTGCGAGGCCCTTGGTCATGTTGGCGCCCGCGCCCTTGAACATTGAGGACACGATGCTCTTCTCCAACACCGGGTTGTCACGGCAGGCATCGACGAAGGCGACGCCAATCCGGGCGGTGGAGGACGCGGCGATGTATTTCTGCAGATCGATGGCGCGTGCCTCGACATCGAGGAACGACGATTGACTGGCGAAGGCGGCATCAACTGGCAAGAGATAGTTGCGGCCCTCGATCTGAATGCCATGACCCGAGAAATAGAAAAGGGCGACACCGGCCCCTTCCGATTTCGCGTAGAATTTTGCCAGGAGCTCGGCCATCTGCGTCCGGGTCTGATTGACACCGACCATCACCTCGTAGCCGAGTGCCGCGAGGCGTTCGGCGAGAGCCTGGGCGTCATTAGCTGGCGTCGTCAGTGGCGTGAGCTCGGTGTAATCGCCGTTGCCGATCACCAGGGCCACGCGGCGTCCTGCCGGAACCGTGGCGCTGTGGGCGGGTTCGTCGGAAGGGGCTGTTGCCGTAGCCGCACCGGGCTGGCCCTGTTGCTCGAGCTTGAGTTTTTCAAGACGCAAGCGCTCGATCTCGGCCTGCAGCCGCAGGCGCTCGAGATCGTCCGCTGATGCGCTGGACGGCGCGGATGGTTCTCCCATGGGCGGCTCCGTCGGCCCGGCGGCGGCACCGGTCTCCTCGCCATCGTGGCCGCTTCCATTCGGGTCGTTGGCCGCTGCGCTCTGCGCTGGCGGCTCGTCCGTTTCCTTTTCGACGGCCGTGAACTCGATCCGGACCATGCCCTTATTGGCCGCGGCCTCGTTGGTGGCCCAGGTCTTCGGATCGGAGTCGACCAAGCGATATTCCCCTGCGGGCAGGATGATATCGGGTTCCACATACCAGTAGGCGTTGGGCACGCCGCCCTGGCCGAGCTTTCCGGCGGCTTTCCACGGCCCGTAGGTCTTGCCATCCGTCCGGCGCAGGGCAATGGTTCCCGGCCGCTTTCCACGACCATTGTTCCAGTGATAGGTCTGGATCGAACGGATCAGAATGGGTGCCGGCGTCTTGATGTTGACCGGTTTGGTCGGCCCGTTCCTCACGGCGTAGATGTTGCCGATTTCGATGACCTGGGTATCACCGACCGGAACATAGGAGGTAGCAGTTCGAAGCTCCTCCTCAGGCTGAACTGAAGGCTCGGCACCCGCCGGAAAGCCGCTCCGGATGTAGCGGCCGAAGGCCCAGCCGACGGCGCCATCTTCCAACCTTATTTTGCGCCAGTCGCCACGGCGTTCCAGTACGGTGACGATAGTATCCGGTCCCATGCGCATGATCTCGCGATAGCGGGAACCGGGCCCGCTGCGGAGTGACAGATAGTTGTCGCCATAGGGGTCGAGTCCCGTGACATAGTCGGCCCTTGTGTCAGAAGTCCATGCCACGCTGAAAAGAAGGGTCAGGGCAAGGGTGTTGAGGAGCTTGCCCAGGCGGCCTCCTGAAATCTGGATACTGGCGATCATGGCCCTTCTCCTCGTGTCATCGGGGGTACCGCCGGTCATCGCCTGTCGCTGGCCGGCGGCGATTGGGGTCAACGGTTCATCTGTGCTCCGATCTTGTCGATCTCGAAGCGGTTGCCGGTCATGGCGATCCGGCCTTCAATTCCCATCTGGTCCATCATCAGACGCAGGTTGCGATTGAGGCGGGCAATGTCGGCACAGCTCTCGTACCAGTATTCGGACACCCTGCGTGTCGTGCGGAGCGGACGATGATGGTCATAACCGCTGAAGGCGACCAGGTATTCCTCGATCGTCGTCACTTCTTCCGGATCGAATCCACGCAGCGAAATGACGAAAGCGGAAGTGAGGCCGGTGCAGTTCGAGCCGCCGCCGACGTTGCCGCCGCCTCCGCTGCTTCCGACCTCCGGCTCGTTGACCATGCCGCCAGCCGTCTGCCGGGCGGGCGACAGGAAATCGAGCTTCTGGGCCAGCACCGCACCAAGATCCTGGGCGATGCGCCGCGCCTGGCCGCCGACGAACTCGAAAAGACAGTCCTGGTCGACACGGTTGGCACTCAGACAGTTGGGCGGAACCGGTGGTAGCGTACCGGTCGGATAGTCGACCTCGAAGGAATCAAGGCTGCGGCCGGTCGAGACATGCAGCAGGCGACCGGGAATACGGATACCCAGGTCCCAGATGTCGGCGTTTATGTTCTGCTGGACGTTGGTGTAGATCGAGAATACCGCGATCACATCCACCGGCGGCTGTTGGATGCGCTTGGCGACGGTGATCAGTTCGGCGTCGTTGCGGCGGATGCGGCCCTGGCGGTTGACATCGAGCGTGACCGCCGTTTCATCATAGACCTTGAAGCCCATTTGCCCCAGCTCCATCGACAGGGCCTGTAGGACGCGATTGAAGACGCGATGGTTGCGCGGAACCGTATCGAGATCATTGTCTTCGCCCATGACCACGATGTTCGGTTGTTCACCGGCCTGGGCGACTGCCGCCCATCCTGGCGCGATGGCCAGCATCAGAGTCAGCAACAGGGCTGACAGGTTGGTTCTGAACATTGGGCTTTCTCCTCTATCTGCGGCGGGGTTCGCCAGTTTGGTTGGGTAGGTCTGGAGCCTGGTTCACCAGTCGATGATTACCTTGCCCTCGGGAGTGATGCTCACACGCGAGCCTTCGGGGGGTGTGCAATCGATGCCGGGACGGGGACCGAAATCATCGATGTCGGCTGCCGGATTGCGCGGATCTCCCGGCCGGCCGATGGGGCATGGCGGCAATTCGCCGGCCAGGGTGTTGCCCTCCGCGTCCGGCGCCGTCTCGGGTTGGTCCGTTTGTGCATCCCCGGGGCGTGGCGTGATCTTTATTCCCGTCGAGGTGTCACTGCCGCCGTGCCGCGTCTTCTGTGCCGAACTGCGGGGGACGACCAAGGTCACCTCAACCCTTCGGTTGACTGCGGCATAAGGCTCATCGGGGAACTTGAGGCGGCTTTCGCCCCAGCCGATGACGTGCAGACGGCGGGGGTCTATTACGAACCGCTTGACCAGGTAATCGCGCACGGCATTGGCGCGATCATAGGACAGGGCACGGTTATAGGCGGCCTCGCCTTTGGCGTCCGTGTGACCCGCAATGAGATAGTCGAAGCCCGACAATTCTTTTGATTCCAGCGCCCGGCCGAGCGCCGCGAGGCTACGGCGGGCGGCGCGGGTCAGGCGCGCGCTGTCGAATTCGAACTGTACTTCGATATCGGCCGTATAGCCGTAGTCCACGATCACCGATGCCTGGTCGGTAACGATCTCGACCGGCCGGTGGACCACGATGACAGTTTGGCTGCCGGCCGGATGGCGGGGTGCGAGGGTTGTCAGGAGGCGCTTGATCTCCTCGGCTGACTGGGCTGCTGCGGGCAGCGCCGCGAGCGGACCGTTCAGAATCAGAATCATACCGAGCGCAATGGCCAGGGCAGTTAGGGATTTCATTGTCTGGTCTCCTGGAAAGCAGCAGACGGAGCGTCGGTTCCGATAGTGACGGTGAGCGCGGCTTCGGCGACGCGCATCCGCGGCAGGCTGTGAAAGACGTCGCCGAGCCCCCTGGCCAGGTCGTCGGGAAGTGGCGTGAAGGCTTGCCCCCGCAACGGAGCAGGCAGATCCGCCGCGGGATTGCCAGTCGTCGCGAAGCACCGCAGCGTCTCTTCGCCAAGGGTATTCACCGTGAAACGAAATTCAAAAGGATCGCGGCGCGGATCGGGCAGCACCTGCAGCCTGTTTGCAGCGATGCGATTTCCGTCCGGTTGGCCCGCCTGGAAGCTGTTCGGCAGAACCTGCATGGTCATACCGTTGACGTCTATGTAGAAACATGACAGCCAGGCGTCCTCCTCGCTGCGCAGGAAAACGGACAGCGCCTCACCCGCCTGGTAATAGGGAGCTGGGCCGCGCGGGCTGGTCATCTGCAGCAGAAAGGCGCTTTCGCCGGCATTACCAACCGCCGTGCCCACCGGGGTTGCGGCGAGCCCCGGCAAGTCTGACAGCCGGACCCGGCCTTGCCATGACACGCTGTCGCCTGCCGCGGAACGCAAGGTCAATTTGAGATCGATGGCATCGCCCACTTGCCAATAGCGACCGGTCAATGCGTAGGTGCCCTCACCAAGCTTGCCGGGTGCCTGGGCCAGGGGATCGAAGTCATCTATGCTGGTCATGGCCCCCGACTTGGCGGCCAGCTTAAGCTCGGGCGCGATAACCCGAAGCTTGGCACCGGTCACCAGATTGGCTGTCTCGTTCTCGAGGGCGGCAAGCAGTCCCGCCAGCAGGTATCGGGCCAAGGGTGGCTGCGCGCCGCTGTCTTGGTAGTAAACACCCAGTGGAATCAGGACCCGCAGCCCCGAGGCTTTGGCCGCCAGCTGGTTGGCGGCCCGCTGCAGGGCAACATCAAGGCTGAGGGCGGTGTCCTCGGCGGCAGAACGTACGTAGTCCTCCGGCAGCGGCCAAGGCCGAGTCTGCGCCAGCACCACGCCGCGCTCACGGTCGACGGCGCGGAACGCCAGGAACACTGCCCCGTCCTGAGCCGTGATGTTGCCGCGCAGGAGCACCGCAACTTTGCGATTGGCCCGTTCGAGCGCGAGCAAGGGATTTTCCCCGGCCTCGCGAAATGCGCCGGTGCGTTTGAGATGTTCGGCGATCTCGCCGATTGCCGTACCATCGAGCACATCGACGCAAGCCGGTTTGCGGATGAGGAGGGCATTGAGTGCCGCGGCATAAATCCGATCGGCGACGCCGACGGAGATCGGGATGCGGTCCCGTTCGAAGGTCCAAATGCCCATGGTCTGCCGGCCGCCAGCATCGCAATAGGCTGGCTTGAACAGCTGCTCAGACAGTTCCGCGATCGCCTGTTCGGGTGGATCGGCCGCCATCGCCGCGACGCCGGTGCCGAGCAACAGCCAAGCGAAGAGAACTGACCGCCATGCTTTGGCGCAACACTTCCCCATCATGGAAACCGGTGATCTACGTCAGCGACAACCCTTGCGATATTCCCAACGCTCGATTTCGGAGACACGCCTCTGTTCGCGCGGCGAGAGTCGGCCATAGGGCGGAAAGCAACCGCGTCCAAACACCGATCTGGCGCGGCGGGTCTTGAAGCAGTAACCGTTCTCAGCGTAAATTTCGTTGCGAGCATACCAAAGCTCGTCGCAGGACATATAACGTGGTGAGCCTGCTTGAGCCTGTGCATCGCGGACACCTCCGGCCACCAAGAGGCCAGACGCCAGAATACCCGCCGCGAGAAATAGGGCCTTGGAAAGCATTGCGGTAACTCCCTCTTATAAAAATCAAATCTCGCAATTTATCGAGAGAACCGCATTGATCTAAAGCAAAGGCCCCAAGCGTCTGCTCGCATCGACATGGAAAAATCTCCCTCCGCCGTGGTCGGTGGGTGGCCGGTCCACAGGCAGCCGCAAAGGGAGGAGCAACATTCAATATCCATTGCGCCAATGTGATTGCGCGGGAACATCGGAATTACCGTTCCCTGTCCTTCGGCCATGTCACCGGTGCCCGACGGTCAATCGGTCAGTTGACCTCGAAGGTCGGCTTGAACCATGCAGGCGCCAGGCTCTCGCCGATGTCGAGCTGTTCGAGGCTCTGCGTGTCGATGATGCGGATGGCCGGCCCGGCGTGAACCTCGGTCAATGATCCCTCGAGCGCGCGCACCGCCTGATCGACGGCGATCTTGCCCTGCATTACCGGTGAATCGGTCGGCGCCGCCAGCACCTTGCCGCGCTTGATCGCGCGATAGGTGCCGTGGGTGAAATAATCGGCGAGGATGCCGATCTTGCCGGTAAGGCCCTTGGCCCGCAGCAGGCTCACGGCGGCATCGGCGGTGACGGCGCTGCCGATCACATAGTCGATGTCGGGATGTTCTTCGAGCACTTCTTCCAGAAGCAGCAGTTGAGCTTCAAACCCGGTATCGCCCCATTTCACGGCGGCGATTGTGGCAGCGCTTCTGGCAATGGCCGGCCGAAAGCCTTCCTCGACGAACTTGACCCAGCCGGCGCCGCGCGGTCCTGGAAACCAGGCCACCTTGACCGGGGCGCCGCCCTTTGGATGGAGCTTGGCGAAATAGTCGCCGATGGCCTCACCCATGGTGACCCAGGACACCCCCGACTTCGCGGTGATGCCGTCACTGGCGATGTCGTTGACCGCAGCCACGATGGGCATTTTCGCCGCCAGTTTCAAAACGAGGGGGGTCAGGCCATCGAAGGAGACGGTACCGACGATGAGTGCATCGGCGTTGGCCGTGCAATCGGCAATCTGCAACTTCTGCCGCTCGAGATTGGGATAGCCTCCCGCCTCCACCACCCGCAGGCTGATGCCGAGACGGCGCGCCCTCTCGACCATGCCGTAGTTGACCGAGAGCCAGTAGGAATCCTTCAGATGAGGGTAGGAGGCGCAGATCCGCCACGGCCGGATCGCCTTGGTGAGGGGCTGGTACTGGACGCTGCGTGGAACCCCCTGATAGTCAAAGGGGGGTGACCATGTATCGATCGTCCAGGTGTCCTCCGCGGCCGCCGGACTCACGGCCAGCACCATCGCAGCACAGACAGCACGCAACAAAGTCTTCATAGGTGTGGTCCACCGCAACCGGCCATGTTCGGATGACTGTAAATCATAATGGGCTGATACTGAAATGTCGTGAAGATGGCCTCGGTCGGTGTGTTGCGCTTGCCGGGGTTGCCATGCAAGGTGCTGCCGAGACGTACATGCCCGGGGCCGGGCGGAGGTAAGTGAGCCATGCTGTCGAAGCTGGGTTTGGGCGCGCGATTGTTCATCGCATTCCTCGGCATCACGGCGCTGTCGCTGTCTTCGGGTGTCGCCGGCTGGCGGATCCTACGCGAGATTTCCGCGGCCCAGTCGCGGATCAACAGCGAAGCCTTGCCGGGTGTTGCCGCCGCCCAACGGACGGCCGAAGCGAGCGCCAGGCTGGTGGCGGCCGCCCCGGCGCTGTCGGCCGTGCGCGACGAACCGGCCCGGGCCAGCCAGGAGCGCGAGCTGCTGGCGCTTGCGGCGGAGATTCGCGATGCCGCGTCCCAGTCGGGCATGGCTCTGCTCGGCAGTGAATCGCTCGCCACCTTGTCGGGCACCGTCGACGCCCTGGTATCAAATCTCGCAGTGCAGAACCGCCTGGTGAAGGAACGGCTGCAACTCCAGCGGGGATTCGCCGAGCGTGCCGAACGTATCATCGCAGCGGCGACGGCGATCGTTGACCTCTCGGAGACGCTGGTGTCGAATGCTTCGGCGGGGGCTTCCGCCGTGGTCTCGAACCTCTACAGCCTGATCGACGATCCGGCCCGGCACGGCGAAGCCTATGATGCGCTGGATCGCTTGATCGAGCAGGACATCTACCTGCTCGACCGGATGTGGGAATTGCGGTTGCGCAGTTCGCAGATTGCCCTGCTGGCCAATCGGTTGACCCGTGCCAGCGACCGGGGCGAGGTTGCGGAGATCGCAATCGGATTCGAGAACCATCTGCGCGTCGTTGGCCGCCGAGTGGCAAGCATTGATGACCCGGTTCGCCGGCAACAGGCCGGAGCCTATCTGCAAACGCTCGAGTCCGCCGCTGGCAATGCGCCGGTTGCCGCCAGCCTGTTCGGCAATCGCATGCGGCTGCTGGCCATCGGTGACGAACTGGAACAGGTGGCCGAGGACAATCGCAGGCTCTCGGCCGAGGTCAGCCAGGTCGCTCAGGACGTGCTGCGGAATTCGGAAGACTTCGCGCGGGCTACATCGGCGCAAGCCGAACGCGCCGTGAATGTCGGGCTCTATGTGCTGGTGATAACGTCGCTGGTCGCGGTGGCCATCTCGGGTCTCATCGTCTGGCTCTATGTCGAGCGCGGCGTGGTGCGCAGGCTCGAAGCTCTGGCCAATGCCATGCAACGCCTCACCGCCGGGGATCTGGCGGTCGAGGTGACGCATGAGGGGACGCGCGAACTGAAGGCTCTGTCGGAGGCCGTGGTCGCGTTCCGGGACGAAACCCAGACACGCCGGTCGCTCGAGATCGAACGCGAGCGCACCAACGAAGAGCTGCGGCGGCACAGGGAGGAACTGCAGGAGCTGGTGGATGAGCGCACCGCGCAGTTGCAGCGTGAAGTGGAAAGCCACGCAGCGGCGCGGGAAAAGGCAGAAATGGCAAGCCGCGCCAAGTCAGACTTCCTTGCGACAATGAGCCACGAGATCCGCACGCCGATGACCGGCATGCTGGGCATGCTGCGCATTGTGAAGAATTCCGCCCTGCCACCGTCGCAGCGCCGCCAGCTGACGACCGCTTCCAATTCGGGCGAGGCGCTGCTCGGCATCCTCAACAGCATCCTCGACTATTCCAAGATCGAATCCGGAAAGCTCGGCTCTGATGACGTGGATTTCTCGGTGCGCGAATTGCTCCGGGGCGTGGTGGATCTGATGCGGGCGCCGGCGCGCGAGAAGGGATTGAAACTGTCGCTTACCATCGACCGGAAACTCGCTCCCCGGCATCGCGGCGATGCTGGTAAGCTGCGCCAGATCGTCTTCAATCTCGTCAGCAACGCCATCAAATTCACGCCGAAGGGCAACATCAAGGTCGTGGCGGCTGTGCTGGTGGGCGATGCGGGCCGGCAATCCATCCGAATTTCGGTCACCGACACGGGCATCGGCATCCCAGCCGAAGAGCGCGATCACATCTTCGAGTCCTTCACCCAGACCGACGCCTCCATCACCCGGCGCTATGGCGGGACAGGCCTGGGACTGGCGATTTCGCGGGGCCTGGCGCAGTCCCTCGGCGGAACCATCACGGTCGAGTCGGCTGTCGGTGCCGGCAGCTGCTTCACGCTGAATGCCGGTTTTCCCGTCGCGGCGGCGAGATCGCGGCGAAGCCGCAAGCGGAAGGAGGAGAGTGGCAGCGGCCGGCGGCGTCTGCGGGTTCTGGTGGTCGAGGATGACGAGGCGACACGGGCGGTGGCCAGCCGGTTTCTGGCGGACATGGGTCATGAGGTCACGACCGCAGCGGACGGTTTTGCGGCGCTTGCCGAAGCAGAGCGGCGGCATCCGGATCTGGTCGTAATGGACATCAGCCTTCCCGGCATGGATGGTATCGCCACGGCCCAGCGGCTGCGGGCGGATGGTCTTGGCCTGTCAACGCCGATCATTGCCATGTCGGCGCATGTGTTCAAGGACGAGGTGGACCACTATCTCGGCTCGGGCATGGATGGCTATGTGGCCAAACCGCTGACGCCCGAGACGCTGGAGGCCGCGATCGCCAAGGCCGGTGGGCGTGGCGCGGCGCCGGGCAGCGGTCAGGTCGACCGCGCGGTGCTGGAGGCCGATATCGGGCTCCTTGGCCGTGCCGAAGTCGGCCGCATCCTCGGGATCGTCGAAGAGACGCTGCCGCGGCATTTCTCCGCCATGGGTGGCGCCCTGCAGCGACAGGATGCGGTGACGCTCGCGCGGCTTGCCCATGCCGCATTTAGTGCGGCGTCGGCCGCTGGATTCATGCCGCTTGGTCATGCGCTGAAGGTGCTGGAGGAATCGGCCAGACAGGGACAGTTCGAAGACGCGGCGCGCCAGATCCGCGATTGCGAGGCGCTGTTCCGCGCCGCCATGAGCGAAGCACGGGCTATTGCATCGGCGGATTGATCCTGTGCGGCCCTCCCTGGTCTCTGGTCAACCCGGCCGCCCCGGTGCCGCGGCGAAGAGATAGCCTTCACCATGGGAGGTCACGATCATCCGCGGATGGCGGGAATCGTCGCCCAGTTTCTGGCGCAATCTCCGGACCACCACGTCGACGGTGCGGTCGGACGGATCCCAGTCGCGATGGGCGATTTCGTGGAGCAGCCGGTCTCGTGACATGACCTGTCCCGGGTGGGTGGCGAGCAGGGCAAGGGCCTTGAACTCCGCCCGCGTGAGATCGACGAACCGGCCATCCTCTCCGATCAGCGTCCGGCTGCCCAGATCGAGGGTCCAGCCGAGAAAGCGCCGCACGGGGCCAGGCTCTCCGCCAGCCTGGGCGCGGCGGACCCGGCGCAGGAGGTTCTTGACTCGTGCCAGCAGTTCACGCTGATCGAAGGGCTTGGTGACGTAGTCGTCGGCCCCCAACTCCAGCCCGACGATACGGTCCACCGTGTCGGTGCGGCCGGTGACCAGTATGATCCCCACTTCGGAGCGTTCACGCTGTTCGCGGGTGAGTTGCAGGCCGTCCTCGCCGGGCAGGTTGATGTCGATCATGAGCAGGTCGGCCGGGTGATTGGCGAGGATGTCGCGCATGCGGTCCCCGTCCTCGGCTTCGCTGATGCGGTAGCCGGCGGTGGTGAAGTATGCGGCAAGCTTGGCCCGCGTGACGGGATCATCCTCGACGATGACGATATGTGCGGGTGTTGTTTTCATTCGTTGTTTTTAACAAAATTTCACAAAACGGTCCATCGCTTTAACCAATATCCCCCAACCTCTTAACAGCGGAGGGATAGCTTCCCTGTTCAGCTCACACGCAAACAATGGCCGGATGGGGCGTGAGCCGATGTGCCTTGTCCGTTGCGGGAGGAATAGCATGAGTTTGATCAAGGGAATTGCCAGGACCGGGTTGTTCGGAACGGCGCTGCTGGTCGCCTTCGCGGGGGCCGGCCTTGCCGAGGAGTCGAGCGATCCGATCAAGATCGTCACCAATAACTGGACCAGTCAGGTGGTCTTGTCGAACGTTGTTGGGCAGGTCTTGCAGTCCCAGGGCTACAACATCGAATACAAGTCGTCAGACACGCAGCTGCAGTTCACCGCCATTGCGGCCGGCGACATGGATTTCCAGGTCGAGGTGTGGGAAGGCTCGATGGCCGAGTCCTTCGACAAGTCGGTCGCTGCCGGTGCGGTCGACATGGGTGCCCATGACGCCGTTACCCGCGAGGACTGGTGGTATCCGAGCTACATGAACGAGATGTGCCCGGGCTTGCCCGACTGGAAGGCCCTGGATGCCTGCGCCGCCAAGCTGGCCACGGCCGAAACCGGCAGCAAGGGCCGCTTCGTCGGTCCGCCGGCTGACTGGGGCAAGCATTACTCCGAGCGTATCCAGGCGCTGGGCATGAATTTCCAGGAAGTGGCCGTGGGCCAGGCCGCGACACTTTGGGCCGAGCTTCAGGCCGCCTATGACCGCAAGGAGCCGGTGGTGCTGTTCAACTGGACGCCGAACTTCATCGAAGCGAAGTTCGAGGGCCAGTTCGTCGAGTTTCCGAAGTATGAACCGGCCTGTCTGACAGATCCGAAGTGGGGCCAGAACCCGGATGCGGTCTATGATTGCGGCGCGCCTGCCAGCGGCTATCTCAAGAAGGTCGGTTCGAAGCAACTCGCCGAGAAGTGGCCGAAGGCGAACGACATCCTCAAAAAGGTGAATTTCAGCAATCCGCAGATCGCGGCCGCCGCCGCCCTGGTTGACGTCGATGGCATGACGCCGGAAGATGCGGCCAAGAAGTGGATCGCTGACAATGAAGCCAGCGTGAAGTCCTGGCTGCAGTAAGGCTGGCTGGACTGGATTGAACCGGCGGACGTGGCGAAGTATCTTCGCTGCGTCCGCGATATTGTCGACAGAATAGTGCGGTGCCGATGACAGCTCAGATCTCTTGCCGGAACCTATGGAAGATCTTCGGGTCGGATCCGGCGGGCTTCATGGCGCGGCACGGCAATGCGCCGACGGACGCCGACTTCGCCGCCGAGAAATATATCGGCGCGGTGCGCGACGTTTCCTTCGACGTCATGCCTGGCGAGATTCTCATCATCATGGGCCTGTCGGGATCGGGCAAGTCCACCCTCATCCGCGCCATCACCCGTCTCAACGATCCGACGGCAGGCGAGATCCTTCTCGATGGCAAGGACCTTCTCAAGGCAACGCCCGCGGAGCTGATCGAGCTTCGCCGCCACAAGATGGGCATGGTGTTTCAGCACTTCGGCCTGTTGCCCCATCGTACTGTCCTGTCGAACGTCGCCTTTCCGCTCGAGGTGCGCGGCGCATCGCGTGAAGATCGTGAAACCAGGGCCCGCGAGATGATCAGGCTGGTGGGGCTCGAAGGCCGCGAGGGTTATTTCCCACGCGAGCTTTCTGGCGGCCAGCAGCAGCGGGTCGGAATCGCCCGCTCGCTGGCGGTGGGTCCGGATATCTGGTTCCTCGACGAGCCGTTCTCGGCGCTCGACCCGTTGATCCGCCGTGAGATGCAGGACGAATTCCTCCGCCTACAGAGTGTTCTCAAGAAGACCATCGTCTTCATCACGCA
>JAGRLX010000243.1 GCA_020441605.1 Alphaproteobacteria bacterium
GCGCGACGGCATCGCCACCATCGCGGCGCCCGGCGCAGTGATGGACGTCGACCGGCAGGACACGGCCACCGACATCGAACTGCTGATCACCCGCGCATCACCCCGACGGCTGAAGGCTGGGGACATGCCGCTGCCCGAGCCCCTGGCCGACATCGTGCTGGATCTCCGCGTGCCCGCCGCCACCGCCCACGCCTACACGGTGAGGGCCGGGGACTACATCCAAGTGATCGACGTCGCCGGCCGTCAGTGTACGGACTTTCAGTGCTTCTCCGCCCGCAAGCTCGACAAGGGGATGGAAAACGCCCTCGACGCCACCATCACCCGCACCCTGGTGGGGCGCAGCTACCCGACACCCGGCCTCCCGTCCAAGATGTTCGGCCGCGATTTCGAGCCGCTGGTGGAGATCGTGCAGGACACGGTCGGTCGCCATGACGCCTTCGCCACCGCGTGCAACAGCCGATATTACGACGACATGGGCTATCCTGGCCATGTGAATTGTTCCGAGAACTTCAACCATGCGCTGAAGCCCTATGGCATCGCGCCACGGAAGGGCTGGGAAGCCCTCAACTTCTTCTACAACACCAATATCGACGCCCATGACCAGCTCTATCTCGACGAGCCCTGGTCCAGACCCGGCGACTATGTGCTGCTGAAGGCGCTGACCGACCTGGTCTGCATCTCCTCGTCTTGTCCCGACGACATCGACGCGGCCAATGCCTGGGACCCGACCGACATTCACGTTCGCACCTATTCCTCCCAAGAGAAATTCACAAGAGCGGTGGCCTATCGCATGACCCCAGACGCCGAGCCCCAACTGACCCGCGAAACCGCCTTCCACGATAGGCTCTCGGCACTAACCCGGAACTATGCCGAATATCGCGGCTACTGGCTGCCGCAGCGTTTCAACAACGATGGCGCCATTGACGAATACTGGGCCTGCCGCGAGAAATGCGTGGTGCTCGACCTGTCGCCCCTGCGCAAGTTCGAGGTGACCGGGCCTGACGCCGAAGCGCTGCTCCAGTACTGCCTAACGCGCGACATCCGCAAGCTCTCGGTGGGGCAGGTGGTCTATACCGCCATGTGCTACGAGAACGGTGGCATGATCGACGACGGTACCGTGTTCCGCCTCGGCCAGAACAATTTCCGTTGGATCGGCGGCGACGACTACGGCGGCAAGTGGCTGCGTGAGCAGGCCGAGAAGATGGGTTACAAGGCCTGGGTCCGTTCGTCCACGGATCAATTGCACAATATCGCCGTGCAGGGTCCCAACAGCCGAGAACTTCTGAAGGAGATCGTCTGGACCTCGCCCGCCCAGACCGCGATTGGCGAACTCGACTGGTTCCGCTTCACGGTGGGCCGCATCGGCCATTTCGAGGGGGCACCCGTCGTCGTCTCGCGCACCGGCTACACCGGCGAACTGGGCTACGAGATCTTCTGCCATCCCAAGGATGCCAACGCGGTCTTCGACGCGGTGTGGGAGGCCGGCCAGAAGCATGGGCTCAAGCCGATGGGCCTCGAGGCACTCGACATGGTGCGGATCGAAGCGGGGCTGATCTTCGCCAATTATGAATTCGATTCGGAAACCGACCCCTTCGAGGCCGGCATCGGGTTCACCGTGCCGCTCAAGACCAAGACTGAGGATTTCATCGGCAAGGCCGCGCTGATCCAGCGCAAGGAGCACCCGCGCCGCAAGCTGGTGGGCCTCGAGATCGACTCCAACGAAGCCGTGGGCCACGGCGACTGCGTGCACCCCAAGGACGGACGGGCACAGATCGGCGTCGTCACCAGCGGCATGCGCTCGCCACTGCTTGGCAAGACCATCGCGCTTGCCCGCGTTGACGCGCTGACGAGCGAGACCGGCACCGAAGTGGAAGTGGGCAAGCTGGACGGCCACCAGAAGCGCCTGCCGGCGCGCATCGTCAGGTTCGCCCACTACGATCCGGAGAAGAAGCGCCCGCGGTCCTGATCGGTCGGTTTACGACACGGGTAAAATGCGAAATGGCCGGGCAGCTGACCGGCCATTCGTTTGCTTGTTGCGTGCCGTTACTTGTCCTTGAGATAGGCCGCCATGGAATCGTCCATGGCCTTCTTCCACGGCGTGTGATGCTTCGGCGACATGGTGCCGGTCATCAACGAACGATAGGAATAGTTGCGGAAGGTCATGATGTCATGGACCTTCTGGTGCTCCCATTCCATGAACGTCTTGTTGACGCCCTCGATGTCGAAGCTCGGATAGTCGGTGGCGTCGATCAATTCCTTCACGTAGTCGCCCTGGAACCAGATCATCTGCTCGGCGTCCTTGAGCTTCTCTTCGCGCTTCAGCCACTTGGTCCAGTCCTTTTTCATGGCATCGGCCTTTGGCAGCTTGATGCGGCCGAGGATGATATCGCGCACATACCAGGCCTGAGCATCGAACATGTTGAAGGTATAGAACTGGTCCTGCATGCCGATGTACATGAAGCGCGGATTGTTCTGCCACACGACGCCCTTGTAGAGGTTCGCCGGCCACAGCCGGTTTGTCGTCTTGAGTCGCAGGTCCTCCGGGAGGAACGGGAAATAGTGCTGGTAGCCGGTGCACAGGATGATGGCATCGACGTCCTTTTTCGACCCGTCCTTGAAGTGGGCAGTCTTGCCGACGACCTTCTGCAAGAGCGGGCGCTCCTCGAAGTTCTTCGGCCACTTGAAGCCCATCGGCTTCGAGCGGTAGGTGGTGGTCACCGACTTGGCGCCGTATTTCCAGCACTGCGATCCGATGTCCTCGGCCGAATAGCTGCGGCCGATGATCAGCACATGCTTGCCCTTGAACTCCAGCGCATCGCGGAAATCATGGGCGTGCAGCACACGGCCGTTGAAACTGTCGAGCCCCTCGAAGAACGGCGTGTGGGGGGTCGAGAAGTGGCCATTGGCGCAGATGACGTAGTCGAATTCCTCCGTATACATAATATCCTTCGGACGGTTGTGCGCCGTCACCAGGAACTTCTTCTTCTTCTTGTCCCAGGTCACCATGCGGACCGGAGAATTGAAGCGGATCCACTTGCGCACGCCGGCCTTCTTGACGCGGCCGACGATATAATCCCACAGCACCTCGCGGGGCGGGAAGGAGGCCATCGGCTTGCCGAAGTGTTCTTCGAAGGTGTAGTCGGCGAACTCCAGGCATTCCTTGGGGCCGTTGGACCACAGGTAGCGGTACATGGAGCAGTGGACCGGTTCGCCGTATTCATCGAGGCCGGTGCGCCAGGTGTACTTCCACAACCCACCCCAGTCGTCCTGCTTCTCGAAGCAGACGATCTCGGGAATCTTGGCTTTCTTCTTGGCGGCGGACTGGAAGGCCCTGAGTGCTGCAAGACCAGATGGCCCCGCACCGATGACGGCAACGCGTGTCATGTGATTTTTTCCTCCTTGATGTTGGTTCCGCTTGCATACGGAATCCAATTCTGACCACTATTAGGCCAATTCCAAACCAATCTGTAAAGAGTCAAACGCACTGCATTATGCGACAAATCAGCAATAATCAGCTCAAGTCCCAATTCATCGGCTGGCAATGCCGCATTCGCCAGATGTCGGCGCGTGACTACGGTGGGCAGCCCATGGCGGCAATGCACCCGCGCGTCTCCAGCAAGAAGGGCGACGTGATCCTGCCCGCCATGATGATCCTCCTGGTGCCCGAGGACACCACGCCTTCCACCGCCTTCCTGCGCTTTCAATTGCAGAAGACATCCGAACACCAGCGGGCGAGGGACGCGAGCGTCAAATACCTCGCTGCCGATTTCTATCAGTTACCGGAGCTTTTTTCCGACGAGATGACCGCGGTTTTCGGGCCTGGATCGGAGACCGCTGCACGGCTGATGAAACTCAAGGAGGTGCTGCTCGACTTCGACCAGTTCTCCCAGTCATGCCGGATGTTCTGCAAGGTCCGGAAGCTTGGCCAGAGCGAGGACGCCCGCGAATTCAGCCTGTGGCACACGCGGGTGTTCAACCCAAATGTTTCGAACGAAGCGCTCGTGCTCGGCTTCAAGCCCGACTGGAAGAGCGCCGTCGGCAGCGGGCTCTGATGCTTCGCATCATTCGCGCGACGGACTTTGCGGAAGGCCGCTGGAAAAACGGCATGGGCATCTCGTGGGACATCGCCAGCGATCCGCCGGGTGCCGGCGCAGACCACTTCGGCTGGCGCTTCGCCATTGCCCGCATTGATGCGGACGTTCCCTTCTCGGCATATCCCGAGGTTGACCGGCTCTTCACCCTGATCGACGGCAACGGCCTTGCGCTGGATGTGGACGGGCAGGGCCTGATCGACGTCAACCGACGCCATATCCCGCATGGGTTTCCGGGCGACGCGCCGACATCATGCCGCTTGAAGGACGGACCCTGCAGGGCGCTCAACCTGTTCCTGGCGCGCCGCGGCTGGTCCGCGACAGTGGAGATCATCAGCGGCACCGGCCGCATCGCCCATGACGGCCCCGTTCTGCTGTTCGCGCTCGACGGTTCGGTGCATGTCGGCGGAGACCGGCTGGAACAGGGCGATGCCGCCATCGCCCGAGGGGAGGTCCGGCTGGATGCCGGCGCATGCCGTCTCTATGCGGCGCGATTGACGGAAGAAAATTGAGGCCCGGGATTTCTCCCGGACCCCCTCGATCAGGTTTGAAGCGCGATTGCCGCCCAATCAGAACTTGCGATAGGCCTTGTTCAACTGAACCATGGGATGGTTCGGTGACATCTGGAACTTGATCAGCAACTCGCGCGCCATCATGTCCCGGTCCTGCTGGTTGTCCGGGAGCTTCACCTTCTTGGGGATGCGCACCCAGCCGTTCACATTGCGGTCGAAGATGGCGGGCTCGCCCTCTTCGTAACCCATATGGACGTCCTCCAGCCAGTTCAGGTCCTCCCAGCCCATGAATTCCATGTAGCCCTTGAGGAACGGCGTGATCCGCTTGTAGTCGGGGATCAGGTTCACATCGTAGCGATAGCCGATGTGCTGGCCGATTTCCTTCTCGCGGCTCGAGGAGAGGCCGGCCTTGTCCTTGATGAACTGGTCGACCGACTTGATCTCGGAGCCCTTGTAGCTTGTACCTGCCATTGTCTGTCTCCGATCAGTACTTGTGATAGTTGCCGCCGGCGTCGGCAAGCGCCTCGTGGCCAACCACGTAGTTGGTACCGGCGAGCGGTACCTTGCACATGGCGGAGGCTTCCATCGTCAGTGCCGCGAGGTCTTCGGGCTCCAGCGAATGGATGTTGGTCTTGCCGCAGGCACGGGCCAGCAACTGGGCTTCCATGGTCAGCGTGTGCAGGAAGTTGTAGACGCGCTCGGCCGCCTTGTCGGGGTCGAGGCGCTTCCTCAGCACCGGGTCCTGGGTGGCCACGCCCACCGGGCAGCGGCCCGTGTGGCAGTGGTAGCAGAAGCCCGCTTCGACCCCGATCTCGTTCGGATAATCGGTCACGCCGTCGATGTGTTTGTTGCAGTTCAGCGCCATCATCACCGAATGGCCGATGGCGATGGCATCGGCGCCAAGCGCCAGGGCCTTGGCCACGTCGCCGCCGTTGCGGATGCCGCCGGCATAGATGAGCGAGATCTGGCCCTTCTTGCCAAGCTCGTCGATGGCCCGGCGCGCCTCGCGGATCGCCGCGATGCCGGGAACACCGGTATCTTCGGTGGCGATGTGCGGACCGGCACCGGTGCCGCCTTCCATGGCGTCGATGTAGATCGAGTCGGGATCGCACTTCACGGCCATGCGAACGTCGTCATAGACACGCGCCGCACCAAGCTTCAGCTGGATCGGGATCTCGTGGTTGGTCGCCTCGCGGATCTCCTGGATCTTGAGGGCGAGATCGTCCGGCCCCAGCCAGTCGGGATGGCGGGCCGGCGACCGCTGGTCGATGCCGGCCGGCAGCGAGCGCATTTCCGCCACCTGATCGGTGACCTTCTGGCCCATGAGATGGCCGCCGAGGCCCACCTTGCAGCCCTGTCCGATGAAGAACTCGCAGGCATCGGCGAGGCGCAGATGGTGCGGGTTGAAGCCATAGCGCGACTGGATGCACTGGTAGAGCCAGCGCTCCGAATAGCGCCGCTCGTCGGGGATCATGCCGCCCTCGCCGGAACAGGTAGCGGAACCCGCCATCGTGGCGCCGCGGGCCAGCGCGATCTTGGCCTCGTAGGACAGCGCGCCGAACGACATGCCGGTCACATAGATCGGAATGTCGAGCACCATCGGCCGCTTGGCGCGCGGCCCGATGACCGTCTTGGTTTCGCACTTCTCGCGGTAGCCCTCGATCACGAAACGGGTGAGCGTTCCGGGCAGGAAGGTCAAGTCGTCCCAATGGGGGATCTTCTTGAACAGCGAAAAGCCGCGCATGCGGTAGCGGCCAAGCTCGGACTTGATGTGTATGTCGTTGATGACCTCCGGCGTGAAGATCTGCGACTTGCCGAGAATGTACTTCTTGGTTTCGGCCGGCGCCTTGCCGGCCAGCGCTACCATTCCCGTAGAGGTGCGGGCCACGCCTGCCTTCTTGGGCTTTGCCACGGTGACGGCCTTGGACGCCTTCTTCGCCTTGGCCTTGACGGGGGCCGAACGCTTCACCGCAGTGGCCTTGCGGGCAGCCGCTGTCTTGGATGTCTTCTTCTTCTTTGCCATGTGATTCAATCCTCCCTCACAGCACGAGCTTCTTTTCGCCCGGTTCGAGGTTGTCGTAGTTCCAGAGCTGCTTGCCGGCCACGATCTTCTTGACGTGATCGATGCCGCCCGCGGGGTACATGTCATACATCTTGAGCTTGCGGGTGAGCCACTGGCGGTCGAGATCGGTCATTTCTCCCGGCACCGCATCGACGCCCAGCGAACGCGCTTCACCACCCAGATAGATGGTGCCGTCGTACATCGAGTCGCCGAGGTTCTTGCCGGCGTTACCGAGGATCACCATGCGGCCGCGCTGC
>JAGRLX010000244.1 GCA_020441605.1 Alphaproteobacteria bacterium
CTCATCGTGCTCGCCGACCAGCTCGGCCGTTCGGTGGGCGACATGTATGCTGGCGCCATCATTCCAGGCCTGCTGCTGACGGCGATCTACTGCCTTTATGTGCTGGCAGTATCGATCTTCCAGCCGAGCAAGGTTCCCGCCCTGCCTCCAGCCGCGCGCACCTTGAACGGAAGCCCGGTGCCGCTTCTGATCCTGGCCGCAGGCGCAACCCTCCTCGGCTTTGCAGCGCACTGGTTCCTGCTCGAGAGACTTGAGAGCGGTGCCGATATCTGGGCTGCCGCCATAGCCATTGCAACGGCATATGGTCTTGCACTGGCTGACAAGCGCATGTCTCTCGGACTCCTGTCACAATTAACCCAGCGGGTGGTCATTGTGCTCATCCCACCGCTGGCCCTGATCTTTCTCGTTCTCGGAACGATCTTTCTCGGCATTGCAACGCCAACGGAAGGCGGCGCGATGGGGGCGGCGGGAGCACTGGCCATGGCCATGGCCAAGAAGCGGCTGAGCTTCCGCCTCACCAGCGAAGCATTGGATGCGACGGCGAGGCTATCTTGCTTCGTGCTCTTCATTCTGATCGGCAGTCGAATCTTCTCGCTGACATTCTATGGCATCAACGGTCACATATGGGTGGAGGAGCTGTTTGCCGCACTGCCTGGCGGCGCCATGGGTTTCCTCATCGCTGTGAGCCTATTGGTGTTCATCCTGGGCTGTTTCATCGATTTCTTCGAAATTGCATTCATTGTGGTTCCGCTTCTCGCTCCGGTCGCCTCGAAACTTGGAATTGATCTGGTGTGGTTTGGTGTTCTGCTCGGCGTCAATCTGCAAACAAGCTTTCTCACACCACCCTTTGGATTCGCTCTCTTCTATATGCGATCGGTGGCGTCAGCGAGAGACTATATCGACCGCGTGACGGGCGATAAAATAGCCGGAATCAAGACGACTCAAATCTATCGGGGCGCGGTCGCTTTCATCGTCCTGCAAGTTGTCATGATCGGGATCACCGTCACCTTCCCCGGCATTGCAATTCGAGACACGGGACCCAAGATCGATCCCAACTCCGTTGAGATCGAAATCCCCATGCCAGGGTTCGACGGCCAAGGGACGGATGGGATTCCCGCGCCACCAGACTTCTCGACGCCACCGTCCTTCAATTGAAAAAGGGCCCTCGAAGAGCCCTTATCCGTGACGCGGATAGTCAGTTCAGAGCGATTTCTTGCGTTGCTGGCTCATCATGAAATTGTCATAGGTGGCCTCCGAGACTTGCTGCCACAGGAAGGCGTCGGCCCTGTATGCCATCATGGATTCGTAGATTTTCTTGAACGACGCGTTTGATGCCGTGATTTCGGCATAGGTCTCCGATGCGGCCATGAAGCAGGCCTCGAGAACCTCCTGCGGGAATGGACGCAGGACGGCGCCATTGGCAACCAGCGACTTGATGGCTCCCGGATTGCGAGCATCATATTTCGCCAGCATGTCGGCGTTGGCGGCCTGTGCAGCCGTCTTGATGATCGACTGATAGGCCGGCGGCAATTCCGCCCACTTGGCGGTATTGGCCATGACGTGAAGCATGGCGCCGCCTTCCCACCAGCCGGGATAGTAATAATACTTGGCGACCTTGTAGAAGCCCAGCTTCTCGTCATCGTAAGGGCCGACCCACTCGGCTGCATCAATGGTGCCCTTTTCGAGAGCGGGATAGATTTCGCCACCCGGTATCTGTTGCGGCACAACGCCCAGCCGGGACATCACCTTGCCGGCAAAGCCGCCTGCGCGGAACTTGAGGCCCTGCATGTCTGCCAGGGACTTGATTTCCTTGCGAAACCAACCGCCCATTTGGGCACCCGTATTGCCACAAGGGTAGGCCACGAGGTTCTGCGTCGCATAGAATTCATTCAGGAGCTCAATACCGCCACCGAAATAGTTCCAGCCATTTTGCTGACGGGCGTTGAGGCCAAATGGCACCGCGGTTCCGAGAGCATAGGTCGGATCCTTGCCCCAGAAATAATAGCTGGCGGTGTGGCACATTTCGATTGAACCCTTGCCAACTTCATTGGCCGCTTCGAAGGCCGGGGCAATTTCGCCGGCCGGGAAGACCTGGATCTGGAAATTGTTGTCCGTCGCCTCGGCCACGTAGCGGGCAAAGGTCTCGGCTGCGCCGTAGATCGTGTCGAGTGCCTTTGGGAAGCTCGAGGTGAGGCGCCACTTGATCTGGGGCGACGACTGGGCAAGCGCTGGTGCTGCGAGAGCAGGGGCCGCTGCCGCTGCGGCGCCCGCCCGTTTTATGAATTTACGGCGATCCATTCATGTCTCCTTCGTATTTCTTGACCTAGAGAACTGCATGCACGTCCCGTGGAGATTGTACCCTCCGCTGGACGGACACTAGCCACAAAATCGGCGAGGGAGCAATCATCCCTCTGTCGAGTACGTATCAATGGGTTATGCTTGCAAAGCGATTCCAATTCCGGAGACCGTCATGAACACAACCCGCGTCGAACGCGACTCCATTGGCGAGAAGATCATTCCCTGGGATGCGGACTATGGCATCCATACGGCAAGGGCAGCGGAGAACTTCCCGATCACCGGAATTCTCCTGCGCCATTATCCTGAGCTTGTTCAATCACTTGTCATGGTCAAGAAGGCCGCCGCCCAGGCCAATCGCGATCTCGGTGTTTTGAAACCCAACATTGCCGCCGCCATTATCTCCGCTTGTGATCTCCTCATTGCCGGAGATGGGCTGAATCATTTCATTGTCGACATGCTGCAAGGTGGTGCTGGGACCTCGAGCAACATGAATGTCAATGAAGTGGTCGCCAATGTCGCACTGAAGCTTCTGGGCCGCCCACGTGGCGACTATACAGTCATCAACCCCAACGATCATGTCAACCTCTCGCAATCCACCAATGACGTCTAT
>JAGRLX010000026.1 GCA_020441605.1 Alphaproteobacteria bacterium
GCCGGCGAAGTCGAGCGCGCCCCACTGGAACAGGAGGCCGTTCGCGTCCCAGACCATATGGGCGATCGGGAAATAGACGAAGGTGACCCACAGGATCGAGAACAGCATGACCGCGCCGAACTTCATGCGCTCGGCGAATGCGCCGACGATGAGGGCCGGGGTGATCATCGCGAAGGTCATCTGGAAGCAGATGAACACGAACTCGGGGATGACCTCGTCGCTGAACGTGGCGGAGATCGAATCGGCGTTGACCCCGGCAAGGAAGAGCTTGGCGGTGCCACCCCAATACGGGCTCTCCGACCCGCCGAAGGCGAAGGAGTAGCCGTAGACCGCCCAGATGATGCAGACCACCACGGCGATCATCATGACCTGCATCAGCACCGACAGCATGTTCTTGGACCGCACCAGGCCGCCATAGAACAGCGCCAGGCCCGGGATGGTCATGAACAGCACCAGGATCGACGAGACCATCATCCAGGTGGTGTTGCCCGGATTGGGAATGGCGGCCACGACCTCCTGGACCGCTTCTGGCACCTCGACCGGCGCCGGATCCTGGCCGAGCGCCGGCAACGCTGCGAGCGCGATCAATGGCGTCGCGGCTAGGAGGACTTTGGTCAACTTCATCAGCTTTCCCCTTAAGAAAATCGGCACGCGGGCCCGTGGCATGTATGCACAGCGATTGGGCGGCCGCGGGCCGCCGCTGTTTTCGGAGTTAGCAATCGTCGTGCCATGCACGCCGCAGCGCACGACTCCTTTGTTCAGTTCCCCTCGCCGGGAGGACCGCAAGACGCGCCCCAAACGCCACCGGAAGGATACTGCCCAGAAAATGAGCAGTATCCCCGGTGCGCGGAGATCACCCGATGATGTCGGCTTCGGGATTGGCCGAGATGCGGTGAATCGAGAGGTCGGCGCCGCGGCGCTCCTGCTCCGGGGTCAGCCGAAGGCCGATCACCATGTCGATCGCGGCATAGACCACATATCCGCCGGAAAACGCGTAGGCGGCGCCGAGGACCGAGCCGACCAGCTGGGCCGGCAAGGTGACCCCGCCGAGTCCGCCGAGCGCCTCAAGGCCGAAGATGCCGGCGGCAATGCCGCCCCACAGTCCGCAGAGTCCGTGCAGCGGCCAGACCCCGAGCACATCATCGATACGAAGCCGGTTGTGACAGAGCTCGAAACCCTTGACGAAGATGACCCCGGCAACGGCCCCGACGATGAAACTGCCCGCCGGGTGCATGACGTTCGATCCGGCGCAAACGGCGACCAGGCCCGCAAGCGCGCCGTTGTGGACAAAGCCCGGATCGCCACGGCCGACCACCAGAGCCGTAAGGATGCCGCCGACCATGGCCATCAGCGAGTTGGCGGCAATCAGCCCGGTGACGGCGGAAAGCGAGCCCGCAGTCATGACGTTGAAGCCGAACCAGCCGATGCACAGCAACCATGAACCGAGCGCCAGCCAGGGAATGCTGGACGGCGGAAAGCCGGCGGTCGAGCCCCGATCGTATCGTCCCAGGCGCGGCCCGAGCCGAAGCACCGCACCGAGCGCCACCCAGCCGCCCACGGCATGCACCACCACCGAACCGGCGAAGTCGTTGAAACGGGCCCCAAGCGCAGACTCGAACCAGTCCTGGATCCCGTAGTTTCCACCCCAGGCGATGCCCTCGAACACCGGATAGAGCACGCCGACAAGCACCGCCGTCGCGACGCACTGGGGCAGGAACTTGGTGCGCTCGGCGATGCCGCCGGAGACGATGGCGGGCACTGCCGCCGCGAAGGTGATCAGGAAGAACAACCGGACAAGCGTGATTCCCTGCGGACCGTAGCCGTCGCCGTCGACCAGTTGCGCGGCCGGCACGAAGAAGCCGAGGCCATAGGCGATGGTGTAGCCGACAAGAAAATAGACGGTGGCGGAGATGGCGAAATCGACGAGGATCTTGACGAGGGCGTTGACCTGGTTCTTCCGCCGCACGGTCCCCACCTCGAGGAAGGCGAAGCCTCCGTGCATCGAAAAGACGAGGATTGCCCCCATCAGCACGAAGAAAAGGTCGCCGCCTGCAGACTTGTCCATGCGCTCCTCCTGCCGCGACGTTGATTCGCCGCTCATCTGTGAGGCGCATGCTCATACAATCGCCATGCCATGAAGCAAAACGAGGCAAAATCGGCTGGCGCCGGGCGCGCAGCCGGTTTTGCATTCATCAATGCCGCTCAAATAGCAGGCAGAGTGCTAACTTATAGGCAGCTCCTTCCTCTGCGTCCGGCCTCCTGCCCGATCAAAGAGCGTCTACGTCGGTCTCACCGGTGCGGATGCGGAACGCCTGCTCGATGGCGAAGACGAAGATCTTGCCGTCGC
>JAGRLX010000245.1 GCA_020441605.1 Alphaproteobacteria bacterium
CTCGGCGAGCAGGGCGCCGAGCAATTGCTCGGTCAGGGCGACATGCTCTACATGGCTGGCGGCGGCCGCATCTCGCGCCTGCACGCGCCCTTCGTTGCCGACGATGAGGTCGAGAAGATCGTCAGCTTCCTCAAGTCGCAAGGCGCGCCGGAATATGTGGAGGCGGTGACCGAGGAAACCGACGAGGGCGGTTATGGCGAAGCCGGCGCGACCGAGATGGCCGGCGGCGGATCCGGCGACGACCTCTACGACCAGGCCGTGGCCGTCGTTCTCCGCGACAAGAAGGTCTCGACCAGCTATGTCCAGCGGCGGCTCCAGGTCGGCTACAACAAGGCCGCCAGCCTGATCGAACGCATGGAGAAAGAAGGGCTGATTTCGGCTGCCAATGCCACCGGCAAGCGCGAGATTCTGGTACCGGGCGACAGCGCGCGCGAATGAGTGCCTCAAAATCGGCGGGTTCTTGCCGATAAGAGCCGCATAACCTACACACCGGAAAGGAAGTCCGGCACTGATTCTGGAAAGGGCACGATGAACAGTCTCGCACGTCTTACCCGCCGCAGCCTTCTTGGCCTTGGCATCGCCGCGCTGGTTGTGGCGCCGGCCCTCGCCGCCAAGCCGCTCAAGGTGACCGCCGAACAGGCGAGGTCGATCGACGCCATTTCGGACTATATCAACGGCTTCAAGACGATGCAGGGCGAGTTCACCCAGATAAGCCCGAAGGGCAGCCTGTCGCGCGGCGTCTTCTACATCGCCAAGCCAGGCAAGATGCGTTTCGAGTATGCGCCGCCCAATCCCTTCCTGATCGTCGCCGACGGCAAGTGGCTCACCATCAAGAACCGGGCCAAGGAGAAGGGTGACCAGTTTCCCCTGTCGCAGACACCGCTGCGCCTCGTCCTGGCCAACAAGGTCGATCTCGTCCGCGACACCCATATCCTTGCCTTCGAGGAGCAGGATGGCATGACCTCCGTGACCCTGGAGGACAAGGAAAACAATCTCGGCAACGGACAGCTGACCCTGATCTTCGACCAGAACCGCAAGGAACTGCAGCAATGGGTGGTGACCGACAGCAAGGGCCGCCGCACCACAGTATCGCTGGAAAACGTCATGGCCGGGGTCAAGACCGATCCCAAGCTTTTCGTGGTCAAGATCGAGCGCAAGAAGCGCGATCGTTGACAGGGCGATTTCGCCACTTGCATGACGGCCTTGGCCGGCGCTAAGCCTCGCCCATGAGTCTCAAGATCGTCACATGGAACATCAATTCGGTGCGCCTGCGCATCGGCCAAGTCACCCGTTTGCTGGAACTCTGGCAACCCGATGTCTTGTGCCTGCAGGAAACCAAATGCCCGCAGGGACAGTTTCCTTCGGCCCCATTGAAGGAGATGGGCTATACCCACATCGCCGAGGCCGGACAGAAAGGCTATCATGGTGTGGCCATCGTGTCGCGCATCCCCTTCGCCGGACAGGATGTCCGCCAGTTCTGCGCCAAGGACGATTGCCGTCACATCGCGGTCTCCCTGGCGATGCCGAAGCCGGTGACCATTCACAATCTCTATGTGCCGGCCGGGGGCGACGAGCCCGATCCGGAGAACAATGAGAAATTCGCGCACAAGCTGCAGTTCCTCGATGAACTGGAACGCTGGTTCGGCGCGGGCTCCATACCGCCCGGCCATGAAGGCATCGTGGTTGGCGATCTCAACATCGCCCCGCTCGAACACGATGTCTGGTCGCACAAGAATCTGCTGAAGGTAGTGAGCCATACCCCAGTTGAAACTTCTGGCCTCAATCGCGTGCAGCAGGCCGGAGGATGGGTCGATGTCATGCGCCAGCACGTTCCGCCGGACCAGAAGCTCTATACCTGGTGGAGCTATCGAGCCAAGGACTGGGACACTGCCGACAAGGGACGGCGCCTCGATCATATCTGGACGAGCCCATCCCTGGCGCAATCATGCTCGTCCATCAGCGTGCTGCGCGAGGCCCGGGGCTGGACCCAGGCGTCGGACCATGTGCCGGTCATGGCACGGTTCGATCTATAGGTCGCGAAACGACTTTCCCCGGGCGAGCATGCCCTGGATGGGCTCCAGGTCCGCCATGGCGCCCTCGAGTTTGCGTGCCAGCGCCGCAAAGACCGCCGCGCCGAACTCGGGATATTCTGCCGCCACCCGCATGAACAGCGCCCGGTCGATGCGGGCTGCCGCGAGGGATTCGCTCGCCCGCACACTGACCGCGTAGGGTAGGTCCCCGATCATCGCCACTTCGCCCACCATGGCACCGGGGCCAGCAGAACCGACCTTGTCGTCGGCGGAATAGATATCGGCGCGGCCACTGAGGATCAGATAGGCCGACCCGCCCCGCAGTCCCTGCTTGAGGATCACGTCACCGGCATCGAAGCCCTGCCGCACGGCTGAAAATGCCAACAACTGCAGGTGAACCGGCTCGCAGTCGGCAAAAATCGGAATGCTCCGAAAGGTCTCGGCATCAGCCCTGACGCTCATGCCATCCTCCCGGCCTGCCAACACCCAGCGGCGCCCCTTGGCATTGCCTCACCTGCGAATCCCCAATCAACCCCCTTTGCATAAGAGGCCGATTGGGCGGCAAGATCAAGGGACGAGCTTGTAGCCGCCGCCCTCTGTCACCAGGATCTCGGCATGGGCCGGATCGCGCTCGATCTTCTGGCGCAGCCGGTAGACGTGGGTTTCCAGGGTATGGGTGGTAACGCCGGCATTGTAGCCCCACACGTCATGCAGCAGCACGTCGCGGCTGACGACCTGCTCGCCCGCGCGGAGCAGGAACTTGATGATGGCGGTTTCCTTCTCGGTCAGCCGCACCTTCCTGTTGTCTTCCCGGATCAGCATCTTGGCCGAAGGCTTGAAGGTATAGGGTCCGACCTTGAAGATCGCGTCCTCGCTCTGTTCGTGCTGGCGGAGATGCGCCCTGATCCGGGCGAGAAGCACGCCGAAGCGGAAGGGTTTGGTAACATAATCGTTGGCGCCGGAATCGAGCCCGAGGATGGTGTCCGAATCCGATGTCTGGCCGGTCAGCATGATGACTGGCCCCTTGTAGCCGTTGCGGCGGATGATCTTGCAGGCCTCGCGCCCATCCATGTCCGGCAGATTGACATCGAGAATGACCAGATCGGCGTGATCCGCCTTGACCGCCTTCACACCCGCCGTAGCGCTGGCCACGTCGGCAACGACGAATTCGTCATGCAGGGAGAACTGTTCCTTGAGCGTCTCGCGCAGCATGTCGTCGTCGTCGATGATGATGATCTTTTTCGTGGTGCCCATGAATCCCGTCCGAAATGCGGTTTTGTTCCTGTCGGTTCAGATGTTAGGGTGAGACTTGTGCGATTAAAAGACATTACGCAACACAACTCACCGTGACGAGATCCATCACCACACTTCACGTTCGCGCGATCAACATGGGTGCCCAGACCGGCATCCTCAGCATCGGCAACATGCATTTCCGCTGTTCGCTGGGCCGCTCCGGCCGAAAGTGCCTCAAGCGCGAGGGCGATGGCGCGACGCCGGTCGGCGCCTGGGACTTTCGCCGCATCTTCTACCGCGGCGACCGCATGAAGCCGCCACGCGCGTCAGCCGGGCCTCGCGCCTTGCGGCCCTTCGACGGCTGGTGCGAAACCGTCGGTGACCGCAACTACAATCGCCTCGTCAGGATGCCCTATGCCGCCAGCCACGAGACCATGACGCGGCAGGACCACCTCTACGACATCGTGGTGGAACTCTCGCACAACGAACGCCCGCGGGTGCAAGGTCACGGCAGTGCGGTGTTCTTTCACCTGCGTGACCCCGATGGCGGGCCCACCGCAGGCTGCATCGCCGTGTCGGAGCGCGACATGAGGGTCATTCTTGCCCATTGCCGGCGGCGCAACCGGATTGTCATCACCGCGAACTAGCGGGCGGCGGGCGATGCCCGAAAATTGCCGAACCGACCCGCACGTGCGTGGCACCGCAGGCGATCGCGACGGCAAAATCGCCGCTCATGCCCATGCTGAGGGCGGAAAGCCCATTGCGGCCGGCAATGGCCCGCAACAACTCGAAGTGAGGACGCGGATCCTCATCGACCGGCGGGATGCACATGAGGCCAGCGATCTCGAGCCCATAATCCTTGCGGCAAGTGGCGATGAAGGCGTCGGCCGCTTCCGGCGCGATGCCTGCCTTCTGGTCTTCGTGCCCGGTATTGACCTGTATGAACAGGTCGAGCTTCCGCTTCTGCTTGTTCATCTCGGCCGCGATGGCTGCGGCGATCTTGGGCCGGTCGACGGTGTGGATGGCATCGAAGAGCGCCACCGCCTCGGCCGTCTTGTTGGATTGCAGCGGCCCGATGAGATGAAGCTCGAGACCGGGATAGCGGGCCTTGAGCGCCGGCCATTTGGCCTTGGCCTCCTGAACCCGGTTTTCGCCAAAGACGCGCTGGCCCGCCTCGATGACGGGCGCGATGTCGGGCGCCTCGAAGGTCTTGCTCACGGCGATCAGGTGGATCTCCGAGGCCGCGCGTCCGACCGCCGCGGCGGCCGCTGCAATCCCCGTTGTGACATGGTCCAATCCAGCATGGGTCATGGCCAGCGCTTATGGCCATGCTTGCAGCCTATTTCAAGGACTGGTACTGGCTCTGGCCAAACCCACATCCGACAAACCGGCAGGACCCGATCTTGAGCACCGAACGCTACAATCCACGCGAGGCCGAGCCACGCTGGCAAAAATATTGGACCGAGAACCGTTGCTTCGAGGCGAGCGAGGACCCCTCGCGTCCCAAATATTACGTGCTGGAAATGTTCCCCTACCCATCGGGCCGCATTCACATGGGGCACGTGCGCAATTACACCATGGGTGACGTGATCGCCCGGTTCCGGCGGGCCTGTGGCTACAATGTGCTTCATCCCATGGGCTGGGACGCCTTTGGGATGCCGGCCGAGAATGCCGCCATAGAGCGCGGCGTCCATCCCAAGTCCTGGACCTACGAGAACATCGCCGCCATGCGCAGCCAGCTCAAGGCCATGGGCCTGTCGCTGGACTGGAGCCGCGAGATCGCCACCTGCGATCCGTCCTATTACCGGCATGAGCAGGAGATGTTCATCGACTTCATGAAGGCGGGCCTGGTCGAGCGCAAGACCTCCATGGTGAACTGGGACCCGGTCGATCACACGGTGCTGGCCAATGAGCAGGTGATCGATGGACGGGGCTGGCGCTCGGGCGCGCTTGTCGAGAAGCGCGAGCTAGCCCAATGGTTCCTCAGGATCACCGCCTATTCTGACGAGCTCCTGTCCGCCCTCGACGGACTCGTCCGGTGGCCGGAGAAGGTCCGGTTGATGCAGAAGAACTGGATCGGCCGTTCCGAGGGCATGCGCTTTTCCTTTGCGCTGGAGGACCAGGAAGGCCAGCCGCTGAACGAGCGTCTGACTGTCTATACAACCCGGCATGACACGATTTTTGGGGCGAGTTTCTGTGCCATTGCCGCCGACCACGAGCTCGCCAAGCGGCTTGCCGAAACCGATGCGGATCTCGCCGCATTCCGCCGCGAGGTGGCGGCCCTTGGTACCAGCGAGGAGACCATCGAGCGCGCCGAGAAGAAGGGCTACGCGACCGGCCTCTATGCCCGCCACCCATTCCGGCCGGAGGTCAGGCTTCCAGTCTATGCCGCCAACTTCGTGCTCATGGGCTATGGCGAAGGGGCCATCTTCGGCTGCCCCGCCCATGACCAGCGCGACATCGACTTCGCCCGCAAATATGGCCTGCCGGTGATACCCGTGGTGGCGCCCAGGGGTACCGACCCGGCCGCCTTCACCGTCAGCGACGAGGCCTTTCTCGAAAAGGAAGGTGACAACACGGTCTTGATCAATTCCGACTTCCTCGATGGCATGAGCGTGCCCGAGGCCAAGGAGGAAATCGCCTCGCGAATGGAGAAGATGGGCATCGGCGAGCGCAAGGTGAACTTCCGCCTGCGCGACTGGGGCGTGTCGCGCCAGCGCTATTGGGGCTGCCCGATTCCTGTGGTGCATTGCGCCGCCTGCGGCATCGTGCCGGTTCCCAAGGATCAGCTCCCCGTGACGCTGCCTGAGGATGCGACCTTCGACAAGCCGGGAAACCCGCTGGAGCATCACCCCACCTGGAAGCATGTCGATTGTCCGACCTGCGGCAAGCCTGCAAGGCGCGAGACCGACACGTTCGACACCTTCATCGATTCGTCCTGGTACTACGCACGCTTCTGCTCGCCCCAGTCCAGCGAGCCTGTCGACCAGGCAGCGGCCAGATACTGGATGCCGGTCGACCAGTATATTGGCGGTGTCGAACATGCGATCCTGCATCTGCTCTATTCGCGCTTCTATGCCAGAGCCATGACGGCAACCGGACACCTGGACGTTAAGGAACCCTTCGACAGCCTGTTCACCCAGGGAATGGTGATCCATGAAACCTTCAAGACTCGTAGCGGCGAGTGGGTGTTCCCGGCCGATGCAGTGCAGAAGGATGGCCAGTGGCTCCATGCCAAGACTGGCGAGCTGCTGTTCGTCGGCGGCGTGGAAAAGATGTCGAAGTCAAAGAAGAACGTGGTCGACCCGGACGAGATCATCGCCCGTTATGGTGCCGACACGGCGCGCTGGTTCATGCTGTCCGATACCCCGCCCGAACGCGACATCGAATGGACCGAGGCCGGTGCGGAGGGCGCGTGGCGCTTCACCCAGCGTGTCTGGCGCCTGGTGAACGAGGCTGCAGGCGCCGCCGGTGGCAGCGACGCAGCGGCAACGCTTGATCTGCGCCGGGCGGCCCACAAGGCGCTCGCCGCGGTGAGCGACGATTTGAACAGCCTGCGCTTCAACCGCGCCATTGCCCGCATCTACGAACTGGCCAATGCGCTCACCGCCGGCCAGGGCAAGGCGGAGGCTGCGGCCATTCGAGAGGCGGCCGCGTTCCTCGTGCTGATGTTTGCACCGATGATGCCGCATCTGGCGGAGGAATGCTGGCGGGTGCTCGGCCACGAAGCTGCCGTCGTCGACACGCCCTGGCCCATGGCCGACGCCGCTCTGGTGGCCGACGATGCGGTGACCATCGCGATTCAGGTGAACGGCAAGCGCCGCGACGAGGTGACGATCGCCAAGGATCTCCCCGCCAAGGAGGTGGAGGCCTTGGTCCTGGCCCTCGATAGCGTCAAGCGGTCGCTGGATGGAAAGCCGGTCAAGAAAGTGATTGTAGTTCCAAACCGGATCGCGAATATAGTGGCCTGATGACCGCAACCCGGACCATTGCCGCGGCCGTGATGCTCCTGCTCCTGGCGGGTTGCAGCTACCGGCCGCTCTATGGCTCGTCCGAGGACAATGCAGGCGTCGCGGCAACCTTGGCGAGCGTCTCGATCCCCGAGGCCAAGACGCGGACCGGGCAGATTATCCGCAATGACCTGATATCGGCAATGCAGTCGGGGCGCTCAGGCGAGGAACGTTATTCGCTCAACCTGGCGCCCGACGTGAAGACAACGGGGGTCATCGAGAAGATCCTGCCCGCGACCACCCGCCGTGCGGTCCACATTTCGGTGGACTACGAGTTGATAGATCGGCGCAGTGGGCAAGCGGTACACAAGGGGCGGACCTTTTCCCAGGCCTCCTACGATGTGGTGCGGGAGCCTTTTGCCGACATGCAGGCCGAGACCGACGCCACCGCCCGCGCCGCCCACGAGGTGAGCGCCGATATCCGTACCCGGCTCGCGGCCTTTTTCGCCACGCAGCAATGACCGCCATCAAGGCCGCGGGACTGGACGCCTTCTTGCGCCGCCCCGATCCGGAGGTGGGGCTTCTGCTGATCTATGGCGACGATCCCGTGGCCGTGCACGATCTTGCCAGCAAGGCCGTTCAGCGTGTGGCCGGCAGTCTGGACGATCCCTTTGCGGTCGCCAGGCTCGATGAGGCAGACCTCTCCGGCGACCCTGCCCGCCTGGTCGACGAAATACAGGCGATCTCCATGCTGGGAGGCACACGCGCCATCTGGGTGCGTGGGGCGGGCGACGGCTTTCTCAAAGCCGCAACGCCGGTGCTCGACGGCCAGGTCCGGGGCAATTTCATCGTCGCCGAGGCGGCGGGTCTGCCCAGGACGTCGGGCCTCCGCAAGGCTCTCGAGACCAGCCCGCGCGCGATCATTCTTCCCCTTTACGAGGCGGAGGACGGCGACATTTCGACCACCATCGAACGGGGACTGGCACAATCGGGGCTGGCGATCGACACCGAGGCCAAGTTCCGCCTGATGGAGCTGGCCGGATCCTCGCGCGGGCTGGTGCAGCGCGAGGTCGAGAAGCTCGGACTCTACGCCATGGGCCAGGACCGCGTGAGCCTGGCCGACGTGGAAGCGATCTGCGGCAATGGCGCCGATCCCGACCCTGACGATCTGGCAGATGCGGCCTTTTCCGGAGACCTCGAAGCCGTCGACCGGCTTTTCAACATC
Source organism: Alphaproteobacteria bacterium (assembly GCA_020441605.1). Next base: position 8,439 of record JAGRLX010000245.1, read on the forward strand.
TTGGTCCAAGGCGGCGTCGACGCCGGCCGCCTGGTTTCGGCGGCCCATATCCACGCGCTCCGCCTGCAGGACTTCCGGCTAGCCATCGACGCGGGGGGCAGGGCGGAGCAGCTCCTCAGGGGAGCCCGGCCGCCGATTTTCTTCAAGCGCCATCGCGTCCTCCAGACACAGCTCCGGCTGTGGACCACGACGGCTCTGCTGCAGGCGGCAACGACCCTGGGGGCTGCGGTCGCCCAGGTCCGGCTCAATGCGCTGCTTGGCAGCAGCATCGCAAGCCGGGCGCTTCTGGCCATTGCCCGCAATACCCGTGCTCTTCAAGCCGACAGGTTATGACATTGGGAGAAGAAGAGGTAGGGAGGAGGCAGCCGAGGGGGCCAAGAGGCCGCCTCCTCCAACTGAACACAGCCCGCTCGATTGCTGGCTGCTGTTCAATTTGCCGATACAATGTGGCTGATTCCATGACGGTTTGATGTGACCGATATCACGTCAGGGTTGAAATTCCGCGCCAATCAGGCCTCGCACAAGTCATACCGACGAAACTTCCGGCGATTCGCACAGGGAGGTGCCCATGGCCAGAGGTGGCCCATCACGACTTTCGGACTACGCGGTGAATGCCTTGGCCTTTGTGCTGGCGGGAAGCTGCAGTTTCTTCGCCGGCTACATGATCCTGAGGCTGCAAGGCATGGAAAATCCGCCAGCCGACATGGGGCTGAATTT
>JAGRLX010000246.1 GCA_020441605.1 Alphaproteobacteria bacterium
ATCGGCGCGGTCGGCCAATCCGACCCGCTTCAACCACGACATGGCGAGCTCGCGTGCCTCGCCGCGCTGCATGTGCTTCACCTTCAGCAGGCCTAGCGTGACGTTGCCAAGTGCCGTCAGATGCGGAAACAGATTGAAGTTCTGAAATACCATGCCGGTCATGGCGCGCTGCCTCGCCAGTTCGCGTTCACCCAGCCGGCGGCGTGCGCCATTCCTGTTCACATAGCCGATCGTCGTGCCGTCCAGCGTGATCTCGCCACCATCGAATTCCTCGAGCAGGTTGACACAGCGGAGCAAGGTCGTCTTGCCTGACCCGCTGGAACCGATGATCGAGACGACCTCTCCCTTGTCGACGTCGAGATTGACACCCTTGAGGATCTCATTGGCTCCGAAGTGCTTGATCAGGCCGCGTATCGTAAGCAGGGACATGGCGACCTCACTGGAGCGCAAAGCGTCTGGCAGCGGACTTGCCTGCGTGCTCGATGACATAATTTACAAGGAAATAAAGCACACCGCAGAGGCCGTAGAATTCAAGCGTCATGAAGTTGCGGCCGACGATTTCCTGGGTGCGGAACAACAGTTCGCCAGTGCCGATCACGGATAGCAGCGTCGAGGTCTTCACCATCTCGGCGCCTGTGTTGATCCACACCGGCACGATCTGGCGCATGGCCTGCGGCAAGAGGACATAGACGAGGATCTTCGGAAATGTGAGCCCGATGGCGCGGCCCGCATCGACCTGACCAGCCGGAATCGACTGCAACGCGCCACGGATGATCTCCCCCATGTGGGCGGCACAGAAGATGGTGAGCGAGAGGAGGCCGGATTCGAAGGCCGTGAGATTGATGCCGGCGAAGGTCAGCAGATAATAGGCGGCTAGGATCAGCACCAGAACCGGGACGCCGCGAATGGCGTCGACGAACATGCGGATCGGCCAGCGAATGGGCCAAGCCCCGTAGGACAGGCCGATGCCCGCCAGCGTGCCAAGCGCGGTGCCCAGGATGATCGCGGCAAAGGACACTTCGATGGTGACCAGCAGGCCCTGGGCGATGGCCCAGCGCGCGATCCAGATTTCGTGGAGGAATTGTTCCATTGGCGGCCTCAGAATTTCGGGAACAGGCGTTCGAGTTGCCGCAGCCCGGCCGCGATGATGAGACAGGTCGCCAGATAGAGTGCGGCCGCCGTCGACCAGGCCTCGGCGACGCGGAACGTCTCAGTGTTGAGCTTGCGCGCCTGGTAGGTCAGCTCGGGAACAGCGATCACGGCAGCGAGCGAGGTATCCTTGAACAGCGAGATGAATGTTGTGCCAAGTGCTGGCAAGGCATTGCGCAGCATGATGGGAAATACGACATAGAGCGCCACCTGGACTCCGGTAAGGCCAATGGCGCGGCCGGCATCGACAACCCCCTTCGGCACGCCCGCAAGACCCGCGCGGAACACTTCCGTCAAGTAGGCACCGGCATAGATGGCGAGCGACAGGATGAAGCTCTCGTTCTTGCCGAAGCGCAATCCGATTTGCGGCAATGCAAAGTAGGCGAACAGGATGATGACCAGCAGGGGCGTGTTGCGGAAAGCCGAGACGTAGATATTCACGAGCCTGGTCGGCATCTTCGACTTCGCCATGGTGGCGAAGGCACAGAAGATGCCGATCAGGGTTCCGACGAAAATGGAGGCGAGTGCCAGGCCCAGCCCGAGGATCAGTCCACCGACGAACTTGTCGATGTTCGCCTCGATGACCCTGAACTGGAAGGAGTAGTCCATCGGCGAGGCACCCGTCCCGGAATGTCAGCTCACTGCATTTCCATCGGGAAGCCGATCTTCGGCTCCGGCAGCTTGACGCCGAACCAGCGCTCGAAGGACGCCGAATAGGTGCCGAACTCGACACCGGTCATGGCTTCATGCAGAGCGGTGTTGACGAAGTTGAGGTAATCCTGGTCGCCCCTCTTCACCGCACAGGCGTAGGTCTGCGGCCCCCAGCCATAGCCCGAGTCGATATACTTGTCGGGGTTCTGCTTCATGAACCATTGCAGCGACGACATGTCGGTCGCCACCGCGTCGGCGCGGCCGGAATTGAGCGCCTGATAACCGAGGTCGATGCTCTCGTACTGGTCGACCTTCGCCTCCGGCAGCGCATAGTGCACCATGTCCTCGGCATAGACGTTCTGCAACACCGAGACGGTCACGCCCGAGCCCGCCGCCTTCAATTCGTCGTAGGACTTGTATTTGCCGCCGGCCATCATCATCAAGCCGACGCCTTCGCGGTAGTAGGGAATGGTGAAGTTCACCTGCTGAGCCCGCTCCGCCGTCACCGTCATGAACTGGCAGGTGATGTCGACCTTGTCGGTCACCAGGTTGGGAATGCGGGCGTCGGAAGCCTGGTTGACGAACTCGATCTTGGTGTCATCGCCGAAGATTCCCTTGGCCACGATCTTGGCGACATCGACGTCGAAGCCGGCCATGTTTCCGCCCTCGTCGCGGAAATGCCACGGCGGGTTGCCGGTTCCGGTCCCGACCACGAGCTTGCCGCGCTGCATGATCTGTTCAAGCCGGCCATCGGCCATGGCAGACGTGGCAAAGGCGGATAGGGTTGCAGCGGTGGCAAAGCCAGCGAGCAAAGCCAGTTTCAGGGTCTTCATGACGCACCTCCCGTGGTGGACTGATGAGATTTCTTGTCTCTTACAGCGGACGATCGTCTCTTGTAAGGGACTGAGAAACCCTATACGAGAGTCCCTGACCCTGCAATGGGATGTTGGGCAATGGTCGCCGGCGATGAAAAGGCTGCAGACAGACAGGAACGAAGGCCCGCCGAGAGAGCGCCAGAGCGGCGTCGACAGGGTCGTGGAGATCATGGACGCCTTGCTCCGCCTCAGGCAGCCGACTCGCATCGGCGACCTTGCGCGGCATATCGGAGCCCCCAGATCCACTGTCTATTCGATCGTCAACCGCTTGATTGAGGCGGATATCCTGGAGACCGTCAGCGACGATGGCCAGGTCTATTTCGGCCAGTCGATCCACCTCTACGGCCAGGCCCATGCCGAGGCCAATCCGTTGCACCGGCGCTGCCGCATCATGATCGAGAAGCTGGCCGCAGAGGCCAACGCCACTGCCCAGCTTTGTGCGTTGCGCGGCAACAAGTATGTCGTGGTCGACTCCGCCGATGGCACTGGCGTGTTTCGCATCACCACCGATATTGGCGTCGAAGTGCCCATTCCGTGGACGGCCTCGGGGCGGCTACTGCTCGATCACCTTTCGGCGGATGAGATCAAGGGCTTCGTGCCGATCGAGGATTTCATCCTGCCGGATGGTTCAGCGGTGGACGCCGATCGCTTCGTGGCGGATGTGGCGAAGGCGAGGGCGGAAGGCCGGTGCATGACCAATGGATTGTCCGATCGCTTCACCTGTTGCTTGGCCGCTCCCATCCGCAACAGGGATGGTGTCGCCATTGCGACGATCTGCTTCATCGTTCCGGTTGACCAGCCGGCCAAGCGCAAGACGAGCCTGCTCGACATGCTCGTCAGCGCCGCGGCTGAGCTTTCCGACACGCCGCAATCGATGAGTGCGGACAGCGCGGACGGACGGCCCCAGGGATGATGGGGCGCGCCGCCCGACGCAATGCTGGCTTCTCACAATTGGAACCGGGCATCGATCACTTCGGCGAAGCTGATGGGAGCTCCTTGCTTCGCCGAGCAAATCGCCCCACGAAGCCCTAGTTGAGTCATGGGGTCGATGCCCACTAGAGCGGAATGACTCTACACGGAACCATAGCCTGCATTGAGGAAGTCGTTCCGGCATTCTGTTGCGGAGACTGATTTGGGGATTGAACCGATGCGCCGCCATGTGGCTTCGTCGGTCTGCTCCCTGGCATTGCGGAGGTGGTGCTTGAGCCTGGCGAAGGCTTGTTCGATGGGGTTGAGATCGGGGCTATGGGGCGGCAGGAAGATGAGCTTTGCGCCGGCTGCCTTGATGGCCCGGCGGATGATGCGGGCCTTGTGGCTTCCGAGATTGTCCATGATGACGAGATCGCCGGGCTTGGGTGTCGGCACGAGGATTTGCTGAACATGGAGCAGGAAGCCCTCGCCGTTGATGGGGCCGTCAAACACGCATGGGGCCGTGATGGCAACGGCACGCAAGGCGGCGAGGAAGGTCAGTGTTTTCCTGTGGCCATGTGGAACACGGGCAATCAGTCGTTTGCCGCGCGTTCCCCAACCGCGCAACGGCGCCATGTTGGTTTTGGTCCATGTCTCGCCGATGAAGACCAGGCGGCCGATGTCAATCCGTCGCGCAGCGTGCGGGGCTTGTCGGTAGGCTTTGCGGCCTTGATCGCAACATCGGTAAGCAATGTGGTTCCGCCCGGACTTGGGGCCGATACCAACAGGCCCGCAGTATACCAACAAGAATATCAACAAATTTATCGGATAAAAGGCGATGATATCGAACGTTACTGGACAGTCCACTCAAGCTTTTCCAATGGGTTAAGCTATGTGATGAACGTGTCTGGACGATGCTGGAAGGGGAAGTGGTGCCCAGGGGCGGAATCGAACCACCGACACGCGGATTTTCA
>JAGRLX010000003.1 GCA_020441605.1 Alphaproteobacteria bacterium
TCCTTGCCATAGGCATCGTAGCGGCCCGACTTACGCCACAGATCCGCCGGCTGGATTGTCGGCATGAGGACTTCGATCGCGCCGGCGCGGTTCTGCTCCTCGCGGACAATCTGTTCGATCTTCTTGAGCACGCGGAATCCCATGGGAAGCCAGGAATAGCTCCCGGCCGCTTCCTGACGGATCATGCCGGTCCGCAACATCAGCTTGTGGGAAACAATCTCCGCTTCCTTCGGGTCGTCGCGAAGAATGGGCATGAAATATTGGGAAAGGCGCATGGGAATCCCCGGATGGGTGAAAAGACTGCGGCTCTTTTAAGCAAATGCCGCGGGAACTCAAGACGCCTGCAACAGATACTGCGCCTGCTCGGAAGACGGCACCTCCCGCTGGAACCCGGTCCGCTGCGCCGAGCCGGTTACCGAAAGCAGGAACATGACCTAAGGACACCTTTTCCCAACTTGAATTGTGTCCGCAATGTGTCACTTTTAACGTGACAAGCATGGCAGATATGCTAGCGTTGAAACCAATAAGAACAAGACCACGAAGCCGCACTTCAGGTGGACCCAGGTCTGGGGAGGTTGTTTCCGGGCGCGCCACAGGTGGCAGCTGCCCCGCCGGTGTCGATCCCGGCAGTACAAGGGAAACGCTAGGAACGAAAAAGGCAGGACCCGGGGTCCTGCCTTTTCCGCTTGGGGTCGTCGGTGCTTCAGGTCTTGGGCATCGAGTTCAGAAACGGAATATCGTCGAACCCGATCCACTCATATGTCATCTGGCCATAGATCAACACGAAGATGGCGCTTGCGATCACTGTCGTGACTAGCACCTTGCGCCACATCATCGGATTGGTCGGCGCCCCCGCGTCATGTCCCTCCATCACATCCTTGCCGGCTTCGTGGTGGCTGCGCACACCCCAGGGCAGGACGGCGAAAAGCGTCACCCACCAGGTGATGAAGTAGATTGCAATGCCGCTTGTAAGGCTCATGCCTGCTCGAGCTCCACCAGCGTGCCGCAAAAATCCTTGGGATGGAGAAAGAGCACCGGCTTGCCGTGGGCGCCTGTTCTGGGATTGCCATCACCCAACACGCGGGCGCCTTCCCGCTGGAGTTGATCACGCGCCGCCAGGATATCGGCCACTTCATAACAGACGTGATGCATGCCGCCGGACGGGTTCTTGCCAAGAAAGGCCTGGATCGGCGACGCCTCGCCCAAAGGCTCCAGAAGCTCGATCTTGGTGTTGGGCAGTTCCACGAAGACCACCGTCACACCATGTTCCGGTTCGGCCTGCGGCGCCGAGACCTTGGCGCCGAGCATTTTCCGATAGATCCCGGCCGCCTTCTCGAGGTCCGGAACGGCGATGGCCACGTGATTGAGACGTCCGAGCATTCTGCTTTCTCCTTCGCCGGCGCCTTTTAGCCAGCCTGGACCGCAACCTCAATGCGGCCTTTGGGCAAGAAGCCGGATGATCGTCTCGCGCGCATCCGGTGCCGCAACACCGCGCGGCTCGAACACATGCCGGTTGAGGAAATAGCCTGTGAGACGAAAGCCATCGAGGATATCGGCAACGGCAATCACGGAAGAACCGGCCAAGAACCCTGGCAATCGCAACAACCGGTCATGATAGGGCAGACCCGCGGCCCGGCTGACCGCCCGGCCGCTCTTGGGCGACACATAGCAAAGCTCCTGCGCAGTCCCTGTCGCCACACAGGATGAAAGATCGAGGCCGAAGCCCAGTTCATCGAGCAACCCAAGCTCCCACCGAACCAGCAGGGCCGGCCAGACATCATCTTCTTCGATCCGGTCCAAGATGATCTGGAGTGCCTGATACATACGCCGATGGGGCTCCCGCTCGGGCAGAAGCTGCGCAAGCCCCACCAGCGCCGAGAGACCCGCCAGACGGAAAGGTTCTTCGATGATTGCGCCCGCCTTCAACGCCAATGGCTCGATGGTGAAATTCCCGAGATGCTCCTCGAGCCGCGCCCGCCATGTGACCTGCACCAGGTTGCCGGGTTGCAGAACCGGGCGCTGCAACCGCGAGCGACCGCCTCGGACAAGCCCGAGACACCGCCCATGGTCCGCCGACAGAACTTCTGCAATGGCGCTGGTTTCGCCATGACGGCGAACCGAGAGGATCACGCCGTCGTCACGCCACTCCATTCCGGCCTCACAGATCGAGCCCCATCATGCGCAGCCGCTCGGGATCATCGCTCCATTTCTCCCGCACCTTGACGAACAGAAAGAGATGCACCTTGCGCTCGAAGTATTTTTCCATGTCGGCGCGCGCCTGCTGGCCCAGGATCTTGATGGTCTGGCCACCTTTGCCGAGTACGATGGCCTTCTGGCTGTCGCGTTCGACGTAGATGACCTGGTCGATACGGACCGAGCCATCCTTCCGCTCCTCCCAGGCCTCGGTTTCAACCGTCGAGGCGTAGGGCAGTTCCTCATGCAGGCGGTTGTAGATCTTCTCCCGGGTAATTTCAGAGGCCATGAACCGCAACTGCACATCTGCGACCTGGTCCTCGGGATAAAGCCAAGGCCCGGCCGGCATCCGTGCGGCCAGCGCCCTACGCAGATCCTCCGTACCGGAACCGCTCAGCGCACTGATCATGAAGGTCTCGGCAAAGGGAAATGCCGCGTTGAAGGCCTTGGCGGTTTCGAGCAGCGCGTCGCGCTTCATGAGATCGATCTTGTTGATGGCCAGAAGGCATGGCGACTTGATCGATTGCAGGCCCGCAATGATTTGGGCCACTTCGTCGGTCAAGCCGGTCCGCCCATCGACCAGCAGGATCACCGCATCCGCTTCACCTGCCCCGCCCCAGGCATTCTCGACCATCGCGCGGTCAAGCTTGCGCTTTGGCTTGAAGATGCCGGGCGTGTCGACCAGCACGATCTGGGCATCTCCCTCCATAACGATGGCACGTAATCGCGCCCGCGTCGTCTGGACCTTGTGGCTGACGATGGCTACTTTTGTGCCAGTCAGCTGGTTGACCAGCGTCGACTTTCCGGCGTTCGGCGCACCGATGATGGCGCAGAAGCCGCAGTGGGTCTGGCGTCGGACGGGATCGTCGGTCATTTGCGGATCTTCTCGCGAATCAGAAATCCCCTGGCCGCATCCTGTTCGGCCGCACGTTTGCTCTTGCCGGTGCCAACCATCGGCTTGCGCCCCTCGATTTCGACCGCAATTTCGAAGACCGGCTCATGTTCCGGCCCCTCCCGGCTGATGATGCGATAGGACGGAATGGGCAACGCCCGCGCCAAGGCCCATTCCTGAAGGAAGGTCTTTGCATCCTTTTCCGCCACGCGGGGTGCTGCCAGCAGATCCTGCCAATTGCGCAAGATGAAGCCGCGGGCTGCTTCAAGGCCACCGTCGAGATAGATCGCCGCAATCAGGGCTTCCATGACATCGCCGATCAGGCTGGCGTTGAGGTTCATGCCCTTTTCGCGCTCGCGCGCGCCCACGTCGATGACCGCGTCGAGGCCCATGGCTCGGCCGACAGCCGCACATGTTTCACCCCTCACCAAGGCGCTGTGGCGGGCCGCCATGTCACCTTCGCGCGCCTGGGGATTGGCGGTGAAGAGATATTCCGCGATCACCAGGGCCAAGACCCGGTCGCCGAGGAACTCCAGCCGCTCATAATCCTGTCGCTTGCCCTTGCTGCTGGCATGGGTAAGCGCGTGGCGCAGCAGTGACTTGTCGCGAAAGGCGTACCCGATCCGCTCTGCAACGTCACCATAGAGACTTGCCGTGAAGCGGACCACGAGACGGTCAGATGAGGTTGAAGAACCGGCTCCAGCGTATGGCGAAGGGCCAGCGCCAGATTGCCCACAGCGTCGCATCGTTCGATATCGAGAAGAAGATGATGTCCGCGCGGCCAACGAAATTCTCGATGGGCACATAACCCACAACATATTGGTAACGCGAATCCTGCGAGTTGTCGCGATTGTCGCCCATCATGAAATAGTGCCCCTGCGGGACGACATATTCTTCGGTGTTGTCGGCGCTTCCGTTCGCCTCGGTATCCAGGACGCGGTAGGTCACACCGTTCGGCAGGGTCTCCATATATTGCGGGACCGGGCGCGACAGCGATCGTTCGGAACTGTCGACGTAATCCTCGATTCGCTCTTTCTTGACCGCCTGGCCATTGATGAAGAGCACGCCGTTGCGCATCTGGATGCGATCGCCCGGCAGGCCAATCACCCGTTTGATGTAGTCGATTTCCGTATTGGTCGGCAATTTGAACACGGCCACATCACCCCGCTTCGGGGTATCGGCCAGCACCACCCGGCCGGGAAAATCGATCGGACAGCAGCGCACCCACTCGGATCCGAAGACACCAAGCGAGAAATTGAAGGAGTACTTCCCATAGCCGTAGGAAAGCTTTGAAACAAATAGATAATCGCCGATCTTCAAAGTCGGGTACATCGACGCGGACGGAATGTTGAATGGCTGATACAGGAACGTCCGCACGACGAAAGCGATCAACAGTGCCTGAAGGATGACCTTGACGGTCTCCCAGACACCTCCGTCGGACTTGCCACGCGAGCCCTGAGCCGCTGCCATGTTATGGTCTTTCTTGTGCATTCCCAACCGAATCCGGCCCCGCTGGTGAAGCCGCCATCCCCGGCGTATAGACCCTGCCCATCGGTGATGCAACGCAGCAGGCACCAAGGCCGGGTACTGTTGCCATTATGGCACAGGTCCTAGCCGGCCGGCACGGCTTCGATCATAACGATCGCCTGGGCATAGGGAAAATCGTCGGTGATCGTCACATGGATCCTCGCCTCGTGTCCTGGGGGCGTGATGCGGTCGAGCTGCTCCTTCGCCCCGTTGGTCAGAACCATGGTCGGGCGGCCGGACGGCAGATTGACTACGCCCATGTCGCGCCAGAACACATGGTCCCGAAAGCCGGTGCCCAGGGCCTTCGAGCAGGCCTCCTTGGCGGCGAACCGTTTGGCGTAGGAGGCGGCGCGCTGCGCCCGGCGTTCGGACTTGGCAATCTCGGTCGCGGTAAAGATGCGAGCGGTGAACCGCTCCCCGTAGCGTTCGAGGGTCTCCTCGATCCGCCGGATGTCGACAATGTCGTTGCCCAGCCCGATGATCACTTGAGCCCCCGGCTGCCCGGTTTGATGGCCGGTATTGCCGCCAGCTCGGGTGGCAGGTTGCCGCCGGCATAGGTCGGAATCTCCAGGCTGGTGAGGGCGGCCAGCGGCACCCCGAGATCAGCCTTGCCCCCCGAACGGTCAACCAGGCAAGCCGCGGCCAGCGTCACCCCGCCCTCGGCGGCGATCCCGGCAATGCATTCCCGTGACGAAAGCCCGGTGGTGACGATATCCTCGACCATGAGCACCCGGCTTCCAGGCGCAATAGAAAACCCGCGGCGCAGTTCGAGCTTGCCGTCCACCCGCTCGAAGAACAGGGCGGGTACGCCCAATTGGCGCCCCATCTCAAATCCTACGATCACCCCGCCCATGGCAGGCGAGGCCACCAGGTCGATCTGGCCTGGCACAAGGTCGCGGACCTTGGCGGCGAGAGCCGCGCACAGGCGCTCAGCCCGTTTCGGGTCCATCAGCACCCGGGCGCATTGCAGATATCGACTCGAATGCAGGCCGGACGACAGGATGAAATGCCCCTCCAGCAAGGCGCCGGCATCGCGGAATTCGGCAAGGACCTGTTCGTGTGTCAGCATGGCTTACCCCGTGGCGCGCGCAACCGAACTGACGGCGTTGCGGCCGCGCAGCCCGGTCATGATGTCGTTAAGATGCTTGAGGTCATGGACCTCAACCGTGATGTCGAGGTCGAAGAAATCGCGGGCGCCCTCGCGCGCCACCATCTGTAGGGCATCGATATTGCCCCCGCCTTCACTGATCACCTGGGCCACCGCCGCCAGTGCTCCCACTTCGTTGAGGATTGTCACCGCCAGGCGCGCGGGATAGCGCTTCTCCGCCGCCGCCGCGTCCCAGGCGAGATCGACCCAGCGTTCCGGCTGATTATCGAACTGCTCGAGCGCCCTGGCAAAGATCGGATAGATGGTGATGCCCTCACCGGGCATGATGATGCCGACAATCCGTTCGCCCGGCACGGCACCGGTTTGAGGCGCGATCTTCAGAACAGTGGTTCGGCTCACGCCCCTGACCGGAATGGACAGCTCCTCGGCCGCATCGCCCTTCTTCAGCGCAACCTTGCGACGTAGCGCCTTAAGCTGATTGTCATCAAGGCTGATGCCCATGGCGCGCAATACATCGACACCAGCCAGTTCGCCACGCCCGACGGCGGCGAGCGCGTCATCGAGATTCTTGTGGCCCAGCCTCGGCATGGCCGCGGCGACCTCCTTTTCAACGAAACTGCGGTCAACCTTGGTGAGCAGCTTTTCCAGGATTTCCCGGCCAAGGCCGGCAAATTGCTTCCGGGCCGCTGCCCTCGTCGCCCGGCGGATGGCGGCCCGCGCCTTGCCGGTGACGGCCAAGCCCTCCCAGGCCGCCGGCGGAACCTGGGCCTCGGAGCGGATGATGTCGACCTCGTCGCCATTCTTCAGTTCGGTAACCAGCGGCGCATGGCTGCCGTTGATCTTGGCGCCGACGCAACTGTCGCCCACCGAGGTGTGCACCGCGTAAGCGAAATCGATCGGGGTGGCCCCCCGCGGCAGCGCGATCAGCTGCCCCTTGGGCGTGAAGCAGAAGACCTGGTCATGGAACAGCTCTAGCTTGGTGTGTTCGAGGAACTCCTTCGGGCTTTCGCCCTCTTGCAGCATCTCGACCAGATGCCGCAGCCAGCGATAGGCGTTCGATTCGGCCGCCGGCGGCCGGAAGCCATCGAGCGCCTCCTTTGCATCCGGTGCATCCTTGTAGATCGCATGAGCCGCAACGCCGCGTTCGGCGATCTCATGCATCAGGCGGGTACGGATTTGCATTTCCACCCGCATGTGATGCGGGCCGATGACGGTCGTATGAAGTGACCGGTAATCATTTTGCTTCGGCGTCGAGATGTAATCCTTGAACCTTCCGGGCACCGCCCGCCAGGTCCGATGGACGATGCCGAGGGCCCGGTAACATTGGTCGACAGTGCTGACCAGCACGCGGAAGCCGAAGATATCGGAGAGCTGCCCGAGCGAAAGGAGCTTCCGTTCCATCTTGCGCCAGATCGAATAGGGTCGCTTTTCGCGGCCATAGACCTCTGCCTTTATGCCGTTCTCGCCAAGTTTCGCCACCAGTTCACGCTCGATTTCACGGAGCATGTCGCCACTCTCGGCGTGCAGCTTGGCCAGCCGTTCGATGATCGTCCGGTTGGCGTCCGGGTTCAGGACCTGGAAGGAGAGATCCTCCAATTCATCGCGCACCGCCTGCATGCCCATGCGTCCGGCAAGCGGTGCATAGATGTCCATGGTCTCCTGGGCGATGCGGATGCGCTTTTCTGGCTTGACGTGTTCCAGGGTGCGCATGTTGTGCAGCCGGTCGGACAGCTTGATGACGAGCACCCGCGGGTCGCGCGCCATCGCGACGACCATCTTGCGGATCGTCTCCGCCTCGGCCGCCGCC
>JAGRLX010000247.1 GCA_020441605.1 Alphaproteobacteria bacterium
TAGCGGTCGGCCCAGAGATGGCCGCCGCTGGCGCCCTCGATCAATTGCGCCGTGATCCGCACCTTCGCGCCGGATTTGCGGACACTACCGTGAACAAGATAGGCGACGCCGAGATCGTTGGCCACCTGTTCCATGCTGTGGTCGCTCGCCTTGTGGCGGAAGACCGCGTTCCGGCTCAACACAAAGAGATCGGACACCTTTGACAGGTCGATGATGATGTCCTCGGTGATGCCATCGGAGAAATATTCCTGCTCCGGGTCGCCGCTCATGTTGGCAAAGGGCAGTACTGCTATCGACGGCCTGTCCGGCGCATTGAGTGGCCTGCCATTGGCGGGGCGCTGGCCGTTACCGCCGGCCGGACCCTGATCGAGCCCGACGAAATAGACCTGGACGGGCATGGCAATGTTCTTGAGGCTCTTCTCGCCCTGGTCCTCGAACCGGATGCCGAGCTTGCTGCCGACCTGGTGTCGGATTCCCGCCGAGCAGGCGATGCCTCCGGGCTGCGCCAGACTGACGAGGCGGGATGCGATGTTGACGTCATCGCCGTAGAGATCATCGCCATCGACGATCACATCGCCCAGGTTGATGCCGATGCGCAGCCTGATGTGCCGGTCGCCGGGCACGCCGGCATTGCGCGGCGGCATGCCGCGCTGGATGTCAACGGCGCATTGGGCCGCTTCAACCGCGCTGGAAAACTCGACCAGCAGGGCATCGCCCGTGTTCTTGAAAATGCGGCCGCGAAAGCGGGAAATGGTGGGATGCAGGAATTCACGATGGTGCTGATGAAGCCGATCCAGGGTGGCTTCCTCGTTGGCCTCCATCAGCCGGCCATAGCCTGCCACATCGGCCATCATGATGGCCGCAAGCCGCCGCTTCACCCGGTCGTCAAGCATCACCACGCTCCGCCACTGCCGGGACGAATGGACGTTTCCAGCCGCTGCTTCCGCCAATTGTCTCCGCCAGCAACTGGCTGTCGCGCGAAGTAAACATGGGTCGTAACTAAGGCACTCCGATTCAGGCTGCGTCATAGCGCAACGGCGGCAAAAGTGAAATCACCTGCCGGTGGAAATCTTGCGCTGGATCGTTCTCTGAGTACGACCCAACGGCGCACCAGAGCAGGGCCTAGGGCGCGAGGTCTTCAAAGGCCTTCAAAATGACAGCGCGCTCATTTTGGTCGAAGCGCAGGCTGAGGGTCGGGCAGCGGGTCTGCATCGGATCTGCGGCCACGTCGCAATCGGTGATATAGTCGACACCCGCGCCGGGCTGACCGCTGTGCATCCGGTGATGGCCAAGGCCTAGCAGCTTTCGGGTCCCACATCGTGCCTCGAGCCTGCCGACCAGGCGGCCGGCATCGCCCCATGCCAGTGTACCGACGGCAGCCGGCTGCGACGTAGAATCCACCTTCAGGGACGTCATGGCCCATTGCGTGGGAACCGCGCTGGCCAGTGCGTCCGCCAGGTCCGCCATGGGCGGGTCCGCAATGCCCGCTCCGGCATCGGCCCCGGTGTCCACGCCATCTTTCCGGGCCGCCTGCAAGGCGAAGCCGAGAAGATAGCCGGCGGCGAAGGCCTTCAGCCGGGCGTCTCCGGCAAGCGGTGTCACTCCCAGCTGGTGCGACACGACCGCGACGGCGCTGGCCGCCGCCTTGCGCAGGACTGCGCGCGTGACGTCCTCTCCCGGTTCGGCCGGAATCACCGCCAGCCTCGGCTGAGGCCTCCGCCGGTTCATGTTGATGTCGCGCCAGCCCATGGGTGCTCCTGAGGATGATTCCTCCTGGTCAAGGGTTTCGTCACGATGCAATAGCTTTGCGTGCGGCAGAAATCCATCACGTAACAGACCGGGCGCAGAAGCCATGGCGGCGGTAGCACCAAGCGGACGGGTCTAGCCCGGTGGTTGGCGGGGCATTCGCGGCAGCAAGAAACCGCCCAAGCCGGCAAGGCCGCGCGGCAGGAGAATCACGAAGGCCGCCAGAATCAACCCGAGGCCGATGTCGCGCCAGTCGCCGACCTCGCGCATGCCTTCATCGGCGAGCATCAGGATGGCGGCGCCGAGGAGCGGGCCCCAGACCGTGCCCATGCCGCCGACCACGATCATGGCGAGCAGGAAGAGCAGCATCGCAAGCGAGAAAACAATCGGGCCGACGACGCCGAACTGTATGGCGTAGAAAGCTCCGGCGAGACCGGTGAAAAAGGCCGAAAGGCCGAACACCCAGAGCTGGTACTTGAACTTGCTGACCCCACGCGACATGGCATAGCCGGGATTGTCGCGCAGGGCCTGGAAGGCAAGGCCCAGGGGGCCGCGGATGATGGCAATGGAGAACAGCACTGCCAGCACCATCAGCGCGAGGCCAACGTAATAATGGGCCACATACCATTTCGAGCCCAGCAGCGCACGGAAGCCCAGATCACCGAAGCGGGAGAAGCCGCGCACGCCGCCGAACAGCGGCATGCAGCCGGACGGCGGAGTGGTGAAACAGGCGGTGTCGTTCACCACGACGAGATAGATCACCTGGGCGATGGCCAGGGTCAGCAGGGCCACATAGGGTCCGCGCAAACGCAGGCAGGCCAACCCAACGACTACACTCACCACAACCGCGGCCAGGCCGGCAAGGGGCATGGCCAGCAGCATCGGGATGGCAAAGTAGTAGCCGAGCATGGCGGTGGCATAGGCGCCGACGGCGAACAGCGCCATCTGCGCCAACGAGAAGATGCCTGCGACCCCGAGAACCAGATTCCATTGGGTGACGACGATGGCCCAGATGAAGAACAGGGTCATCTGGGTGATGATATAGCGCGTGCCCACCACCAGAGGCAGCAACGCCATCAAGACCGCAAGAAGGATGCAGACGACGATGTCGCGCCTTGCCGGACTCACAGCCGCACCACCTGTTGACGCCCGAAGAGTCCTGCCGGCCGCCAGATCAGCACGGCGATGACGATGACCAGCAGAATGGCGAAGCTGTATTGCACGCCCAGCACGTACTGGATCAGGGCCTCGAGCAGGCCAAGCACGATGGCGGCAGCCACCGCCCCATAGACATTGCCGAGGCCCGCCACCACGCAGATGACGAAGGCCTTCAGCATCGGGTCGCCACCCATGTTGGGCAGCAGGCCTGAAAGCGAGCTTACCATGATGCCGGATACCGCTGCGAGGGCGCCTGACAGGGCCAGCACCTGGGCGTAGACCCGGCCGATGCGGATGCCCATGAGCTGGGCCGCATCGCGGTTCTGGGCGGTGGCGCGGATGGCGCGGCCCACCCGGGTGCGGTTCAGGAGCAGGGCCACTGCCACCATCATGGTGATCGCGACCGCCAGGATGAGAATATTCTGGTGGGGAATGTGCACCGTGCCGATGACCAGAGCGCCGGAGAGGTTCAGCGGCTGGGCCGTGGGCTGGGGACCGAAGATCCGGAGGATGACATTCTCGAGCATTGCCCCGATGCCGATCGTGGCAATGAAGATCTGGGTCTCGAAATTGCGCGACGCAAGCATCGGCCGCGCCGCGAGGTGATAGATGAGCAGCCCGATCAGGCCGCATACG
Source organism: Alphaproteobacteria bacterium (assembly GCA_020441605.1). The sequence continues at coordinate 3,541 of JAGRLX010000247.1, forward strand.
GCCATGGCGGCGACCAGCGCCAGCACTGCGGGGAAACCCAGGGCCGTCATGGCGAACAGGCAGACATAGCCGCCGAAGGCCAGCAGCGCGCCATGGGCCATGTTCAGCATGTTGAGCGAGCCGTAGACGAGCGCCAGACCGATCGTCGAAATCGCATACATGGCGCCCAGCGTGAGGCCGGATGCGAGGATCTGCACAACGACGTCCATCCTCAGCCTCCCAGATAGGTTGCAAGAATTTCGGGGCGGGACATAAGGTCCGCGCCACTGCCGCTCCAGGCGAATTCGCCGTTGTCGAGCAGATGCAGGACGTCGGCGACTTCAGCAATGCGGCTGACGTTCTCCTCGACGATGACGATGGTGCGGCCAGCCTTGCGCAGGGTGGCGATCACCTCGTAGATCTGGTCGATGACGATGGGCGCAAGCCCGAGCGAAGGCTCATCCAGCATCAGAAGTCGCCCGCCAGACATCAGGCCGCGGCCGATGCCGACCATGCGGCGCTCGCCGCCCGAGAGGGTGCTGGCGATCTGGCCGCGGCGCTCCTTCAGTTTTGGCAGGAGTGCGAAGACCTCCTCGAGACGTGCCGATTCGTTGCGCGCCGCCTCCGGCAGGTAGGCCCCCATGCGCAGGTTTTCGAGCACGGTCATGTTGGGAAACAGCAGGTCGCCCTGGGGGACATGGACGATTCCGGCGGCGACGATCTCATCCGGTCGCAGCCGGTCGATGCGGCGCCCGGCAAGGCTGATGGTGCCGGACCGCGGCCGCACCAGGCCCGAGATTGTGCGGAGGAGGGTGGTCTTGCCATGGCCGTTGGGTCCGATCAGGGCGGCGAAACGGCCCTCATCTATGTCCAGCGACAGGTTACGGATCACCACCTGATGGCCATATCCGGCGGAGACGCCATCGAGGGAGAGGAGTGCCGTCATCGGGTTGCCTCTTCCATCAGGGCCGCGAGACGCCTGGAGGCCCCTTCGCCGAGATAGACGTCGACCACCGTCCGATCCTTGACCAGCCCGCCGGGCGGGCCTTCATAGATGCTCTCTCCATGGTGCATGATCAGGACCCGGCTAGAGAGCTGCACCAGAAAACGCATGACATGCTCGATCAGGATGATGGTCACTCCGGTGGCGGCGATGCGGCGTACGGCCGCCATCACATGGTCGATTTCGGCTGAGGTGAGACCGCCCACCGGCTCGTCCATGAGCAACAGGCGGGGACGGGTGGCGATGGCGCCCGCCAGCATCAGAAGCTTGCGGTCGAGCACCGGCAAGGCTCCGGCAATCATGTCCTGCTTCTCCGCCAGGCCAGCGCCCCGCAGTGCCTCCTGGACGATCGCCTCGGTTTCGGCACCCAGGGCCAGACCCGGATACCGGCGGTTGTCGCGGCCGAAATAGGCGGCAACCCGCACGTTGTCGCCCACGCTTAGCGAGTCGAAACTGGCGTTGAGCTGAAAGGTGCGGGCAATGCCAGCGTGGCAGATGGCCTCTGGCGACAGCTGGGTGATGTTCCGGCCATCAAACATGACTTGTCCGCCGCTCGCCGGATTGAGGCCGGAACAGACCTCGAAGAGGGTCGTCTTTCCCGCACCGTTCGGCCCACCGATCCCTAGCACCTCGCCGGGATAGACGTCGAAGCTCAGATTGTTGACCGCCGCCAGCGCGCCGAAGTGCTTCGACACGCCTTTGCAGGACAGCAAAGGCTGGCGGGCGGCGGTCAAGGCTTACACCCTTGCGGCAATCAGGCTTTCATCCAGGGCGGCAACTTGAACTGGGTGGTGTCGTATGGCGCCGGCGCGATCAACAGGCCGCTCCGGGTGTGGTCCTGAATCTGCAGGAACTGGTGCGGCATGCCGAGCGAGGAGTCCTTGGTCTGGGTCGGATAGGTATAGGCCGCCTGCTCGTCGGCCATGAAGCGGGTGGTGCCGGTGACGCCACGCCAGATCATCGACCGCATGCGGTCGGCGACCTTGCGGTTCTGGTCCTCGTTGCCGGGCTCTCCGGTGCCGCCGGCGAGGGCCGCCGCGGTGGCCCATACATAACAGCCGTCATAGGGCTGGGCACCCGAGTTGTGACCAGCGTTTTCGCCGTATTTCGCCTTGTAGCGGGTCTCGAAAGCGGTGCCGATCTCGTCCTGGAGCGCGCCGACCACGGTGGCGTAGAGCACGCCATTGGAGGCTTCCTTGGCGATGTCGCGGAAGGCCGGGATCGACGGGCCATATTGCATGTAGACGAGACTGTTGGTGGGGTTGGGTACGAACTGCACCATGAACTGGGCGAGGTCGGCCGGCAGGAAATGGGTGACGGCGATCACCGCCGGGGGATCCTGGCGAATCTTGGCCAGGGTCGGACCCCATTCGGAGATCGGCACATTCACCGTTTCGAACAGGCTTATCTCCCAGCCGAATTCGGCGGCTTTGTCCTTGATGGCATTGGCGATATTGGCCGCATAGACGCCGGCGGAGAGAATGACCGCCATCTTGTTGTTGGCGCGCTTATAGGTGCCAGCCTCCTCGAGCTGCTGGACGAACTTGAGGAAGCCCGGACCGTACCAGTATTCGGCCGGATCGCCCTGGAAGGACCCGAAGTAGCGATTGGGATCAGACTTGATCAGGTTGTTGTGGCCGATGGTGGTGTCATAGTGAACGTAGACGATGCCACTGTCGGCGATCACGTCCTGAATGGCAGCCCCCGATCCGATGTTGTAGCCGTTGATGATGGCATGCACGCCATGCCGGTCGATAAGCCTCTGGACAGCCTGCACATTGGTGGCATCGCCCATCTGCTTGGTATCTTCGAAATAGGGCTCCAGCGGACGCCCGAGGATACCGCCCAGGGCATTGATTTCCTCGCAGGCGAGTTCCAGCCCGTTCTTGAACTCGACGCCGTCGGCGGCGGCGAAATCGGTGAGTGGGGCGGCCTGGCCCACCGGTATAGGATCACCGGCGGCGCGGGCGCCGTCATTGAGCGCGGCCAGCATGGCGGCGCTGCCACCGAGGGCCGCTGCCCCACGCAGAAATCCGCGGCGGCTGGGAATGATGTTGGGCTTGGCAATCTTGTCGGTCATGGCGTTCTCTCCCTGCTCATCTTGGTTGACGTGGTCGTCGCCTACTTGATCCGGCCCACCAATGCCGCAGCCGCGTCAATGGCGGCGAGTTGGTGAGGCTGCAAAGCCTGCTGGCCCCATTTCGCCATGTGCGGACCCCAGGGGTCTTCCACATGGGTGCGGATGCCGGTCATCTCCTCGAGCACCGCGAGCCCGCAATAGGGCACATACATGGCCGAATAGCCACCCTCATGAGTCATCACCAGGCGGCCGCCGCAGAGTTCGTCAGCCGCCACCAGCAGCAGGCGGGTCATCTGGCGATAGCCATCGGAACTCACCATCATGCGGCCGAGCGGATCGACGCCGGAGGCATCGAAGCCCGAAGGCACGACGATCAGGTCCGGCTTGAACGCCTGCAGCGCCGGGATCACCACCCGGCGGAAGGCCTCGACATAGGCGCCGTCTCCGGAGCCGGGCGGCAGAGGAATGTTCAGATTGTAACCTTCACCCCGGCCGGCGCCGTTCTCCGTCAAGCCGCCGGAGTCGGGCGGAAACAGGTTGTCCTGGTGCAGCGAGATGGTGAGCGTCGCGGGGTCGTCATAGAAGGCTGCTTGGGTTCCGTTGCCATGGTGCACGTCCCAGTCCACCGTGGCGATGCGGCCCAGCTTGTGGGCCGCGCGGGCGTGCATGATCGCCACGACGGCGTTGCCGAAGAGGCAGAAACCCATGCCGACGCCGGCGATCGCATGATGGCCCGGCGGACGCACCAGTGCATAGGCGTTCCTCACCTTGCCTTCGATCACGGCGTCAAAGGCGGCCATGGTGCCGCCTGCCGCCAATTGGGCGATCTCGAAGCTGCCGGTGCCGAAGGGAGTCAGGGTGCTTGCATCGCCGCCGAAACCCGCGCTCATCTCCTTGATGCGGGCGATGTGTTCGCGGGTATGGAAGCGTGCCAGTTCATCTTCGGTGGCATAGCGCGGCTTGATCGACACCAGATGATCGAGAAGTCCGGAGACTTCAAGGAGGTTCCGGAAGCGGCGCTTGGTCTCGGGGTTCTCGGCATGTTCGCCGGGCTGGATGGTGAGGCCGGGCGCGAAGATCTGGGCCCAGTTCCAAGTATTGTGCCACATGTAGAGTTCATGAAATACAAATCCGGTGGCCATGGCCGGTTCACATCCTCTCGCTGGTCGTTTTCAACCTATCTCTCGCCAGCCATCATGTCCCGCCCCTCACGGGTAATGGGTAGTGGGTCAGACCACCCGTTCGGGTGGTGCCGGTGTAGCATTCCGAATCTGTCCGGTTCCAGCCGGGGTCAGGCCCAGGTCCTGAAGGCGCAGAACGGCCTGGGTCCGGTTCGTGACGCCGAGCTTGCCGAAGATGTTCTTGAGGTGCCATTTCACCGTGTCCGGTGCCATCTCGAGAGACCTGGCCAGCTCGCGGTTGCTCTGGCCGCTGGAGAGTAGGCGTGCCACATCGGTTTCACGGGAGCTGAACCTGGGCAGGCCCGCCTGCCGCGAGGCAGGGGCGCCGGTACTTCCCGGTGACGGCCGTCCCATCAGCAGCCGCTCGACGAACTGGCCCACCGCGCCATTGGTTTTCCATGACGGAATGCGATCGCGTCCGAAGGCCAGCACGTCCTGCAATGGCTGGCCCTCGTCGAGCAGGGTGCGCATGGCCGACTGCTGGGCGCAAAGGGATACGGCATCGACGATGGCCGCCAGGGCGCTGAGCCCATCACCGGAGTGATGAGCGGCGATGGCGGCCAGTGCCCTAACCTGGGCAAAACGGTGGAGGCGTCCATCCTGGCGCAATCGATCGGCCAGCCGGTCGAGAATGCGGAGGGCGGCCTCGGGGCGCCCTTCGGCGATCAGCAATCGCGCCATGGCCATGTGTTCCGGCTCGGAAGCGGGTCTCCGGGCTTCCGGCGCTGCAATCCAGGCCTCGTCAACACCCCGAACCTTGAGCGCAAGACGGGCTGCCTTCACATCGCCGCGCTGCAACAGCAGTCTGATGCGCTCGTGCAGCGCGCCGGCGAAGAGCCGCCGGTAGCGGGTTCTCAGGCCCTGGCGCTCTGCGGCTTCAAGTACGGTCAAGGCCTCGTCGTCGCGACCGCGGCAGGCGGCCAGCCGCGCCACGTTGAGCTTGCAGGCCATCTCGTGGACCACCAGGCCGCATTCCTCGACAATCTGGCGGTGCTGCTGCAACAGCTGTTCGGCGCCAGCGATATCGTCGCGCTCGTAGAGAAGCTCTGCTTCGAAGATGCCGACCATCGCTTCGGCATAAGAACCTGGCCCGAGCCGCTCGCGGGCAAAGCCGATGGCGCGGGAAAACAGGTCATGGGCGGCCAGCAGGTTTCCGGCAGCCTGTTCCGCCAACCCGAGGATCAGATCGGAGTAAACGATGCCGAAGACCGAATGTGCCAGAATATGACTTTCCCTGGCCTTGAGGCAGGCCGCGCGCGATCCTTCGAGGTCTCCCAGAGAGTAGAGGCAGAAGCCGAGGACGTTCCCGAGGGTGCCGCGCGAGAAATGCTGGCCCTCGGGAAATGCCGCGAGCCAGCCCTCTGCAAGGCGGGCAGCGGTGCGCGAACGATCCGCCGCACTGATCACGCCTGCGGTGAGGGCATAAAGCTCCGACCTCAGCTCAAGCCGTTCGCGGGTCGAGAGGCGGCCTTCCCGCTCTGCCTTCTGGATGTTGCTGCGGGCGGATTTCAGGATCACGGCGGCGGGAAGGGCCTGGCTCATGTGAAACAGGATCCAGACCTTGGCAAGCTGCAGCCTCGGGCTCTGGCTCACCACCGCTTCAGGCAGGCTGTTCAGCCACTCGCGCACCCTGGTGATGTGGCTCTGCTGGATCAGTGGCATGCAGCAAGACTCGACCAGCGCGGCGGCCTGTTCGGTGTCGCCCGCAGCCAGCGCATGGTGAACGGCCTCACTGGTCAGGCCGTGCCCGGTCAGCCAGTCTGCGGCCTTGCGATGGAGAGCGGCAACCATTTCCGGATGGCGCTGCCGCAACATCGACACGAGCAGGTCGGCAAAGAGGTGATGGTAGCGGTACCAGATGCGGTCGCGATCCAGCGAGATCAGAAAGAGATTGGCCTGCTCGATCTCGGCCAGGCGCTGGGCCGAGTCCGCGCGGCCGGTTACCGCGTCGGCGAGTTTGGCGCAGATGCGGCCGAGGATGGAGGTCTTCAGCAGGAAGGCGATGATATCGGGTGCAAGGCGGTCCAGCACGTCATGCACTAGGAAATCGGCAATGTCGCGGTCGGTGCCCGAGAATGTCCGGATGAAGGAGGAGGGGTCGGGTCGGTCCGCGAGGGAAAGGCTTGCCAATTGCAGTCCGGCAATCCAGCCCTCGGTGCGATGCTGCAGAGACACGACATCCTGATGCGGCAGGTCGAGGCCGCGCAGATTGTTGAGAAAGGTGGAGGTCTCGGCAAGCGAGAAGCGGAGGCTCATGTCGTCGATACGGATCATCTGGCCGCGCACGCGCATGTTGGCCACCTTCAGAGGGATCTCCCCGCGGGTGGCGAGCACCAGGTGAAATCCCGGCGGGGCATAGGCGAGGAGGGCATCGAGAAAATTCACGATCTCGGGCGCAGTCAGAACATGGGTGTCGTCGAGAACGAGGACGAGATCCTGTTGCCGGCGGCTCAGGTCATTGACCAGCAGGGTGAGCACGGTGTCCACCGGCAGAACCGGGCTGGAGTGAAGGAGGGCCGGCACGTCGCGGGCGATCATCGGATCGACCCGCTGCAAGGCGCCCACGACATAGTCGATGAACCGGCCGAGATCGTCGTCGGCGGGATCGAGAGACAGCCAGCTGCAGGCAATGCCGCGGGTCAGCTGACGGTTGACCCATTGGCCCAGCAGCGTGGACTTGCCGAAGCCCGCGGGTGCTGCAACCACAGTCAGCTTCACATCCAGTGCCTGGTCGAGCAGCTGCTCCAGCGATGGCCGGCCGATCAGCCCGCCGCGCAGGGCGGGTGGCTGAAGCTTGGTGTCGATGAGCACGCGGTTCGGCCTCCGGAAAATTGGCAGCCTATCGGAAAATCGCCGCTATCCGCAACTCGAAGGCGGCCTCATGCGAACACGAACAGCGACCGGCGCCAGTTGAACCTTGCTGGCCAGACAAACTGGCCATAACCTGCGAGACGTTTCTTCATCTGGAGGCGATATGCGCAAGATCGGAATCAATTGCGATATGGGCGAGGCATTCGGCATCTACCGGTTCGGCAATGACGAAGCCTGCATGCCCTATGTGACCCATGTCAACATTGCCTGCGGCTTCCATGCATCCGACCCGGTGGTGATGTGGGATACGGTTCAGGCGGCGAAACGCCACCGGGTGAAGATCGGCGCCCATCCCGGCCTGCCCGATCGCGAGGGATTCGGCCGGCGCGAAATGAAGATCACCCGCCGCGAAGCCACAGCGATGACATTGTACCAGACCGGCGCTCTCAAATCCTTCCTCGAAGCCGAGGGCCTCGAGATCGACTATATCAAGCCGCATGGATCGCTGTTCGGCATGGCGCAGAAGCAGGAGGACATCGCCGAGGGCATTGCCGACGCAGCCGAGGCCCTGGGCCTGCCGGTGATCGCCTACTCCAATTGCTGCATGTCGGAGGTCTTCACCCGGCGCGGCATTGCCTTCACCTGCGAGTTTTACGCCGACCTTCAGTACACGGCCGATGGCCGTCAGATCATCACACGGTCGCATGGCGCCTTCGACGTCAGCCGTCTTGCCGACAAGATTCGCCGCGCGGTGCTCGACGGCAAGACCACGGCCATCGAGGGAACCGAGATCGACGTCGTGGCGGATACGATCTGCGTGCATAGCGACGGTGCGACCGCTCTCGACGTGGCGCGCACCGTCCACGAGACCTTGCGCGAACTGAACATGCTGGAGGAGGTATAGGGCCATGACGAATGCTGACGGCGTCGCTGCGGTGACGGAGGTGGTGAGCACCTATGTGGATGCCATGACGCGTGGCGACCGTGGCGAACTTGAGCGGATATTCTTCGAGCGTGCCAGCGAAGTCGGCCACTATGAAGGCAATCTTCTGTGGAATTCCCGCGATGCATTCATCCGGATGTGCGAAGACGAGGGCGACGCCTCGATCAAGCCGTGCTGGGCAATCCGAAGCCTGTCGATACACGGCGATATCGCGGTGGTGCATGTCCAGGACGATTGGGCCGGAATGCAATTTGATGACATCCTGACGCTTCTGCAGCACGAGGGAGTCTGGCGCATCGTGTCAAAGGTCTATCACATCCGGCAGTGACCGAACCTGCGTACCCTTTCGCTTCTTCCGAACGGCGCAGCGGATGGCCCGCGATCAATGCGTTCGGCAGAAGCGGCCGTCGCTGCAACCTGCTGTACTCGACGTTTCAGGCGCAAGGCCACCTTTCCACTCTTTCGCTCATTTCATGGGCGCCGCGCCTCGCACCATGGGCGAGCCGTTGCATGTACCCGCAAAAGTTAATGATCCCCACATTCAAAGCAGCTGATCTGGAGGGGCAGGATGCAGCCAGCCGTTCGACGGCACCGGCCAGGCGCCGGCATTCACTTGAACATCACCTTCTTCAAGGCGACCGCGGCATCGCTGATGTCCTGCACCATGTAGGCACGCGCCGCGGCGCCGTCCCTCCGGTCGAGCGCGGAAAGAATATTGTCGTGCTGGTCGTTGGCATGTTCGCGGAAGTGCTCGTCGCCGAACATCCGGGTGAGGAACGGGCCGCATTTCAGCCACAGGTCCTGGATCAGCTTGATCAACTCCGGTGAACCGCAGCTTTCATAGATCATGAAGTGGAAGTCGCGGTTGACCGCGAAATAGGCATTCGAATCCGCTTTTTCGATGGCCTTGCGCGCCTTGGTGATGAGGCTGGCGAGGGCGGCAATCTGCCTGGGTGCCAGGCGTTGGGCGGCGAGTTGGGTCGCCAGACCCTCCAGTTCGATGCGCAGCATGAGAAGTTCGGCGTAGCGTTCTTCCGTCATGGGTGGAACCATGATCGAGCGATTGGGTTGCACCTCAAGGATGCGCTCCGCCACCAGCCGCTGCAGGGCCTCGCGGATGGGCGTCGCAGAAATGCCATAGGCCTCCGCCAGAGCGCGCACGATGAAGGGCTGGGCAGGTTCGAATCGGCCGGCAGTCAGGCCTGCCCGAAGCTCCTCATAGGCCCTTTCGTTTAGCGTCTTGTTTTCGATCTTCTTCAGCATCCGTGCGTCCTGACCGAGTTGATTCATTCTGTCAGATGACGGACAGCACAAAGCATCGCATGTTTCAAGCCGTTGCTGGATATTCGACTATCCGGAGCGGCGGGCAATCGGTTTCGATGACCGGACCGCCCTTGATCCTGGCGCGACTTGGCGCGTGCAGGGCATTGTTACCTCTCGAGCCTTGCCCCCATGGAAAAATGGAGCAACACCGGGATTCGAGTTCCCATGGGGAAAGGCCGTATCCGTCTGGCGCAGCGGGTCGTCATGCCCGCCGGCGGCGGGACTTGGCGAAAGTGTCGAACGCGACCGCCAGGACGATGATGACGCCAATGATGATCTGCTGGATATAGGAATTCACGTTCATCAGCACGAGGCCGTTCAGCAATACGCCGATCAGCAGTGTTCCAATGACGGTGCCGAAGATCGATCCAGCGCCGCCAAAGAGACTGGTGCCGCCGATCACCACGGAGGCGATGACGGTGAGTTCGTAGCCGGTGCCAGCCACGGCTTCCGCCGAATTGAGGCGGGCGGAGAGAACGAAAGCACCGAGCCCGGCGAAGAAGCCCATGATGACATAGACGCTGGCGATTACCGCCGTCACATTGACACCTGCCAGCCGCGCGGCCTCGGGATTGCCGCCGACTGCATAGACCCTGCGCCCATAGCGCGTGTAGCTCAAGACGATATGGGCGACGATGGCGCAAACCAGGAAGATTATCACCGGCACCGGCACCGCGTAGATCTTGCCCTGTCCCCACCAGGTGAAATCGGGCTGGAACCCCGAAATCGGACCGCCGGAGGCGAACAGAAGTGCTGCCCCGCGAAATACCGACATGCCGCCGAGCGTCACAACGAAGGCGGGTACTTTCAATCGCGTAATTGCCACGCCCTGCAACAAGCCTCCCAGAAGGCCGATCACGATTGCGGCCAGCGCCGCCAACGGCCAGCCATAGCCGATGGTGTCGTCACCCACGGTGAAACGGTCCTGCATCCCACCCTTGGCAACGGCAGCCGCAACGAGCCCGGCGAAGGCAAGGAGCGAGCCGACCGACAGGTCGATGCCCGCAGTCAGAATCACGAAAGTCATGCCGATGGCCAATAGGCCGGTGATCGACACCTGCCGCATGACGTTGAAGAGATTGATGGACGACAGGAAGCGTGGTTCGAGGGTGGCGAAGACAGCCATCAGCAAAAGCAGGAAGATCAGGGGCGCAAATTTTGCCAAGAATGAAAAGGCATCGAAACCCTGGCCGGCCTGTTTCGCCGCTGCGTCGGTCATGTGCGTCCCCCGTTAGGCTGCGCGCTGCGACCCGATGGTCATCAGCGTCATGAGTTTTTCCTGTGTAGCATCGGCGCGCAACACTTCGCCCGTCACGCGGCCCTCGCGCATGGTGACAATACGATCGGCCAGCGCGAGGACTTCCGGCAACTCGGATGAGATTACGATGATGGCGATGCCCGAAGCGGCCATCTCGAATAGCAAGTTATGCACCTCGACCTTGGCGCCGACATCGATGCCGCGAGTCGGTTCGTCGACGATGAGTACCTTGGGCCGCAATGCCAGCCAGCGCGCAAGCACCACCTTCTGCTGGTTCCCGCCTGAAAGATTGCCGACGGCCTGGTCGGGGGAGGCCATGCGGATATTGAGAAGCTTGCGGAACTCCTCGACCAGCGCGGCCTCCTTGCTGGAACTGATGAAGACGCCACTCGTCGAGATCCGGTCGAGGGCGGCGATCGACATGTTATTGCGGATGGCCTGGGCGAGGAAAAGCGCCTGCTGCTTGCGGTCTTCGGGCACGAGGCCGATGCCCTGCATGATGGCGTCGCGGGGAGAACCGATACTTGCCGTCCGACCTTCGATCAGCACCTGGCCGGAATCAAAGCCGTCGGCGCCGAATATGGCCCGCGCAGTCTCTGTCCGCCCGGCGCCGACAAGGCCCGCGATCCCGAGAATCTCACCCTTGCGCACCTTGAAGGATACGCCGTGAAGCTCGATGGCGCTGGCATCGGTGCTCTTGCGGCGGCGCGAGATGCCGGTCACTTCGAGTGCGACGTCCATCGTCGCGGTGGATATGTGACGCGTCTCGGCAGGACCCAGCTCACGTCCGACCATCAGGCTGATGATGCCTTCCATGGTGGTGTCCGAGACCTTGCCGCGGCCGACGTGGCGGCCATCGCGAAGGACAGTGTAGCTGTCGCAGATCTCGAAGACCTCCTCCAGCCGGTGGGTCACGAAGATCGTCGTGATCCCCTCGTCCTTCAAGCTGCGGATGATGGCGAAGAGTTTTTCGACCTCGGCGCGGCTCAGGGCGCTTGTGGGCTCGTCCATGACGATCAGTTTTGATTTCATGGACAGGGCGCGGACGATTTCCACCATCTGCTGCTCGGCAACCGAAAGATCGCGCACGAGCGCGCGTGGACTGCGGTCGAGGCCAATGCGCTGGCAGAGCCTGGCCGTCTCGGCCTCGAGCTGGCGGTAGCTGATGAACAGGCGTGAGCCCGGCTCGCGGCCGATGAAGACGTTCTCGGCCACGGTCATGTCCGGAGCCAAGGTGAACTCCTGGTAGATGGTGACGATGCCGGCTGCCTGCGCCTCCTGGGGCGAACCAAAGCTTGCAGGATGGCCTGCAAAGGTGATCGCGCCACTGTCTGGCGGCTGGGCGCCGGACAGGATCTTGAGCAGGGTCGACTTGCC
>JAGRLX010000248.1 GCA_020441605.1 Alphaproteobacteria bacterium
CACCCTGCTGCTCACCTTCTTCTATCGCCAGATGCCGGAAGTGATCGAGCGCGGCCATCTCTATATTGCCCAACCGCCGCTCTACAAGGTCAAGCGCGGTTCGTCCGAGCAATATCTGAAGGACGACAAGGCCTTGGAGAACTATCTCGTCGATACCGGTCTCGAAGGTTCCACTCTGGTGCTGGCCGATGGCAGCGAACGCGCCGGTCAGGATCTCCGCGCCATCGTGGATGAGGCCCTCGCCGTTCGCGCCGCTCTCGACGCCTTGCATTCACGTTATTCGCGGAGTGTCATCGAACAGGCGGCCATCGCCGGTGCTCTCAATCCGGAAGTGCTGTCGCGCGACGCCGATGCCGCCGAGGCGGCAGCCTACATTGCCCGTAGGCTCGACGTGATCTCCGATGAGACCGAGCGTGGCTGGCAGGGTGCGCCGACCGCCGATGGTGGACTGACCTTCAGCCGAGAAGTGCGCGGTGTGAAGGAAGGCTGGACTCTCGATGGCAAGCTCATTTCATCCTCCGAAGCCATGCGGCTCGACAAACGCGCCGACCACATGCAGGAGATCTATGCCAAGCCGGCAAAGCTCCGCCGCAAGGACGCGGAAACGCCGATTTTCGGCCCGAGCGACCTTCTTGAAGCGGTCTTTGCCGCTGGCCGGAAAGGCATTTCAATGCAGCGCTACAAGGGCCTTGGCGAAATGAACCCCGAGCAGTTGTGGGAGACGACCCTCGACGTCAATGTCCGCTCTCTGTTGCGTGTGAAGGTGTCCGAACTCGATGAGGCCGACGATCTCTTCACCAAGCTCATGGGCGATGTGGTCGAGCCGCGCCGCGACTTCATTCGTGAGAATGCTCTCAGCGTCGCCAATCTCGACGTGTAAGCCACATGATGTGGGTCAGGCCGGCGCGGTCTCGATGGCCTGGCGGACTGTGGCCGATGGTGCGTCGCCGTCGAATGTGACTGCACCATCCTTGACCACCACGCCGAGGTCCCGCCACAGGGCCGCGAGGTCCGGCGAAACCGGATCGTCGCGCATCGCCTCGAATTGAGACGTCAACACCCTGGTCCCGGTAGCGGCATCGCCGACGGCAAGAGTTTCCTGGAAATCCCAGGCCCGGCGAAAATCGCGCTCTGCATTGATGGCGCGCAAGGCTTGCTGCAAGCCGGCACGGTTTGAAGTTTCGCGCCGGATGGAGAGATCGGCGAGAAGGCAGAACAGGGCGCCACCCCAATAGGTGCGACCCCAGGTTCGAGTTACCTCGAATCCGCCTTCTCCGGCCGCGGGCAACCCGCGCGGCATCATCTTCACGAAGTCGCCCCACACGGCTTCCCTGGTCAGATGGCCCGCCTGGAGGCGTGCGATTGATTCAACATAGACGGCGAGCCCCTCGGCCATCCAATTGTGCTTGAGGTCCATCCACGGGAACGCTAGGTGCACCATTTCATGCACCATCACCCAGTCTTTCTCCAAGAGGTCCTTCGGCCGTGATCCGGACCCCGCCCGGACCCGGATCAGCGGCACGTCTCCCGGAATGCTCTGTCCGCCATGCACCCCTGGCCCGCCTCCTATCAGGACTTGGATATGAACTTCGGGAACCGGGAACCGTCCATAATAGCGCCGGATCGCAGCAGCACTCTTTTCGACCCAGCCCTGAACGAGAGAACTAAAGCCCGGCGTGCCCGGGGGGGCTATGTCGATTGTGAGACGCGCATTGCCCGAGCGTACGACCACGGGATTGGCCAGCGCCGACCCAATCGTCAGCGCCAGCGGTGCGATCAGCAGGCTTCGGCGTTTCATGAAGCGATCTGAGCGTCTCCGGCGCTCACCTGCGACTCACGAATTCGTGTCAGCCCGGCACGCCTGTTCCAATCTGGCAGGTCACACCGGTTCCCCCCAGGCCGCAGTAGCCTTGGGGATTCTTGGCCAGATACTGCTGGTGGTGGGCTTCGGCGAAATAGAACGGTCCGGCCTTGGTGATGTCGGTTGTGATCGCCCGGTAGCCCTTGGACCTCAGCGCCACCTCGTATGTCGCCTTGGAAGCCTCCGCCGCCTCTCGCTGTGCCTCCGTGGTCCAGAAGATCGCCGAGCGATACTGGGTTCCGACGTCATTGCCCTGGCGCATGCCCTGGGTTGGATCGTGGGCCTCCCAGAACACCTTGAGCAGGGTCTCATAAGTCACCTTTGCCGGATCATAGACCACCAGAACCGACTCGGCGTGGCCGGTCAATCCGGAGCAAACCTCCTCATAGGTGGGATTGGGGGTGGAACCGCCGGCGTTGCCCACTGCTGTCACCCACACGCCCGGCACCTGCCAGAACTTCCGTTCGGCGCCCCAGTAGCAACCAAGCGCGAAGACGGCGGTTTCGAAGGTCTCCGGATAGGGTCCCTTGAGCGGATTGCCGTTGACATAGTGGGTTTCGGCCGTAGCGATCGGCATATCGCGGCCCGGCAAGGCACGGGTTGCGTCGACGATATCGGTCTTCCTGCGGGCAAAGAACATGGCAAGCCCCCTCCTCTTCGATTGCTGCGGATATAGTGACAGCAATCTGCTTCTGCCATTCAACAGTTCTTGATTAAAGGTCTTTCATGGCTATAGTGCGCGCCACTTCAAGGAAGGGTGGCCGAGTGGTTTAAGGCACACGCCTGGAACGCGTGCATACGTGAAAGCGTATCGAGGGTTCGAATCCCT
>JAGRLX010000249.1:0-5705 GCA_020441605.1 Alphaproteobacteria bacterium
TTCGAGGCGATGTCGCCAGAAGAGCAGGCGGCGTTCCGCGCCGGGTATGTCGATCCGATCATTGCCCGCATCGAGGGAGCTTCTATTTCTCCGACCACCAACAAGGCTCGGGCCTTGATGACGGCCAAGAGTGGCGACGAATTTCCGGCCTTTGCTGTTCCCGGAAAGGCGGAGCAGCTCGGGGATCGAATTGCCCGCGAACAGCGCATGTTCGAAACGGCCAACGCAGCCCTCGGCGGGTCCAGGACGGCAGACAATCTCGCGGACATGGCAGACAGCGCTCTCGATCCCGGCATTCTTTCGGCGTTGGCACGGGGCAGCATCAAAGATGCCGTTCTCTCGGCGGTCACAAAAGCTGCGAACTCAGCGCGTGGGTTGCCGCCGAACGTGATCGAGCGATTGATCCCCGCACTGATGGAGACAAACCCGGCTTATGCGCGAGAGCTATTTTCGAAGAGCGCTCAGGACATGGCATTGTCGGATCAGATGCGTGCGCGGATGGTTGCGGCGATGCTCAGTTCAGGGGCGGCGGTCCCGGCCCGTATCGCGCCATGACTTGAATAGGTCATAGCGCAGGTATCCTATTGCCCAGAATGATGCAGCAAAGGCTAGGCATCCACCTGCCAGAGCGGATTTCCAGTCTATCCCATGCGTAGACCAGAGCCCCACGGTGGCAACGGCGAACATCGCAAACACCCACGGCCACGGATTGAACCCTGTTTCACGTTCCGGCTCATTCGGATCGTGGTCGATCTGCATTCCCGTTATCCCTCGCAAGAAAAGGTAAGTCTTAGAGCCGCCGCCAAGATGTCAGAGGCGGGGAGATGCCTAACCTCTGGCATTGTCTCTACGTTCTTGCAGAAAACGTCAGTGATTTGGCCGAGAGTGGCTCCCTCTGGGATGCATGCAGCGCTCATTGAGCTTCCTGCTTGCGCTACTATGGAGCGGTAGGGCCAAGGCATCATGCCTCGAAGCTTCGTCATTGCATGGGCATCCTGCTCCTGTTTTCCAACCCAGCCAGCGATATAGCCCGATACAACAGGGCGATTTTCGGAACAAAGTTGGTGGATACTGTTCCCGGTAAAGTAATCCGCCGCGGCTGTGGTTGGCATAATGCTCAGTAGAGCGAAGAATGCTGCTCTCATCGGAGACATCCTCTGTTGCGCAGTTTTTCGTAAATGGACAACTTTTGCCAGTCCGACAAATAAGGGTCTCCCAACAGCTTGCCGCCCAAGAGGCACCATTCAGATTTAGTCTTTGGCGGGTCCTTCGGATAGCGTGGCGGCTTTTCAGCAGTCTGGCAACCGCCCATGACAAACGCAATGGCAAAGACAGCAACTACCTTGAGTTTCATGCGTCCCTCCGAATGACGGGGAGGACTGTCGCACAACCCTAAACAAAAGTGAAGAAGGAGGCGCTTGATGCCACGCAATGGTAGCGGCGTTTACAGTACGCCGCCCGGAACCGCAGCAATTTCCGGCGAACTGATCTCAAGCGCAAAGTTCAATGAACTTGTAGCGGATATCGCCAGCGATCTCAACCTGCCGAGACCGATCATTGTGGGCGGGACTGGCGCATCGAATGCTGGTGCAGCGAGGACCAACCTCGGCGTGGATCGGGCAATGATCTATGCCGCCAAGTCGGCCGATTACCTCGCGGTCGAGGCTGACGACAATGCCGTCATCCGGTTCACGGCCGCAGCAACCCTTTCGCTGACGGCGGCAGCCACCCTCGGCGCGAACTGGCATGTCACCGTCACGGCCGCTGGAGGTGATATCGTCATCGACCCGAACGGCTCCGAGCAGATCAACGGTGCCGAGACCCTTATCGTCCCGCAGAACCATTCGGCCACCATCATCTGCGATGGAAACCAGTTCCGCTCGATCTTTCTGGCGCCGTTCATCGAGACAGCCGCCGCCGGCGGGCGCAACAGCCTGTCCGGTCTCACCATCTCCAACAACGCGACGGACGCCGCCAACGACATCGATATTGCGCCCGGGACATGCGTCGATAGCACCAATACGGTCTCGATCACGCTGACCGCCTCCCTGACGAAACGACTAGACGCCTTGTGGGCGGCCGGGAACAACCAGGGCGGCCTTGACACCGGGACGTTTCCGACCGGCACCTATCATGTCTTCGCCATCAAGAACCCGACCACGGGCGCGGTGGACGCTCTTTTCTCGCTGTCGCCCACGGCACCGACCCTGCCGACCGGCTACACGGCTTTCCGCCGCATCGGTTCGTTCATGCGCGCGGGATCGAACCGCGCCTTTCAGCAGTTCGGAGACGAATTCTATCTCGCAGCGCCAAATCTGGATGTCGCAGGACTGAACAGCGAGGGGACGAACGCGATCCTCCGCACCCTGACCGTACCGACCGGGATCAACGTCAAGGCCATGCTTCGGGTGCGCGGTACGTCCTCCAACGCGTGGGGTGTGCTGTTCACTCCGCCCGACGTTCCGGATGTCGTGCCGGAGCTGGCTGACGCGCCGCTCGTGGACATCGGCAACTCACCGGGCAGTCCGGATCGGTCAACGCTCGCCATTCGCACCAACACATCAGCGCAAATCAGAACCCGCGCCACGACCGCCAACGTCACGCTTCATGTCGTGACGTACGGCTGGATCGACGCGCGCGGGAAGTGAGGATCAAATATGGCTGTTACACGACCTGAAGACCAACTCGCTGTCGTGATTGCAGAGGACGACGTCGATTATGTGCGCGTGCTCTCTGGTAGCAAGAGTGCGCTGATCAGCACCGATATCTTGGCAGAAAGCATTCACAAACGCCTTGCCGACGTTGAAACGATTTCGAACGGCGCTGCAAAGTTGATCGCAGTTTCTGATGAAGATGCCGTCAAGCAGGCGGACGCGAATGCCGTACGGGAATTCGCTGATGTTTACGCAAAATCCGAAGTGGATGCTGCGATCACCGGCATTGATGAAGATGTTGATGCTCTGAGGGGCGACGTCAGCGATCTGGCGGCCGAGCTCGATATCGTCGGCGCCTCCATCACGACGAACCAGATCGTTGCCGCGAGCTGGTCCGATCTCGTGACGCTGGCCGGGACAATCGACCGGCAGGGTGCCGAGGTGGTTGCCGACGACACCGGCACGCATGGCGCGGCAAGCGTGACGGGCTATGACGGGCCGCTCGTGGCCAATGCCGGCCGCTACTCGTGGTCCGAAAGCTGGTCGCGATGGGTTCGTGTTGGCGATGCCGTGGTGACCGCCGCCGCCATCCGGCCCTTGCAGGCCGCACTTCAGATCGGTGACAATGGCGCGGCGCGGATCGTGGACCAGGACGGCGCGGTGGGTCTTGAAATCGGCCCGGACGGGATCGTCAAGGGCGCCGGCTTCTCCTTTTTCAATGGCGGCTCTCTAGCCACTTTCACCATCGTCGAGGATGAGGCCTGGGCCTGGGCGCTGAGGGCGCAGGACGGCGAGATCGCTTTTGGCGTCGATCACAACGGTGTGTTTTACCCGACCATCGGCGATTTCACCATCGTCGAGGATGAGGCCTGGGCCTTGGCGGTGAGGGCGCAGGACGGCGAGATCGCTTTTGGCGTCGATCACAACGGTGTGTTTTACCCGACCATCGGCGATAATGGCGGTGGTGGCGACTGGCCGATCAGCCATGTCGTCACCACCGTCTTCGCCGAGCCGTGGAGCGATCCGTCGCGATCCCTCGCACTGACATGGGTCAACAATTCGGCGGTCGACGGGATTGTCGTGGAGTACCGGCCGCGAGGCGGAGCCGCATGGATGGCGTCGGCCTCGCAGCGGACGCGGGCCTGGCCGTCCGACAGCGGCCGCCATTGCCACTCCGCCGTGCTGGCCGACCTAACCCCGGATACGGTCTACGAGCTGCGATGGCCCGGCGCGGCGAAGACCGAGAGCGTCAAGACCTGCCCGCGTTCCGATGTCACCGTCGCCTTCGGTTCGGACTGGCACGGCAACACGTCGACACTGCCGGACTTCGCGACGGCGACCGGAACGCTCGGGGCCGATCTCGTCTGCCTCGCGGGAGACCTGGCCGGAGACGACGGGCAGAGCACGGCGCCCGACATGGCCTACTGGGAGACCTTGCTGTCTGCAAGCTGGCGCACGCCGGGCGGGGCGCTGTTGCCGCTCGTGGCGCTGGTCGGCAACCATGACGCTTCCGACCATGCCGGGACCGGCAATGCGGTCCATGGCGGCGACGGACTGATCGGCCCGATCTCGGCGCTGATGAGCTGGGCCTATGACGATGATCAGCCGACCCGCGAGGCTGATGGCGTCTCGACGGTCTCGATCGGCCGCGAGCTGCTGATCATCGGCCTCAACACGTCGCACACGGTCCCGCTGGCCGGTGCGCAGTTCGCGTGGTTCGAGGAGCAGATCGCGCGGGCTCCGGACTATCGTCATGTCATCGTCGTCGGCCACTGCCCGGCTTTCCTGGCGGCCGCCGATTTCAACTTCGAATATGACGATCAAAGTCGCGTCCTGCGCACGTCCTACTGGCCGGCGATGCAGGCTTTTGCCGACAAGGTGCGGTTCTACCTCGCCGGCCACGAGCACATCCTGACCGTCACCGCCCGCCTGGCGATCGCGCCCGGCCTCGACCCGGTCAGCGGCAACGACCTCAAATGGACCACGGACCCCGGCGGCGTCATGCAGATCGGCTCCGGCCCGATGGGTGGCGGGCGGATGGCGCTGTCCGCCGTCAAGGCCGGGACGGTCAGTACCGAGGACGGCAGCCCGAAGATGATCGCGGCCATGGGGCGGGACGCCGGGGCGAACAGCATCCAGGTCCATGGCAGCGGCATCGTCACCGCCAATGTCACAGGATCGGAGACCTGGCACATGTGGCACTGCCGTTTCGACCCGACTGGCTGGAGCGCCACCGCCTACAACCGCGACGGCCTCACGCTCTATGAAATCGATGAAGGGATCTGACCCATGAAGAGTTTGCACCTCACCGTGCCAGGCGCGATCTGGCCCAAGGCGAAATACGCGCTTGCCGGCTCGCTCGCCGCCGCCCGGCTGGCGCTTTATCCCGCCGCCGAATTCGGCTGGCTGTTCGACCCGAACGACATCGCCACGCTTTTTCGGGACGAGGCAGGCGACATGCCCGTCACGGCGGCGGGCCAGAAGGTGGCGCTGATGCTGGATAAATCCGGAAACGGCAACCACGCCGTCCAGCCCGACTCCGCCAAGCAGCCAACCTATCAGGTTGACGGGGCCAACGGCTATCTCGATTTCGTCAATACGGCGTCACCGGCCGTTGTCAACTGCATGGACATCGCAGTTGCGCATCTGGCGGCTCCCCGAGCCCTGATCATGGCGCTGCGGATGGACGGCGGGTCATCGACGCGCAAGACCCTGGCCCAGTGCTATGGCGTCACCACAAATCCGTGGCATCCGCTCTCCATCGAGGTCAATGCGACCGATCACCTGGACTCAGCGATCCTCGCCAGCGGCAGCCCGTCCGATCCGGACGCCTGGCCATTCGGGGCCGATCAGGTCATCTCCTGCCGATACGACTATGGAGCCACCAACAACGTGGTGCTGCGGCGAGGCGGGGCGGATGTCGCGACCGGCACCGCGGCCGGCGGCAGCGATGTTGCGACCGGGTGCCGGCTGATGGCCAACCGGCTGGAGGTCAACCGCGTCGATGGACGGCTCTACGGCGCGGCCTATGTCAAGTCGTTCTCCTCGGCG
>JAGRLX010000249.1:5732-7722 GCA_020441605.1 Alphaproteobacteria bacterium
TGGGGATCTGACGTTCGACCGGATGGCCGAGGTCGTGAGACCTCGGTGGCGGATGACGGCCATGCCGGGCGGCCTCATGGCCCAGCGTTAACACAAGGAACATCACCATGACCAACCCGGTTCTCGGGAAGGGCGAAGCCATCGCCATTTCCGACGCCGATATCGCCAACCTTGCGGACAGCTTGGGTTGCCACCCGGCCGACCTCCAGGCCATCGCCGAAGTCGAGAGCAACGGCTTCGGCTGGTTTCCGGATGGACGGATCAAGATCCTGTTCGAAAAGCATTGGTTCTACAAATACATCGAAGGCACCACGCGCACCAATGCCGTGAAGAGCGGGCTCGCTCGGGCAACGTGGATCAGCCCGGCAAAGGGAGGGTATAAGGATCAGGCAACGGCCGATCAGCGCTACAGCCTGCTTGAGCGGGCGATGAAGGTGAACCGGGAAGGCGCCTTCAAGTCGATCAGCATGGGGACGTTCCAGATCATGGGTTTCAATCACCAGGTCTGCGGCCACCCGACCGCCGAAGACATGTTCAACGCCTTCTGCAAGAGCGAGGCCTATCAACTCTCGGCCTTCGCCGCCTTCCTCAAGAACAAGGGGCTCGTATCCGCGATTCAGCGGCGCGCCTTTATCGAGGTCGAGCGCGGCTACAATGGCGGAGGCCTCAACGGTGCCTATGCCACGCGAATGAAGGCCGCAAGCGATAGCCTTCGCGCCGGAAAGTGGAAGAGCTATACGCGCGGCTCCATGGCGATACCGAAGCCCACGATCCCGCCCGCCGAACCCGTCTCCCCGCCGCCGGTGCCGATCGACGCGCCGCCGGCCCCCGACAGGCCCGCCGTCATCACGCAAGGCCCGGTTCCGTCCGGCGGCTGGCTCGCGGCCATTCTCGCCGTCATCGCATCTGCTTTTGGAAAGAAGGGAAATTCCTGATGGCCGCGCTTTCCTCCAAGCTCCGCAGCCTCGAAGGTGGCGGCTTAATGTTCTGGTGCCCCGGCTGCGATGGCGCGCATCAGGTCCAAGTCGGACAGGGGCCGGGGCCGCGTTGGGGCTACAATGACAATCCCGATGCACCGACTTTCACGCCCTCGATCCTCGTTCGGTACAACGGGAAGGACGCAGGCGTTGATGGCGCGCCTCCGGCCATCTGCCATTCCTTTGTAACCGATGGCCGCATCCAGTTTCTCGGCGACTGCACTCATGCGCTCGCCGGGCAGACCGTTGACATCCCCGATTTTGAAACCTGAAAGGCAGAACCATGAAGAAGGCCAATGCAGTTCTCAACCCCGCCGTCATCCGCATCCTGCTCCGCTACGGCGCCGGTGCGCTTGCCGGCTATTCGCTTCTTCCGCGCGAGGTGACGGACATGCTCGCCAGCGACCCGGAACTTGTCGGCGCGATTGCCGCCCTGATCGCAATCGGCGTCGAGGGCTTCTATGCCATCGCCAAGCGGTTCGGTTGGCGGACGTAGTCCGGCGAGCCGTCGCATCCCGCATTGCATAAGGAAACCATGATGACCGATCGGACACCCGAGATGGAACACCATGACCTCAGAGCCCGCGTCGTCGGACTGGAACACGGCGCCGCGTCGAAGGAAAACCGGCTATCCGCTCTGGAGGCGTGGCGAAGTCAGATGGATATCGCGACGGCCGTCAGGGACGAGCAATATCGCGGCATCAAGGAAGACCTCAAATCGATCAAGGGCACTCTGTCGCGGCTTGCCTGGCTGATGATCACCGGCATAGCCATGGGCTTCGTCGCCTTCATGATCAATGGTGGATTTAAGGTGCCATAATGAGCGAGGTCGGAATTTCGACCTCGATCCGTTGCGGCATCACCGCAACACGCCGAACAGGTAAAGCAGATGCAGCACCGCGGACAGGCCGAAAAGGCCGGCGACAGCGAAAAGGAAGATGGCATCGAGGTTCATGTCCCCTCGCGGTCAGGTTTCCTTGAACCTGTAGAGCACTATGTACGCATTCGCTAAG
>JAGRLX010000250.1 GCA_020441605.1 Alphaproteobacteria bacterium
GGCCATGCCGACGAGCGCGGCACGCGCGAATACAATATCTCGCTCTCGGCGCGCCGGGCCACCGCCACCCGCCAGTTTCTCATCGGCGAAGGTGTGGACGCCAACCGCATCTCCTCCATCGCCTATGGCAAGGAGCGTCCGGCGGCCCTGTGCGATGCTGAACAATGCTGGTCGCAGAATCGCCGGGCGGTGACCGTCATCACCGGCGGTGCCAAGACCAGCTAGGTCCATTGCCGCTGCCCGGGTGAGGGAATGTTAACTCTGTTGATTTACTGGTTGATAAGGGTAGATGTCCCGGCGGCCGGGACGGGCCGGAAGTGTTGAGCCGGAGAGGGGTCCGGAAGAGGAGTGGGTTCATGATTGCGCGTTTGGCGAGCTTCAAGACTGCGGCGTTCTGCTGCTGCTTCCTGGCCTTGGCCGCTTGTTCGAAAAAGAACACCCCGGATCTCGAGGCCGGGACGGGACCGGGGTCTAGCAGCTATGCACCCGGCTCCGAGGGTGAGTTCACCACTGAAGTCGGCGACCGCGTCTATTTCATCGTCGATCAGTCGACGCTGACGCCCGAGGCCCAGGAAACCCTGCGCCGTCAGGCCGACTGGCTCAACCGCTACAGGTCGGTCACGGTTCAGGTGGAAGGTCATTCCGATGAGCGTGGCACCCGCGAGTACAACATTTCCCTTTCGGCGCGGCGGGCCACGGCGGCGCGCGAGTTCCTCATCGCCAACGGCGTGAGCGGCAGCCGCATCTCGTCCATTGCCTATGGGAAGGAACGGCCGGTGGCGCTGTGCGACGCCGAACAATGCTATTCCCAAAACCGGCGGGCGGTGACCGTGATCACCGGTGGGGCCAACTAACAACACCCGTACAGTTTGTCGCCACGGTCGGGGCATAGCCTCATTTTCACCGTGATTGCGTTCCATCGCTGGACCTCATCGGCCGGTTGGGGAACGGGTAAGGAATGGTGTTCGACATGGTCAGGTTTCTGAAATCGACAGTGGCAGCGGCGGCGCTTCTGGGACTCGGTCTCGCGCTTCCTGCGGCGGCCCAGTCGGCTTCCGAGATGGCTTTGCGCATGCAGCAGCTGGAAGAACAGGTGCGGCAGCTCATGGGGCAGGTCGAGCGGCTGGACTATGAAGTCAAGCAGCTTCGTGCCCAATCGAAGTCCGGCGCCCTCGAACCGATGCCGGAGGTCCCATCCACACAGAAGAAGATTGCCGCCGCCAGCGTGGTGCCGCTCGACGATGGTGGCATCGAAAGCGTACCTCTGGCGCCATCGATCGAGGACAATGCAACGGTAGGCCTGGAAAAGGCGCCGGGGCCGACTGTCCTCGGCTCGCTCAACAATTCCGCAGCCCAACCCAATGATGGCGGCTTCCAGGGCAAGGTGCTTGTACCCCCGTCGCAACAGGAGCCGGGTGACGATGACTTTATCTCCCAGGGGCTGACCCAGGAAAGCCCCGGCATCGATCCGGATGCCATCGAAACCGTGTCGCTATCGCCCGAAGCGCCCGAGGCGCTGTACGAGCGGTCGAACGAAAGCCTGTTGCGCCGTCAGTTCGGCGACGCCGAGGCCGGCTTCAGCACGTTCCTGTCGAAATATCCGGACCATGGCCTGGCGGGCAGCGCCCAGTACTGGCTGGGCGAGACCTATTATGCCCAGTCCGATTACAAGCGGGCCGCCCAAGCCTTTCTGCGCGGCTACAAGACCTATCCGAAAAGCCGGCGGGCCGCCGACAGCCTGCTGAAGCTTGGCATTTCGCTGAACCGCCTCGGCCAGGGCCAGCAGGCCTGTGCGGCCTATGCCTCGGTTTCCAGCGAGTATCCCAAGGCGGTCGAAGCCCGCAAACGCGCCCAGGCCGAAGCCAAGCGTGCCGGCTGTTCCAGCTGATCCCAAAGAGCTATTCCGGGATATCGTCGGCCTCGCCCATGTCGCCTTGGCTGTCTCGGGCGGGTCGGATTCGATGGCTCTCCTGCGCCTTGTGCGCGACTGGCGCACCGCGCTCGCGGACGAGGCACCCCTCGTCACGGTGCTGACCGTAGATCATGGCCTGCGTGAGGGGTCGGACAAGGAGGCCCGGCAGGTGTCCGGCTGGAGCCGGTCCCTTAGCCTTCCACACGACATCCTGCAGTGGACCGGACCCAAGCCGGAATCAGGCATCCAGGCCCGGGCGAGATCGGCACGTTATGACCTGATGACGGAGTGGTGCCACCAAAATGGCGTTGGCGCCTTGCTCACGGCCCACACGCTGGACGACCAGGCGGAAACGGTATTGATGCGGCTTGCGCGGACACGGAGCATCGAGAGCCTGGCGGGCATTCCCAGACATGGCCAGTGGAAGGGAATCGACCTGTTGCGTCCCTTGCTCGCCTTGCGCCGAAACGACTTGCGCCGCTATCTCCAGAGTCTCGGCCAGGCGTGGATCGAGGATCCGAGCAACATGGACGGGCGCTTCGAGCGGGTGAGGCTGCGGCGCCTGCTGCCCGAGTTAGCCGACGATGGAATCTCCGCCGAACGTCTGGCCGCTTTAGCGGCAGACTGCGCAAGCCTCGCGAGCGTGTTGCGCGGTCACGTGCAACGGTGGATCAGGGCGCATGTGACGGAATACGACGCCGGCTACTGCCAATTCCCGGCCGCTGACTTCAACGCCCAACCTCTGCGGCTGCGGCTGCAGGTCTTGGGCCGTATCATTGCCCATTATGGCGGGTCCACCCCGGAGCGAGGCGAGTTGGAGCGGCTTGCGCCGATCATGGCGGAGCGTCCGTCGCGGCGGACCCTGGGCGGTGCCCTGATCTGGGCCCGGGGTGGCGATTTCATGGTGGGCCGGGAGCCGGGGCGGATCGATCCGGCGCCGGTTGTCGTGCCGTCCACCGGATGGATTCTGTGGGACAAGCGTTTCAAGGTCACGGCGCCACCTGGCGCGGCCATATTGCCGGCCGGAACGACGGCATATCTCCGCACCGATCGTAGCCTGCCCCGCAGCGTGCGGCTCGCGGAGCCTGTGGTACGCCTGCCCGACGGGCGCCTTGGGCTAGCCGCCGAGTGGGCCGATCAGGGCGTTTTGGCCCAATTCGTCAGGATAACGCAGGTGTAAGGAGGAATTTACACTGTTGTCGAGCTTGGAAATCGGTGTTTACCAACCTATGTTAGTTTTCAAATCTGGGACAGGAGTGCCGGGCCTTTTGGGCTTGCCGGCAGAGATTCGAGGGAACACGTGAATCAATTTCGCAATTTCGCCGTCTGGATCGTCATCGCGCTGTTGTTGTTTGCGCTTTTCAGCCTGTTCCAGGGGCAGGTCGGACGCACATCGTCGACCGAAATCAGCTATTCCGATTTCCTCGACCGGGCCAATGCCGGCTCGATCCAGTCGATCACCATCACCGGCGAGACGATTTCCGGCAAGCTGACGGATGGTACCAGCGTGCAGACGACCGGACCTCTGGTCTATTACGAGAACCAGATCAACGAGTTGCGCAACAAGGACATTCAGATCACCTTCCGCCCGGCGCAAAGCGAATCGCTGCTCACCAATGCGCTGATCTACTGGCTGCCGATGGTGCTGCTGATCGGCGTATGGATCTTCTTCATCCGCCAGATGCAAGCGGGATCGGGCAAGGCCATGGGCTTCGGCAAGTCCAAGGCGAAGCTGCTGACGGAACGCCACGGGCGCGTCACCTTCGAGGACGTGGCCGGCGTCGAGGAAGCCAAGGAGGATCTGGTCGAGATCGTGGACTTCCTGAAGGACCCGCACAAGTTCCAGCGGCTCGGCGGCAAGATTCCGAAGGGGGCCTTGCTGGTCGGCCCTCCGGGAACCGGCAAGACGCTGCTGGCCCGCGCCATCGCGGGTGAGGCCAATGTGCCGTTCTTCACCATTTCCGGATCCGACTTCGTCGAAATGTTCGTGGGCGTGGGTGCCTCGCGCGTCCGCGACATGTTCGAGCA
>JAGRLX010000251.1 GCA_020441605.1 Alphaproteobacteria bacterium
CGGCATCTTGATGTCGAAGATCGCCATGTCGGGCGGGTTGTCCTGCAGGCCCTGCAGGGCGGCGGCGCCGTCGTTGTACTTCTGCACCGCATAGCCTTCGTTTTCGAGCGACATGCCCACCGAGGTCAGAATGTTCCGGTCGTCGTCGACCAGTGCGATCGTCGGCATCTTCTTGTTCATCCTTGTTGAATTCCCTTATCGTGGCACTAGGGGCGGAACTGGAACAAATTGTGGCAGCCATGATAGGAGTTCTTCTCCCCGAATGCGAGGTAATATGACCGAAAAGCCCCGAAGCTTCACTGGAACCGAGGCCCGCCTGCTGTTGCGCCGGGCCCGCATCGGAACGCTGGCCACCCTGAACCAGGAGGGCGGGGGTCCCTACGCCTCGCTGGTGAATGTCGCCACCGATGTCGAGGGCCAGCCGCTGATCCTGGTGTCGACCTTGGCCTGGCACACCCGCAATCTCCTGGCTGACGGACGTGCAAGCCTGCTCGTGGCCGAGCCGCCAGAGGCCGGTGATGCCCTGACCGGCGCCCGCGTCACGGTCATGGGCCGCGTGGTGAAGACCGATGAGCCCCGGGTGCGCCGTCGCTATCTCGCCCGCCATCCCGAATCTGCCATGTATGCCGACTTCGGCGACTTCGCCTTCTGGCGGCTGGAGCCGGAATTGGCCCATGCCGTGGCCGGCTTCGGCCGGATCGAGACCCTGGCGCCGGATGAGGTTTTTCCATCAGCGCCTGAGTTGATCACGCTGGAGGAAAGCGCCATCGCCCACCTGAACGACGACCATGCCGATGCCGTCCAGCGCTATGCCACCCGATTGGGCGCGGCGGACGGAGACTGGAAAATCACGGCTGTCGATGGCGATGGCGCGCATCTGGCGGCCGGGGGGGAAACCCTGCGCATGAACTTCTCCACGCCGGTATTCTCGGCCGAGGCGTTGCGCATGGCCTTCGCCAGTCTCGGGCGGGATACTATAAATGAGTGAAAAAACGCATAGAATGATGTTCGATACCGCAAAATTATGAGTGAAAGTTAGCTTTATCGCATCATTTCTGTTGCATGGCGGAACCGCTCTGCCCTAGGGTCCGGCCTCAACCCGCGTGAGGACCCGCCCATGGATACTGCCATCGACAATCAGATTCGCTCCGAGCTGGCCGGCATCGGCCTGCGCTGGCTCGACCGCATCTCTTGGAACGCTACAGCCTCGGTCCTCTATGAAGCGGCGGTTTCCCGCGGCGAGGGCCAGGTGGCCCATGGCGGCGCCCTGGTGGTCACCACCGGCAGCCATACCGGGCGTAGCCCGAACGACAAGTTCGTGGTGCGTGATGAAACCACGGATGGCACCGTCTGGTGGGATAATAACAAGCCTATGAGCCGCGCGGCCTTCGAAACCCTGAAGGCCGATCTTTTGGCCCATGCCCGCCTGAAGAGCGTCTACGTCCAGGATCTGCTCGGCGGTGCCGATCCGGCCCACCGCCTGCCCACCCGGGTCATCACCGAGCACGCCTGGCATGCCCTGTTCATCCAGCATCTCTTGATCGAGCCCGGCACGCGCGATGGCTTCGCGCCGCAGCTGACGGTGATCGATCTTCCCTCCTTCAAGGCCGATCCGGCCCGCCACGGCACCCGTAGCGAGACGGTCATCGCCCTCGATCTCACCAACGGCCTGGTCCTCATCGGCGGCACCCAGTATGCGGGCGAGATGAAGAAGGCGGTGTTCACCGTGCTCAATTATCTCCTGCCCGGGAAGGGCGTCATGCCCATGCATTGCTCGGCCAATGTCGGGCGTGATGGCGACAGTGCGGTGTTCTTCGGTCTTTCCGGCACCGGCAAGACCACCCTCTCCGCCGATCCCAACCGTACCCTGGTGGGCGACGACGAACACGGCTGGTCGGAGAACGGCATCTTCAATTTCGAGGGCGGCTGTTATGCCAAGGTCATCAAGTTGTCGAAGGAGGCCGAGCCGGAAATCCATGCTACTACCGAGATGTGGGGCACGGTGCTCGAGAACGTGGTGATGGATCCCGAAACCCGCCGCATCGATCTCCACGATGGATCGCTCACCGAGAACACCCGCTCGGCCTATCCGCTGGCCGCCATTCCCAACGCCAGCGCCAGCGGTATGGCGCCGATACCGAAAGCCATCGTCATGCTCACGGCCGATGCCTTCGGCGTGTTGCCGCCGATTGCCAGGCTGACGCCCCAGCAGGCGATGTATCACTTCCTGTCGGG
>JAGRLX010000252.1 GCA_020441605.1 Alphaproteobacteria bacterium
CTCATCATGTTCGCGGTGCTGAACCGTTTTGATGGGAGCTGGGAAGAGGCGGCGCGGGACGCCGGCGCCAAGCCCTCGCAGATTCTCCTCTATGTGACACTGCCAATCCTGTTCCCGGGCCTCATCGCGGTTGCACTATTCGGCTTTACCCTCTCCTATGACGAATTCCCCCGCTCACTGCTGACACTCGGCACGCGCAACACTCTCCCCTTGGAGGTGGCCAACATGACGTCGAGCGTGACCACGCCGGCGCTCTATGCGATAGGCACCATCACAACCATCTTGAGCCTGGCGGTCATCGCCTTGGCCTTCTGGGGCATCGCCGTGGTGCAGAAGCGCCGCAGCCGCCGGGCGGAAAGCGAAACACAATGATCCTCAAGAGCCTGGGAAAGACGCATGACCGCCAAGGGTGAAATCAGAATCGAAAAGGTCAGCAAGACCTTCGGCACCATGAAGGCGGTGAAGGACGTCGACCTGGTCATCGAAGCGGGGTCCTATTGTTGCATGCTGGGTCCCAGCGGGTGCGGCAAGACCACGTTGCTGCGGATGATCGCCGGACATGAGACGCCGACTTCGGGGCGGATCATGATAGGTGGCACGGACGTCACCAATATCCCCACCGGCAGCCGTGGCACGGCGCTTATGTTCCAGAACTATGCGCTTTTTCCCCATCTGTCGGTCCGAGACAACGTCGCCTTCAGCCTGAAGGTCGCCGGTCTCGGCGCTGCCGAACGCCGCGATCAGGCCATGACCATGTTGAAGCGGGTTCAACTCGCCCATCTGGCCGAGCGTGTGCCGTCACAGCTGAGCGGCGGCCAGCAGCAACGTGTCGCCCTGGCCCGTGCGCTGGTGACCAATCCACAGGTGCTTCTGCTCGATGAGCCATTGTCCGCGCTCGATGAATTCCTCAGGCTGCGCATGCGTAGCGAACTGAAGCGCCTACAGACCGAACTTGGCATCACCTTCGTACACGTCACCCACACCCAGCCGGAAGCCATCGCGCTCGCCGACCAAGTGGTCATAATGGACCATGGTACCGTCGAGCAGTCCGGCCATCCGCGCGAGATCTACGATCATCCCCATAGTCCTTATGTGGCCAGATTCATGGGCGGGCAGAATGTGATCTTCGGAACCGTCGAGAGCACGACGACGGAGAGCATCCGGATGGTCGACGATGCCGGCAACAGTTTCACGCTCGGCGTTGGCCCGGATGTCGCCAAGGGACAGAAGATCGCCTTTGCCATCCGCCGCGATGGCGTGAAGTTGGCGAATGTCAGGGGCTTATCGGACAATGCCATCGCCGGCGAGGTTCGCAATATCGAATACCAGGGCACTTTCGTCAAAGTCGCGCTCAAGACCGGTCAGACAGACGAGTTCATCGTTTACCTCAACGATGCAGACTACTTCACCAATCCGCGCAAGCTGGGCGACACCGTCTCGGCCGTCTGGTCGCGCGAGCAGAACCACTATCTGAAGGGCGACAACAATTCGTCAGGCGATCCTACGGCAGAGGCCGGCCACTGACCATCGACCCGACGACAGGACCGCAGGGAGAGAGCATCAGAAAGAATGACACGCATCATCCAGACCGCGTCGGCCCAGATGGGCCCGATTGCGAAGGCCGAAACCCGCAAGCAGACGGTCGCCAGGCTCATCGCCATGATGCGGGAGGCGAAGTCCCGTGGGGCGGAGTTGGTGGTATTTCCGGAACTGGCGCTGACGACTTTCTTTCCGCGCTGGCTGATCGACGATGAGGCAGAACTCGACAGCTATTACGAGCACTCCATGCCGGGTTCGGAGACCCAGCCCCTGTTTGACGAGGCCACGAAGCTCGGGATCGGGTTCTACGTTGGTTATGCCGAACTGCTGAGCGAAGGAGGACGCAAACGCCGGTTCAATACATCCATCCTCGTCGATCGCCAGGGCAGGATCATCGGCAAGTATCGCAAGGTACATCTTCCGGGCCACGCCGAGCCGCAACCCAACCGCGCGCATCAGCACCTAGAGAAGCGCTATTTCGAGCCGGGCGATCTCGGCTTCAGCGTGTGGCGGGGGTTCGGTGGCGTGATGGGCATGTGCATCTGCAACGATCGGCGGTGGCCCGAGACCTACCGGGTTATGGGCCTGCAGGGCGTGGAAATGGTCATGCTCGGTTACAACACACCCTTCGATCACACCGGCCATCCCGACATCGACGGACTCACCAGCTTTCACAATCATCTCTCGATGCAGGCGGGCGCCTACCAGAATGCAACCTGGGTCGTGGGCACGGCGAAGTGTGGCAATGAAGAAGGCTCCAAGATGGTCGGCCAGAGCGTCATCATTGCGCCCTCCGGCGAAATCGTGGCTCAGGCCGTTTCGCTCGAGGACGAGGTCATTACCGCCCGCTGCGATCTCGATCTTGGCAAACGCTATCGCGAGACGATTTTCAATTTCGCCAAGCATCGCGAACCTGAGTCCTACAGGCTTATTGTCGAGCGCAAGGGTGCCATACCGCCACCCGAAAACTGAAGTCACATTCGCCGGCCAAAGAGATACAGTCTCTGTACGATCAACGAGAGGACAAGCAAAATGTCGAAGGTAATCAAGGGTGGCACGATCGTCGCAGCCGACCGCAGCTATGTGTCGGATGTTCTGATCGAAGGCGAAAAGATCGCCGCGATTGGCGAAGGACTGAAGGGCGATACAGTGATCGATGCTGAAGGCGCCTATATCATGCCGGGCGGCATCGACCCGCATACCCATCTCGAAATGCCCTTCATGGGCACAACGACCGCCGAGACCTGGGAGACGGGCACCTTTGCGGCCCTTTCGGGCGGCACCACGATGGTGGTCGATTTCGTCATTCCAGGCCCTGATGGCATGCTGGCTGCCCTCGACACATGGGAAGGCCGTGCCGCGCGGCAGGCGTCGGGCGATTACTCCTACCACATGTGCATCACCGGCTGG
>JAGRLX010000253.1 GCA_020441605.1 Alphaproteobacteria bacterium
AGCTATTCGAGCTTGAAGCCGTGGTTCTCGGCCCAGCGGGTGTACATCCGCAGCAGCATCGCCGCCCAGTCCCGGCTCTCGGTGCCGCCGGCGCCGGCATTGATCTGGACATAGGCATCGTTGCTGTCGGCTTCGCCAGACAAAAGCGTCTCGATTTCGTGTTCGGCGACCTTCGGCTTGAGTGCGATCAATGCCTTCTCCGCCTCGGTCACGATGGACTGGTCACCCTCGGCGTCGCCCAGTTCGATCAGTTCGGCGTTGTCGGAGATGGTCTGTTCAAGCTCGATCACGGTGCGGATGCGGTTTTCGAGGTCCTGCCGCTTGCGCATCACGTCCTGCGCCTTTTG
Source organism: Alphaproteobacteria bacterium (assembly GCA_020441605.1). Next base: position 348 of record JAGRLX010000253.1, read on the forward strand.
CGGGTCGTTCCAGATCGACGGGTCTTCCGCCTTTGCGTTCAGTTCCGCGAGGCGCTTCTGGGCCGTATCCCAGTCAAAGATGCCTCCTCAGCAGTCCGATGGACTGCTTCATTTCGTCGACCAGCGTGGCGATTTCTGCGCGCATGTTCCTGCTTGCGATTTCGTTTCTCGAAGGCGCTCAATAGAGGCCGCCACCCTGTGTCGTCAACCCGCCTCCATCGGATGGCGGTGGGGCCTCAAGCGGCGGCTGGTTGGGAGGCACCAGGACGACGCCTTCACCCTGCTGGGGAGCCGATGCCGTTACCGTTCCTTCGCCGATGACCTTCGTCGCGTCGGGCGGCTCGTCACCGGGCTTGAAGGCCTCGAGGATGACTCCATCTTCGCCAAAAATGGCGCGCTTGCCGGACTTGGCATCGATTGGAATGAGTTCTATGGCCCGAGGCACGCGGAATGGTGTCGCCGCCTTGTCGCGCAGGGCCAGCCGCATGAAATCGGCCACCACGGGCGCGGCCAGTTCGCCGCCCGTGCGGCCCCTGCCCATAGGTTTCGGGTTGTCGTATCCGATATAGACGCCCACCACGAGATCGGGGGTGAAGCCAATGAACCAGGCGTCCTTCTCATCGTTGGATGTGCCGGTCTTGCCGGCCACCGGCTTGCCCACAACCTGCATGCGCTTGCCGGTGCCGCGGACGACCACACCTTCCATCATGGACGTAATCTGATAGGCCGTGTAGGGGCTCATGACCTGCTCACGGATGTCAAGGAGCTCGGGGTCGGGCATGTCGGGAGAAAACTGCCCATCGCGGCAGCCGGAACAGTCACGGCCGTCGTGGCGGAAAATGGTGCGGCCATAGCGATCCTGCACCCGGTCGATGAGCGTGGCCTCGATCTTGCGCCCACCGTTGTCGATCATGGCATAGGCTGTCACCATCTTAAGCAGTGTCGTTTCGCCCGCTCCGAGAGCCATGGCCAGTTGCATGGGCAGCTTGGCATAGATGCCTAGACGCTGCGCCAGATCGGCCACCTTCACCATGCCCATTTCGTCGGCCAGGCGAACAGTCATCACATTTCGCGATTGCTCGATGCCGCGCCTGAGGGTCGAGGGGCCAAAGAACTTGTCTTGGTAGTTCTTCGGCTTCCACATCTGCCCGCTCGGCAGCTTGAACTCGATGGGTGCGTCGAGCACGACCGACGACGGGCTGTAGCCGTTATCGAGTGCCGCCGCATAGACGATGGGCTTGAACGAGGAGCCGGGCTGGCGCATGGCCTGGACAGCGCGATTGAACTGGCTGCGGCCATAGGAAAAGCCGCCGACCAGCGACAGCACGCGGCCGGTATGGGGGTCCATGGCGACAAAGGCCCCTTCGACGTCAGGCATCTGCACCAGGTGCCATTCGCCTTCGGCCTTCGCTGGAGCGGCATAGATCACGTCACCCGCGGCCAATACTTCGGCTGGGGATTTGATCTTGGGACCGAGCTTGCTGCCGTCGACATAGGCGCGGGCCCATTCCAGCAGGGCAAGCGGAATGATCCCGGTCTCGCGGGCGGCGTCCTGGCTGCCGTCGGGCCCGACATGGGGCTGTAGCCCGATCGTCGCCTTGGTGTCATCGACCTCAAGCACGACCGCGAGGCGCCAGGGGGCAACATCGGCCGGCACCTTGCGGTCCTTCAGCAGGAGGCCCCAGTCTCCAGCGAGATCAACCCGGCTGATCGGACCCCGGTAACCGCGTTTGCGGTCAAAGCCGATCAGGCCTCTGGCCAATGCCTGGCGGGCATAGATCTGCAGCTTCGGATCGAGGGTGGTTCGCACCGAGAGGCCGCCCTTGTCGAGCTTTTCCTTGCCGTACATCTCGATCAACTCGCGGCGCACCTCCTCGGCAAAGGATTCGGCGGCGAAGAGCTGCGCGCCGAAGGGGCGCGGATTGACCTCCAGCGGTTTGGCCTGGGCCGCTTTCATATCGGCCTCGCTGATATAGCCATTGGCGAACATCTGGGAGAGCACCCAGTTGCGGCGCTCGATGGCACGCTCACGTTGACGGAACGGGTGATAGTTGTTTGGCCCCTTCGGGAGCGCCGCCAGATAGGCGATTTCCTCGAGATCGAGCTGGTCGAGGGACTTTCCGAAATAATTCAGCGACGCTGCGGCGACGCCGTAGGAATTGAGCCCAAGGAAGATCTCGTTCAGATAGAGTTCGATGATCTGGTCCTTGCTGAACGCCTGTTCAATGCGCTGGACCAGCAGCGCTTCCTTCAGCTTGCGTTGTAGCGACCGCTCGTTGCTCAACAGGAAGTTCTTCGCCACCTGCTGGGTAATCGTCGAGGCGCCGACGATCTGTCCGCGGCCCGAGAGCTTCACCTGCACATAGCGGACCGCCGCCGCTGCGATGCCCATCCAGTCGAGGCCGCCGTGGGTGTAGAAGGTCTTGTCCTCGGCCGAAATGAAGGCGTGTATGAGCTGCTTGGGCATCTGGTTGACGGGCACGAACAGCCGGCGTTCGGCGGCATATTCGGCCAGCAGCGATCCGTCAGCCGCATGGATGCGGGTCATGACGGGTGGTTCGTACTGGGCCAGCTGCTTGTAGTCTGGAAGGTCTTTCGAAACATCCCAGATGACGTAGGCCAGTCCCGCAGCGAGGCCGAGGAACATCATAAAGCCTACGGTGAACAGCCATCCGAAAAAACGCAGCATCTGCCGGGATTCGCTCCTGCAACCTTCAGTGGGGCAGCCATTAGCACATCCATCGCATTCCCCAACCCGTTTTCGCTAGTTGGCGAATGTGGCCAAGAGACGGCAGTTCAGTCGATCCGGACCGCAACCTCGGTGGAGAAATACTTGTCGACGGCGCGGGCCATGGCGGCGGAAACGGCATCCTGCCATTTCGGCGACGAGAGTTGCGTTTCATCCTTGGCCGTCGACAGATAGCCGAGTTCAACGAGAACGGAGGGCACATCGGGAGCCTTCAGCACCACGAATCCCGCCGACCGCAAGGGCTTTCCGGTAAAATGCGTGACCGTCCGCATCTCGTTCACCGCCTTGCGGGCGAAGAACACGGCGTGCTTCTTCGACTCGCGCTGGGCAAGATCGATCAGGATGCCTGCGACTTCCTCGTTTTCCGTTCCGAGATCGAGACCGCCGATGATGTCGGCCCGGTTTTCCTTGTGGGCAAGCGCTTCGGCCTCGGCGTCGGAGGCCTTCTCGGAAAGGGTGTAGATCGTGGCACCCGACGCGGCAGGCCCCCTAACCGTGTCGGCATGGATGGCGATGAACAAGTCGGCTTCCCGCTCCCGTGCCACCCGCACCCGGTCGCGTAGTGTCAGGAACTCGTCGCCACTGCGCGTCATGACGACCTCGTAGCGGCCGTCCTTGCTGAGATGGTCGCGCAGATGCAATCCGAAAGCCAGGACAACGTCCTTCTCCAGCGTCTTCTTCAGTCCGATGGCGCCTGGATCGATGCCGCCGTGACCGGGATCAATGACAATGAGCTTGCGGTCGCGGGGCGGAAGCGCTGCAGCCTTCTTCGTGGAAGCGGGGGGCGGTTCGGTTCCGGGCTTGGGCCGCGGAATGGGGATCACGGCGGCTTCGCCATTGCGGTCGATTTCGCGGGTTTCGGACGCGGCGTGTGCCGCTGGCTGCCCGCTGGCCTGGGCTTCCGCTTCGTAGGTCTTCATGAATGCGTCGTGCGACGTGCGCACGAGATCGACCACGATGCGGGCCGGTTGGCCCGCCTGCGGTTCGACGACGAAGGATTTCTCGATGAGCACCGGGCCCTTGGTATCGATCACGATTCGCGAGCGAGCGTCGTCCATTTCTCCATAGCGGTATTCTGAAATGAGGCCGCGGGCCTGGCTTCCTGCGTCAGGCGGCAGATCAAACCTCACGTCGGGAAGATCAATGACCACCCGGTATGGATTGGGCAACACATACACGGAATAGCCGACAGTTTCGGAAAGGTCTGCCACGAAGCGGGTGCGGTCCTCGTCGCCGCCCACCCTCGCTGCTGTCGCCACCGCCTCGGCGGCTGCAGGACCAGCCACAAGGACCAAAGCCAACGCAAGGGTCCCTGCGGTGAGCACGGCCATTGCCCGGCCCATGGTGCATCGCAGCGAGCGGCAGGTCATGGTCAGACGGTCTCCGGAAGTCATGGTCCTAACCTATTGCCCCGGTGGTTAACCAATTGTTGCCGCAGATCGGCTTTGCCAAGACTGCAAAGCAGCTTGCAATTCGGCCCCCTCGCACATAAAAGACCACGGTCACCCGTCTGTCATCGCCGCGAATCTGCGGAATCTTGATGACCGGGCGTCAGTTTTCGCGTCGGGCGGGGTCCGGATACCAAGGGTAGTCCCTCGTTCGCATGCGTTGCGGCATGAAGTTCTCGGAGGAATTTCGCCGTTGTCCGGCAGGTCAACCTGTCGCGACAGTGTGTTGAACCGTTCCGGACCACCGGAACCAAGGATAATCTCGGGCATGACCCAGACGACGATGCAAGCGCCCCTTCCACCCCGGAGTGTTCCGGGGGCAGGGTTGCCGCCGTCATCTTTCGGCCTGCGCGCCGTGCCCCCATCGCGCAGCCACGACCTCAAGCATTCCCGGGCTCTCCTATCCGGAGTGGAGAGCCGGTCTGACTTGTCTCGTCGGCGCGCCAGGGAACAAATATCATGGGCAGCAAGATGCTCATCGACGCAACCCACAGCGAAGAGACCCGCGTGGTCGTCGTCCGTGGCAATCGCATCGAGGAATTCGATTTCGAAAGCGCCGCCCGGCGTCAACTAAAAGGCAATATCTACCTCGCCAAAGTCACCCGGGTGGAGCCGTCGCTCCAGGCGGCCTTTGTCGAGTACGGCGGCAACCGCCACGGATTTCTGGCTTTTGCCGAAATCCATCCCGACTATTACCAGATCCCCTTGGCCGATCGTCAAGCCTTGTTGCGCGAGCAGGAAGAAGACGATGCCGAGCAGGATGACGATGACAATGGCCATTCAGATGGCGGTGAAGAACGGCACCGGGAACGGCCGGTTGCGCGGCCACTCCAGCGCGACCAGGCAGACAATGCCATTTCAGAGGCCGTGGCCGATGAGTCGGGCGAGGCTGACGACGAGCAGGTGGAGTCTCCCGCCGAACCGTCCCCGGCCACGTCCGAGGAGACATCCGAAGACACCGCGCAAGAGGCAGTCGATACGCTGACCGCCTCACCGGACGTCGAGACAGTCGCGGATGATGCCACCGACACGACCGGCGAGGAACTTGTCGGCACGAGAGACGCCGACGGCGACGGACCCGAGGTTGCTCATGGCATGCCCGCCGAACTCGGTAATGGCCTGGAAGTCGTCGACGAGGATCCCGAAAATCAGAAGATCGAATCCATCGGCGCCGAGGATGCCCTCGAGGAGGTTCCGCAGCGCCGCCGCAAGCCGCCGCGCCGCCAGTACAAGATCCAGGAAGTCATCAAGCGCCGCCAG
>JAGRLX010000254.1 GCA_020441605.1 Alphaproteobacteria bacterium
GAACACGTCGAGGCCGGCGCCGCCCAGGTCGCCTGATTCCAGCATGCGGGCCAGCGCATTTTCATCGATCACCTCGCCGCGCGCGGTATTGACGATGATCGCCTCCTTCTTCATCAGCTTGAGCCGGCGCGCCGAAAGCAGATGATAGGTGGCAGGCGTGTGCGGGCAGTTGACCGACACGATATCCATGCGGGCGAGCATCTGGTCGAGACTTTCCCAATAGGTGGCTTCGAGTTCCTCCTCGAGCTTGGGAACGACTGGCTTGCGGTTGTGATAGTGGATCTGCAGGCCGAAGGCCCTGGCGCGGCGGGCGACGGCGGTGCCGATTCGCCCCATGCCGATGATGCCGAGGCGCTTGCCCCAGATCCGGCTTCCCAGCATCCAGGTCGGCGACCAGCCCTGCCAGGAGTTGTCAGGCCCGATCACCTTGGCGCCCTCGATCAGCCGCCGGGCCACGGCCATGATCAGGGCCATGGTCATGTCGGCGGTGTCTTCGGTCAGAACTCCGGGCGTGTTGGTGACGGTGATGCCGCGCGACAGGGCCGTTTCGACATCGATGTTGTCGACGCCGGTGCCGAAGTTGGCGATCAGCTTCAACTGGTCTCCGGCCTGGTTGATGACCGCCTTGTCGATGCGGTCGGTCACGGTGGGAACCAGCACTTCGGCGGTCCTGACCGCATCGATCAGAGCCGCCTTGCCCATCGGCTCATCGGTAGTGTTGAGGCGGGTGTTGAACAGTTCCATCATCCGCGTCTCTACGACATCAGGGAGCTTGCGCGTGACGACAACGATGGGTTTGCGCTTTGTCATGCCGGATCGGACCTCCGCTCGAACTTTACACAATCTTAACCCCGACGGGGCAACCGTGTCATGGGGTATGGCGGCCCCCTTTTGTAGAGTGGCGCCAGGTGGAATTTGTCAGCGTGTCTAGCAGAGCGGTAGACTGGCGCAAGCCAGGGCCGTTGACATGGTGTCGGTAACAGGGGAAATACCCGGATCATGGCTTGGTCCCGTGCAGGAAACCGTCGCATAGGCTCTATGCTGTTGGCCTTGGCTTGCCTGGTGGTGGCCGGGGCTACGGCCTGGTCATTCTTCGGCAAGCGGAACGATTCGCAGGCCGGCACAACTGCCGGCGATACCACGGCTTCGATTTCAGCGCCGCCCCGCACCCTCGGCCCTTCTGGACTTCCGGTGCCGCGTTTCGTTTCCCTCAAGGCCGAAAAGGTGAATGTGCGCCGCGGCCCATCGAGCGACCATCCTGTCGCCTGGGTCTTTACCCGCAAGGGCATGCCGGTCGAGATCGTTGCCGAATTCGAGACCTGGCGGCGCATCCGCGACAGTGATGGCGAGGAAGGCTGGATCCTGCAGAACATGCTGTCCGGTAAGCGCACCGCTGTCGTGGCGCCCTGGCGCAGTGGGCAGACGGTTCCCCTCCATGCCTCGGCCCAGGCCGATAGCGGATTGGTGGCCAAGGTTGGTGCCGGCGTCGTCGCCGATGTCGAGGATTGTACCGGCGATTGGTGTGAGATCACCACCAATGGTTATGACGGCTGGATCGAACAGGCCATGCTGTGGGGGGTCTATCCGGGTGAACGGGTGGACTGACCAACGGAACTGACATGGTCGGTCAGTACTTGCGTCTTGGCCTGGACCTTGGCAGCCCTTCGTCTCGCATCGGGTGAGACAAGGATAACCGTTTGCGAGCGAAGGCGCAAACGATCGCCCGCTGTTCTAGCCTCCGAACCCGTCCCAGAAGGCCTTGGCCTTGGCAAAGAAGCCGTCGCTTTCAGGGCTGTTGTTGCGGGCTTCCTTGTCGAACTCACGCAGCAGTTCGCGCTGGCGCTTGGACAGATTGACCGGGGTTTCCACCGAGACCTGTATATACATGTCGCCGAACTGCGAGGAGCGCAGCACCGGCATGCCCTTGGCTTTGAGGCGGAACTGCTTGCCTGTCTGGGTTCCTTCCGGAATAGACACGCGCGCCTTCTTGCCGTCGATCGTCGGTACCTCGATCTCGCCGCCCAGCGAGGCGGCGGCCATCGAAACCGGCACCTTACAGAACAGGTCGGCGCCATCACGCTGGAAGAATTCATGGGGCCGGACCGACAGGAAAATGTAGAGGTCGCCCGTGGGACCGCCGCGGAGCCCCGCCTCGCCCTCGCCCGCAAGCCTGATTCGGGTGCCGTCCTCAACGCCGGCGGGGATATTCACCGACAGCGTGCGTTCCTTGGTGACCCGGCCTTGTCCACCGCAGGAGTTGCAGGGGTCTGAGATGACTTGGCCGCGGCCCTGGCAGGTCGGGCAGGTCCGTTCGACGGTGAAGAAGCCCGATTGCGACCGGACAGCGCCCTGTCCGCCGCAGGTGCCGCAGGTCTTGGGCGCTGAGCCGGCCTTGGCGCCCGAGCCCCCGCAGGTGTCACAAGTGACAGAAGACGGAACACGGATCTGGGCCGTCTTGCCGGTATAGGCTTCGGTCAGGGCGATTTCCATGTTGTAGCGGAGGTCGGCGCCACGCGCCGCGCCGCTCGCGCCACCCCGTCCGCGGCCACCGCCGCGCCCGCGCTGGCCACCCATAAAGTCGCCGAACAGGTCTTCGAAGATGTCCGACATGGACGAATTGAAATCGGGGCCGAAGCCGGCACCGCCCGGTCCCCGTCCTCCACCCATGCCACCCTCAAAGGCCTGGTGGCCGAAGCGGTCATATGCGGCCTTCTTCTGCGGGTCCTTGAGGATGTCGTAGGCTTCGCTGATTTCCTTGAATTTCGCCTCGGCCGTCTTGTCGCCCGGATTGGCGTCCGGGTGATATTGCTTGGCGAGCTTGCGATAGGCGCTTTTCAGCTCCTTTTCATCGGCATTCTTGCCGACGCCGAGAATCTCGTAAAAGTCGCGTTTGGCCATGTTGAATTGTCACCGTCAGGCGATTGCACACACAACGCCTATAGCAGACCCCATCCCAAGGTGTGAGCCCTAAGGATGGGGTGCCGGATTACCGTTATGAACGCTTGTCGTCGTCCTTGACTTCGGTGAAGTCGGCATCGACCACGTCGTCCTCGCCGGACTGTGAGGCCCCGCCTTCTCCGCCCTGGTCGCCGGATGCAGCGCTCTGGGCCTTGTACAACGCCTCGCCGATCTTCATCGCGGCCTGCGACAGCGTATTGGTCTTGGCCTTGATGTCCTCGGCATCGTCGCCTTCCATCGCCGTCTTGAGATCCGCGATCGCGGCTTCCACGGTCGACTTGTCGGACTGCGCCAGCTTGTCGCCCAGTTCGGTCATCGACTTGTTGGTCGAGTGGACCAGCGCCTCGCCATGGTTCTTGGCCTCCACCAGGTCCTTCCGCTTCTTGTCTTCGGCGGCATTGGCTTCAGCCTCCTTGACCATCTTTTCGATCTCGGAATCGCTGAGACCGCCCGACGCCTGGATGCGGATCTGCTGTTCCTTGTTCGTCGCCTTGTCCTTGGCCGAGACATTGACGATGCCGTTGGCGTCGATGTCGAAAGAGACCTCGATCTGCGGGATGCCGCGCGGGGCGGGGGCGATGCCGGTCAGTTCGAAGGTGCCCAGCGGCTTGTTGTCGCGGGCGAACTCGCGCTCACCCTGGTAGACCTGAATCAGCACG
>JAGRLX010000255.1 GCA_020441605.1 Alphaproteobacteria bacterium
ACGCGCGACTATGTGCTGAAGCTCGATCATCCGGCGGGAGGCGCACCGCTCCTGTCGGTATTCGGTGGCAAGATCACAACATTTCGCAAGCTGGCCGAGGCCGCTCTGGAGAAGATCGAGCCGTTCTTCCCCGGCACGGGAAAGCCATGGACGGCCAACGCGAGCCTGCCGGGGGGCGACCTCGCCTATGCCGAGGTGGACGCCTATATCGCCGAGTTGACCCGCAAGTACTCCTTCATGACACCGCGCAATGTGCGCCGCATGTTCAGGGCCTATGGGACGGAGGCCGAAAAGATCTTCGATGACGCGCGTTTTGCCCAGGACATGGGGGAGAGTTTCGGGTTGCTGACGGAGCGCGAAATCGCGTGGCTGCGGACTGAGGAATGGGCACAGACCGCCGACGACATCCTGTGGCGGCGCTCGAAGCTCGGGCTGCATCTCTCCCAGGACGAGCAGGACGCCTTGCGGAATTACTTCAACCCCAAGCAGAAATCCAAGAGCCGGAGAAAGGTGGAGGGGTAGCCCATGCCCGACTTCATTCTCGCCATTGACCAGGGCACAACATCGTCCCGCGCCATCGTGTTCGACGGCAAGCTGAAGCCGAAAGGCGTGGGCCAGAAGGAGTTTCGCCAGTTCTTTCCCAAATCCGGCTGGGTCGAGCACGATCCGGAGGAGATCTGGGCTTCGGTCCTGACGGTGTGCAAGGCGGCGCTGCGCAAAGCCAAGGCGAAGGCCGGGCAGGTGTGCGCCATCGGCATCACCAACCAGCGCGAGACAGTCGTGATCTGGGACCGCAAGACGGGCAAGCCGATCCACAAGGCGATCGTCTGGCAGGACCGGCGCACGGCGGAGATGTGCGACCGGCTAAAGGCAGAAGGATTGGAGCGGGCGTTCACCGAGAAGACCGGCTTGCTGCTCGATCCCTATTTCTCCGGCACCAAGATCGCGTGGTTGCTCGATCATGTGAAGGGTGCGCGGGCAAAGGCCGAGAAAGGCCAGTTGGCCTTTGGCACGATCGACAGCTTCCTGATCTGGCGGCTGACCGGCGGCCAGGTGCATGCAACCGATGCTACCAACGCATCACGCACGCTGCTGTACAACATTCACTCGGGGGAATGGGACGAAGAACTGCTCCGTATGCTGAACGTGCCGCGTGCGCTTCTGCCGGAGGTCAAGGACTGCGCTGCCGACTTCGGCGTTGCCGACAAGGCCCTCCTGGGTGCGGCTATTCCGATTTGCGGGGTAGCGGGCGACCAGCAGGCGGCCACGGTCGGGCAGGCCTGTTTCGAACCTGGCATGCTGAAATCCACCTACGGGACCGGTTGCTTTGCGCTGCTGAATACCGGTGAGACGGCGGTCGCCTCGCAGAACCGCCTGTTGACGACGGTGGCCTATCAACTGGATGGACAGCGGACCTATGCCCTCGAAGGAGCCATCTTCATTGCCGGCGCGGCGGTGCAGTGGCTGCGGGACGGGCTGAAGATCGTCAGGACCGCCAAGGAGTCGGGCACCCTGGCCAGGACAGCCGATCCGCATCAGCAGGTCTATCTGGTGCCGGCCTTCGTCGGTCTCGGAGCGCCCTATTGGAATGCGCAGGCGCGTGGCGCCCTGTTCGGCCTGACCCGCGGCACGACCAACAAGGAAATCGCGCAAGCGGCGCTGGAAGCGGTCTGCTACCAGACCCGCGACCTGCTCGAGGCCATGCACAAGGACTGGGGCGGCGATGGCAAAACCATCTTGCGCGTCGATGGCGGGATGACCGCGTCGGACTGGACCATGCAGCGGCTGGCCGACATTCTCGACGCGCCGGTCGACCGGCCCGCGGTGCTCGAGACGACGGCGCTCGGAGCCGCCTATCTCGCCGGCTACCGGGCCGGACTGTTGCCGGAGCCGTCCATCTTCGCCAGATCATGGAAGCGCCAGATGCGGTTTCGCCCCAAGATGAGGGCGGCCGAGCGTATGGCGAAATATGCGGGCTGGCAGGAGGCGGTGCGCAAACTGCTCGCCTGACCTTATTGTTGCTCCGCTGTGCCGCGCTTGATTGCCAGGTATTCGGTGGTCCAGCTGGTGGGGATGGACAGAGGGAAGAGCACCGCCACGAGGAGAATCAGAACAGCCACAGGACCTGCGGCGCGCGCGGCAACCACCGGCGCTGTGGCCAGTCTGGTCGTCCGGCGCAAGCACACGACGAGCATGACCGCGCCAAAGGCTGCCATGCCGAGGTTGAACCACTGGCCCGGACCGAGGCCCGCAAGCGAGGACTCATAATCGCGCAACTGGTCGACGAGAAAGCGCAGCCCGCCGTAGCCGATGAGAAAGATCGCGGTCGCGACGCCCTGACCGGCGGGCCAACGTTTCAACACCGCCATGAGAACCGGCACGAGCAAGAGGTTCTTGGCGCCGTCATAAAGGGAAACGGGATGGCGGAAGCCTTCGACATCGGGAAGCTTTACGCCCCAGGGCAGGCTGGTGACGGTTCCGATGACGCCGCCTTCGATAAAATTGCCAATCCGTCCCACGCCCAAGATGAAGGCCGCGGCGACGGAGAGGCTGTCAAGCAGCCTGAGTAATGGTGTCCGGGTCCAGGCGGAGGCTATCAGCGCGGCCAGGGCCGACCCGGCCAGCAGGCCGTGGGTGGCCATGCCGCCTTTCCACAGCATGGGGATTTGCCCCAAGTGATCGCGATACCAGTCCCATTCATAGACGATGACCTCGAAGATACGGCCGCCGGCGAGAATGAGAACCACGAAGACGATGCTGATGTTGACCACCTGGGCTGCCGTCCAGCCCAAGCTCTCACGGCGCCACCAGAGCCAGAGCACCATGAAGGCAAAGCCGAAGCTGTAGGCGAAGCCATACCAGTAGACGTCAAACCCAGCGATGGTGAACATCACGGGGTCGATGTTGTGGACGAAACCCATGCCCGCCTCCCTCAACGCTGCGCTTAAGGATGAAGCAAATCGCGGGGTGGTCCTTGATGCTGGTCAACTCAGCGGGGCAGGATCGACTCGCCCGTCAGGAATTCGTCGACGGCGCGGGCGGCCTGACGGCCCTCGCGGATGGCCCAGACCACCAGCGACTGACCGCGACGCATGTCACCCGCCGCGAATACCTTTTCAAGACTCGTCTTGTAGTTGACGGTATTGGCCAACACGTTGCCGCGCGGATCGAGGGTCAGGCCCAGGGACTGGAGCATGCCTTCGTGCACCGGATGGACGAAGCCCATGGCCAGCAGCACGAGGTCGGCCTTCAAGTCGAACTCACTCCCCGGGATCTCCTTCATGCTGCTGTCCAGGCGCACACAATGGAGCTTCTTCACCTCGCCCTTCTCACCGGAGAATGACTTGGTGGCGACCGAGAAATCGCGCTCTGCCCCCTCCTGATGCGACGACGAGGTGCGCAGCTTCAACGGCCAGTTGGGCCAGGTGAGCATCTTGTTTTCCTTCTCGGGTGGCCTGGGCATCACCTCCAGCTGGGTGACCGAAAGCGCGCCCTGGCGCACCGAGGTTCCGATGCAGTCAGAGCCCGTGTCGCCGCCGCCGATCACCACCACATGCTTGCCATCGGCGAGGATGGGCTTGTTGTCGAGGGGCGGCTCCTTGGAGACGCGGCGGTTCTGTTGCGGCAGAAACTCCATGGCGAAGTGAATCCCCGCGAGATCGCGACCCGGCACGGGCAGATCGCGCGGCTTTTCTGACCCGCCGGTGAGAAGCACGGCATCGAAACTGTCGATCAGCTGCCGGGCATCCTGGCTGACACCGATGTGTGTGCCATAATGGAAGGTGACTCCTTCAGCCTCCATGATGCGGATACGGCGGTCGATCAGATGCTTCTCCATCTTGAAGTCGGGAATGCCATAACGCAGGAGGCCGCCGGCCTTGGTATTCTTCTCGAAGAGATGCACGCTGTGCCCGGCTCGGGCGAGCTGCTGGGCCGCGGCGAGACCAGCGGGTCCCGCTCCGATCACCGCCACCTTCCTGCCGGTCTTTTCGCGGTAGGATTCCGGCTTGATCCAGCCATTCTCCCAGGCCTTGTCGACGATGGCGCACTCAATGGTCTTGATGGTGACCGGGTTGTCGTCGATGTTGAGAGTGCAGGAGGCCTCGCAGGGCGCTGGGCAAACGCGGCCGGTGAATTCCGGGAAGTTGTTGGTCGAGTGGAGGTTGCGTGCGGCCTCTTCCCAGTTGCCATTGTAGACGAGATCATTCCAGTCGGGGATCTGGTTGTTCACCGGGCAGCCGTTATGACAGTAGGGGATGCCGCAGTTCATGCAGCGCGCCGCCTGATTGCGGACTGTCTCCTCCGACAGGGGAATGACGAACTCGTTGTAGTGGCGGATGCGATCCGCCGCCGGCGTGTACTTGCGGTCCTGCCGCTCGATCTCGAGGAAGCCTGTGACCTTGCCCATGTTATGCGCTCCTCTGTACGCCGATGGTCAGGCCGTCGCTGGTGGCCTGTGCCTTTTCCAGTTCCTGAAGTGCCCGGGCATATTCGACCGGCATCACCTTCACGAATTTCGGCAGATAGTCGTTCCAGTTGTCGAGAATTGTCCGGGCCCGAGACGACCCCGTGTACCTGGCATGCCGGGTGAGCAGTTCCCAGACACGGGTCGCGTCGTTGCGGTCCATTTGCGAGGTGACATCAACCAGGCCGTGATTATGCAGGTCGCCTGCCGAATGATGCAGCTTCTCGAAGGTCGCTTCCTCGGCCGGGATCGGCTGAAGGTCGACCATGGCGAGGTTGCAGCGCCTTGCGAAGTCACCCGCCTCGTCGAGCACATAGGCAACGCCGCCTGACATGCCGGCGGCGAAGTTCCGCCCGGTTTCGCCGATCACCAGCACGCAGCCGCCAGTCATGTATTCGCAGCCGTGGTCCCCCACGCCCTCGACGACGGCAACCGCGCCCGAATTGCGCACGGCAAACCGCTCACCGGCCACGCCGCGGAAGTAGCATTCGCCGGTGATGGCCCCATAGAGCACGGTGTTGCCGACGATGATCGACTGCTCTGGCACAAAGCCAATCTGGTCGTGCGGCTTGACGATGAGCTTGCCGCCGGAGAGACCCTTGCCCACATAGTCGTTGGCCTCGCCGGTGAGGTCGAGGGTCACGCCATGGGCGGCCCAGGCCCCGAAGCTCTGCCCGGCGATGCCGGTCAGCTTGACGGTGATCGTGTCTTCCGGCAGGCCGGCGTGACCGTAGCGCTTTGCGACCTCCCCCGAAAGCATGGCGCCGGCGGTGCGGTCCGCGCTGGTGATGCGCGTTTCGACGACCACCGCCTTGCCCTCTTCCAGCGCAGGTTGCGCCCCGGCGATGAGCTTGCGGTCGAGGATCCTGTCAATGCCGTGGTCCTGCGCCGACATCTTGCGGGTGGCGATGGGGCCGGTCACGTCAGCCTTGGCGAAGATCTTCGAGAAGTCGAGGCCCCGGGCCTTCCAATGGTCGATGGCCTTCTGCTGGTCGAGGTTCTCGGTCGCCCCGATCAACTGGTCGTAGGAGCGGAGCCCCATGGCAGCCAGATGCTCGCGCACCTCCTCGGCGACGAAGAAGAAGTAATTGATCACATGCTCGGGCTGGCCCTTGAAGCGCTTGCGCAGTTCCGGGTCCTGGGTGGCGACGCCGACAGGGCAGGTATTGAGATGGCACTTGCGCATCATGATGCAGCC
>JAGRLX010000256.1:0-269 GCA_020441605.1 Alphaproteobacteria bacterium
GAACTTTCGGTGCGAAAAAGCTGCATGCCCCCGGTGCTCAGCACCGGCAACAGCGCCATGCCTGTCACGATGAAGCCCACCCCGCCAAAGGCCTGCAACACCGCCCGCCAGAGCAGGATGCCGTGTGGCAAGGTGTCCAGCCCAGACATCACCGTCGCGCCCGTGGTGGTCAGCCCCGAGATCGATTCAAAGATCGCATCGACCATCGGCATGCCCCAGATTTCCAGCGGCAGCGCGCCCGCCAGCCCCCCGGTCAGCCACACGGACGA
>JAGRLX010000256.1:418-787 GCA_020441605.1 Alphaproteobacteria bacterium
GCAAACATCAGCATCACGGCGGCATTGACAATGGCGACGAGGTTCATCGCGCTGCACCCCTCGCGACCGCGCAAACGAAAACCGCCGGTCCTTGCGGGCCGGCGGTTCTGGTGTTCTTTCTCATGGCCCTGTTCAGGCCAGCGCGGCCTTCGCCTGGTCGACGATCGCGCCGAAGGCGGCGGGCTCGTTCACGGCCAGATCGGCCAGCACCTTGCGGTCGACCTCGATGCCCGACTTGGTCAGGCCATCGATGAAGCGCGAATAGGTCAGGCCCTCGTCATGGGCACGCACCGCGGCGTTGATTCGCTGGATCCACAGGGCGCGGAAGTTGCGCTTGCGGGCCTTGCGGTCGCGGGTGGCGTACTGGTT
>JAGRLX010000256.1:859-1849 GCA_020441605.1 Alphaproteobacteria bacterium
TTGGCGGCCTTCAAAACCTTCTTGTGACGGGCGTGGGTGGTGGTTCCGCCTTTAACTCTCGACATCGCTCATCCTCCTCAGCGCGCGTAGGGCATCATGCCCTTGATGATCTTGGCATCGGGTTCGCTCATGACAGTGGTGCCACGGGCGTTGCGGATGAACTTGTTGGTGCGTTTGATCATGCCATGGCGCTTGCCGGCCTGGGCCGTCTTGATCTTGCCGCTGGCAGTGACCTTGAACCGCTTCTTGCAGCTCGACTTGGTCTTCATCTTGGGCATTTCCGTCTCCTATGGTTCAGGTTCGGTCTGCGCGCGACTCGGCATGCCACATCGGCCGGCCGCGCGAACTTGAGAGGCGCCGTATACGAGGCACCTGCGTTTATTGCAAGGGGTTTCGGCATTTGCCCTTCGCCCCCCTTTCGCGGCAAAGCCGCCGGTCTCCCGGCGGCTTCGGTGTTTTGCAAGGGGCCGCGCGACGCGGCCGCAATATGCCCTAGTGGAACTTCCTGATCTCGCCGGATTTCAGTCGCGAGAGATAGCTGTCCATCTCCCGCTTCACCACCGGCATCAGCAGGTACAAGCCAATGATATTGGGCAGTGCCATGGCGAAAATGGCGGCATCGGAGAAGTCGATCACCGCTCCCAGGTTCATCGCCGCCCCGATCACCACAAAAACGCAGAACAGCACCTTGTAGCTGATTTCAGTGGTTTTTCCTTCCCCGAACAGATAGGTCCAGGATTTAAGGCCATAATAGGACCAGGAAATCATGGTGGAGAAGGCAAACAGCACAACGGCAATTGCCAGCACATAGGGGAAGAAGCTGAAGGAAGACCCGAAGGCTGCCGAAGTCAGCTCGACACCGGTGAGACTGCCTTCGGTGGCAATGCGGCCCGCTTCACTGTCCCAGACGTACATCCCGGTCGCCGGATCGACATTCAGCATGCCGGTGATGACGATCACCAGTGCGGTCATGGTGCAGATCACCACGGT
>JAGRLX010000257.1 GCA_020441605.1 Alphaproteobacteria bacterium
TGCACGCCCATCCCAACATCGACAAATGCGATGCCCTTTTCCTCCAAGCGCTCAACAACCGGCCTCTTGCTGGCCCCTGAGTCAACGCACAGGAAGACGAAATCCATGTCGTCCAGAAGGGCTGCGTTCTCTTCATCAAGAAACACGGGATGCTGGACGATGCCACGCCGCATCGGGTCGTAGCGACGGGCCCAGTACTCAACCTTCTTTCGAGGTGAGCTGATTTCCTCAAGACTTGCCGCCCCTGGCCCCCTGAAAGCGTTGTGCTGAAAGAAGTCGTCACCATCGAAAAGATGGATTTCCAGAACCGGTGTCTTGGCCAGAAAGTCCAGGACATAAGAACCGGTGCCGCCAAGGCCGACAATGGCCACCCTGGGCACCCGCAGTTTATCGGTGATGGCGCCGATACCAGCCCGCGTCGATGCGGTGTCCATGTAGTGAAACACGGGATCGGCATCATCGGAGTCGATCACTACAAACGACTTAGCCGTCGCACTTGGATCGATCGCGCGGGCGGGACCGGAGATCATCTCAGCGTAGGTCGCCATCTTGTGGTGATAGTCGCGATACCCGTCCTTCGGTTTTGCCGAAAACGAGTGATCCACAGAGAGACCGTTGCCAAGGTTCTGCTTGCCGCTGCCATGCTTGATGTGACGCAGTTCGTTTCCAAGCTGATCGCAGGGATGATCGCCGCTGAACATGGCGATGTGGGTGCTCGGCGGCGAGGTTCGCTCGCCGCGCAGCTCCAACACTGAGACCAGCTTGCCCCGCTTCACTTCGCGGCGCGCGTTCACATAAGGCACGTTGGACACTACGAGGTGGCTTCCTTCGATCGCCACCTCGTAGCCGTCATCGGCCAGCGCCTTCAGGTCGTCGTTAAGACTTATCAGTCGCCGTGACATTGAAGATCATCCCTTCTTTGACTTTGACCGAACCGCCTTCTTCGAGGGTGCCCTCGGGCTTGTTCCCGTGACCGCGGCGGTACGTGATGGTGAAACACACGAACTCGCCGGTCGGCGGGTTTTCATACGCAAGCTGAACGAGCTCTTGCATCGTCAGCTCACCCTTCTCGACGACCTTCTCGCGACCATTCACAATGATGGTCACGGTCTGATCTTTCTGATGATCCTTCGGCATCGCTTTGTCCTTTCTCAGCCTTCAGGTGGATACGGGTCTTTCCCGTACGTGTTGCGCTCGCGGATTTGTCCGTTGCGCCCATGAATGAGCATCTCGCTGCCCTGGTTGATGGCAGTCGTCCGTGCGGCTTCAATTGCCTCCGACTGCGTCCTGTGTACCGATGTTGCTCGCTCGTTTCCGGCACCCCTGACAGCCCATCCGCCGCTGTGAGGCACCACATGTTGGTTCTTTTTCGTCATAATTTCACTCCAAAAGCCCTTATTTTGTTGACAGAATCGCCAACTTGTGGTTTATATTTAGCACAAGATTTGTAGTCTTTCAACCAGCAAAGGGGGAGTTGTGTTTGGACAGAGATTGAGACTTGCGCGAAAGAAGGCTGGCCTCTCGATGCAGCGGCTGGCCGAGCAGATCGACCCGCCGCTGAGCGCCCAGGCAATCAGCAAGTATGAAAAAGACCAAATGATGCCGAGTTCATCCGTGCTGGTTCAGCTCGGCAAAACCCTTGGCGTCTCCCTGGACTTCCTGATGGCGGGGCACGTCAAAGGCCTACGCGGCGTCGAATTTCGCAAGCATTCAGCAACCTCCGCCCAAGATCAGGCACGGGCGGAAGCCATCGTGATCGAGCACCTGGAGGACTACCTGGCGATCGAAGAAATCCTCGAACTGCCGCCGCAACCGGATCGCTTCGGGGAACTGCGAAACCACACGGTACAGACCTTCGAAGAGGCTGAAGCGCTGGCGATCCGGCTTCGCCAGCATTGGAACCTTGGGAATGACCCAATCCCAAGCATGACCCGCCTTCTTGAAGACAAAGGTATTCGCGTGATCGAGGCTGATCTGCCGCCTCGTTTCGACGGGCTTGCCTGCGACGTCGAGCTCATGGGCACTCGAGGCGAAACCGAGGTTGTTGTCGTTTCAAGCCAATCCGGGATCGAGCGCAAACGTTTCAACCTGGCCCACGAACTCGCACACCGAGTGATTGTGGCTGTCGGCCCTGGCTTGAACAAAGAGAAGGCCATGCACCGATTTGCCGGAGCATTCCTCGTACCTGGCGATCACCTGAAGGAGGAAATTGGCGATAGCCGAAAGCGGATCACCTATCATGAGATCGTCCGCCTCAAGCAGTTTCACGGCGTGTCGGCGGCGGCGTTACTCATGCGTCTGAGGGACGTTGCTATCGTTTCGCCAAGCACCGTCGATTATGCCTTTCGTACCTATGCCCGCTCCTGGCGAAAGTCCGAACCTGAACCGATTGGGCTGGGACAGGGCGTCGGCGCTTTCGAGAGCCCGGCTCGATACAAGAGCCTGGTTTGGCGAGCGCTAGGTGACGAGCTGATTTCTCCCGTGCGAGCAGCACAGATGCTCCACAAACCCCTGAAAAATGTCGAGCAACAGATCAGAGGGCCTCAGGAATCGTGACGTGTGTAATTGTCAATGACGCCTCGTGCCTAATCGACCTTCGGAAAGGGCGGCTTTTGCCTCTGATGCTGAAGCTGCCCTACCGCTTCATTGTTCCCTATCCAATTCGGCAGGACGAGCTCCTGGATTTCACCGCCCTGGAATGGGACATGCTCGAAGCCCACGGGCTGGAGGTCTACGACTTGCTTCCCGAACAGGTGCGGGAAGCCTTCGCCGTCAAAGGCCGTCACCCACGCCTGACGGCTCATGACTGCATGTGCCTCGTCACAACCCGGTGCCATGATGCAGGGATTCTCCTGACAGGTGACAGAGCTCTTCGAAACGCCGCACAGGTCCATGACGTCGAAGTTCATGGCGTTCTTTGGATCGTCGATGAACTTCGCGACAAAATAGATGGGCACGAGGCTGCCCTTGTCGAGGCGCTGACCATTTGGCGCAACGACCCGAGTGTTTTTCTTCCGGAAAATGAAATTTTGCGGCGGCTCTCTGCCTTTCCCGCTCCAAGGTAATCAACTCAGCTGCATGAGGTCGCCATACTAGGTGTTCAGTCCCGGCATC
>JAGRLX010000258.1:0-1790 GCA_020441605.1 Alphaproteobacteria bacterium
TCGTGCGGAGTCCAGTTCCTTGACGCCCCGACCGAAATGATCCCGGCCGCGCTGAAATACATCGGCGAGGATCCGGACAGCCACGATCCCGAAGTGATCGCCAAGGCCGAGCCGGTGCTGCTGGCCGTCCGCCCCTATGTGCAAAAGTTCCACTCATCGGAATACATCAATGCGCTGGCGAACGGGAACATCTGCGTCGCCTTCGGCTGGTCCGGTGACGTGCTGCAGGCCCGCGACCGCGCGGCCGAGGCCAACAACGGCGTCGAAATCGCCTATAACGCGCCCAAGGAAGGCGCGCTGATGTGGTTCGACATGATGGCGATCCCGGCCGACGCGCCGAACCCGGACGGGGCGCACAAATTCCTGAACTTCATGATGGACGCCCAGAACATGGCGGCGTCGAACTACGTCTACTACGCCAACGGCAACAAGGCGTCCCAGGAGTTTCTGGAAGAGGACGTGATCGGCGATCCGGCGATCTATCCGACGGCCGAGACGGTCGACCACCTCTACACCACCACGCCCTATGACGCGAAGGTGCAGCGGGTCGTCACCCGGCTCTGGACCAAGGTGAAATCGGGCACCTGATCCGATCTCTCCGGCGGGCGGGCCGGTGCGGCCCGTCCGCAAGCCCGCCAATTGCCGCGAGGGTCCGATTTGACGACGACAGTATTTGCCCCCTGGGACGAGCCAGGCCAGAAGCCGCTGATCCGGTTCGAGAACGTCACCAAAAGGTTCGGTGACTTCGTCGCGATCGACAACCTGAGTCTCGACATCTACGAACGCGAGTTCTTCGCGCTGCTGGGTCCTTCGGGCTGCGGCAAGACGACCATCATGCGCATGCTCGCGGGCTTCGAGGCGCCCACCTCGGGCAAGATCGAGCTTGGCGGCCAGAACATCGTCCCGGTCCCGCCGAACAAGCGCGCGGTGAACATGATGTTCCAGTCCTACGCACTGTTCCCGCACCTCTCGATCTGGGAAAACATCGCCTTCGGCCTGCGCCGCGAGGGGATGGAAAAGGCCAAGCTCGACGCCCGGGTCGACCAGATGCTCAAGCTGACCAAGCTGGAACGCTTCGCCCAGCGCAAGCCGCACCAGATTTCTGGCGGCCAGCGCCAGCGCGTCGCCCTGGCCCGCAGTCTCGCCAAGGCGCCCAAGCTGCTGCTGCTCGACGAACCGCTCGGCGCGCTCGACAAGAAGCTGCGCGAGGCGACCCAGTTCGAGCTGATGGACATCCAGGAAAAGACCGGCACCACCTTCGTGATCGTGACCCACGATCAGGAAGAGGCGATGACAGTCGCCAGCCGCGTTGCCGTCATGGACGAGGGCCAGATCATCCAGGTCGCCACGCCCGACCGCATCTACGAGACCCCGAACAGTGTCTACGTTGCCGATTTCATCGGTGACGTGAACATCATCGAAGGCAAGGCGACTCCCACCGACGAAGGCCATGTCCGCGTCGACTGGGCCGACGGCCAGCCGCCGATCATCGCCACCTCCAGCCAGCCCTTCGGCAAGGGCGAGACCTGCTATCTCGCGATCCGCCCCGAAAAGGTGATGATCACGGCCGAACGTCCCGACGGCGCCGATAATGCCGTGCAGGGCAAGGTGGTCGATATCGCCTATCTCGGCAATATCTCGACCTATCACGTCGAGCTCTCGAACGGCACCATCATCAAGGCGCAATCCGCCAATACCAAGCGCATCTCGCGCCGCGCCTTCACCTGGACCGATCAGGTCTGGCTGTCCTGGTCGGCCACCGCCGGCGTCCTTCTGGCCCGATGAACAAG
>JAGRLX010000258.1:1855-3140 GCA_020441605.1 Alphaproteobacteria bacterium
TTCTTCATCGTCGTGAAGATCTCGCTGTCGGACACCGCCCTGTCGATCCCGCCCTATACCCCGGTCTTCGACTGGAGCACCGGCATCGGCGCCTTCATCAGCGATCTCGACTTCGAGAACTTCACCTTCCTGACCACCGACGCGCTGTATTGGAAATCTTATCTAAGCAGTCTGGTCATCGCCATCTTCTCGACCGTCTTCACCCTGCTGATCGGCTATCCCATCGCCTATGGCATGGCCCGCGCGCCCGAGGAATGGCGCGCCACGCTGATGATGCTGATCATCCTGCCGTTCTGGACCTCCTTCCTGATCCGCGTCTACGCCTGGATCGGCATCCTGGCGCGCGAAGGCTTCCTGAACCAGTTTCTGCTCTGGACCGGCATCATCAACGAGCCGCTGACCATCCTCAACACCACCACCGCCGTCTATATCGGCATCGTCTACACCTACCTCCCCTTCATGGTCCTGCCGATCTATTCGGCCCTCGACCGTCTCGACAGCTCGCTGATCGAAGCCGCCGAAGACCTCGGTTGCTCCCGCCTCACCGCCTTCTGGCTGGTGACGGTGCCGCTTTCGCGCAGCGGCATCATCGCCGGCTGCTTCCTCGTCTTCATCCCGGCGCTGGGCGAATTCGTGATCCCCTCGCTGCTCGGCGGGTCCGAGACGCTGATGATCGGCAAGGTGCTGTGGGAAGAGTTCAACTCCAACCGTGACTGGCCGGTCGCAAGCGCGGTGGCGGTCATTCTGCTCCTGATCCTGGTGGTGCCCATCGTGCTGTTCCAGCGCAATGCCGAAAAACAGCAGGAGGCCGAACAATGATGCGCCTCAGCTGGTTCAACGTGGTGTCGCTGACCTTCGGCTTCGCCTTCCTCTATATCCCGATGATCATCCTGGTCACCTACAGCTTCAACGCCAGCAAGCTGGTGACGGTCTGGGCCGGATTCTCGACCAAATGGTATGGCGAGCTGATGGAGAACGAGGCCTTTCTCCAGGCCGCATGGACCACGCTCAAGGTGGCGGTCTCGTCCTCGACGCTCGCCACCGTCCTCGGCACGATGGCCGCCTATATCCTCGTCCGCGCCGGCCGCTTCCCGGGGCGCACGCTGTTCTCGGGCATGATCTATGCCCCGCTGGTGATGCCCGAAGTCATCACCGGCCTCTCCCTCCTGCTGTTGTTCATCGGCGTCGGCCTCGACCGGGGCGTCTTCACCGTGGTGCTGGCCCATACCACCTTCACCATGTGCTATGTCTCGGTCGTCGTCTCCTCGCGCCTCGTCACCTTCGA
>JAGRLX010000027.1 GCA_020441605.1 Alphaproteobacteria bacterium
TACATCGCCAAGGGCTTTGCCCTCGGGCGGGTCTAGGAAGGAACCGTCATGGAACAGGCAGCGATGTTCTCACCCGAATGGTGGCAGGAGCCGCTGGGCACATGGATGGCCTGGAACCGGGCCTCCATTGCTTTCTTTCTCTATATCTTCGGGTCGATCGCCGCCATGGGGGTCTGGGAGTATGTCGCGCCAGGCGGCGGCCCGCGTCATGGCATCTTCGGGCTCGACACCACCCGCGGCGACCGCCTGTTCATGACCCATCTGGGCAGCGCCTTCATCTTCCTCGCCTGGCTCGGGCTGTTCGGCGTACCCTTGTGGGGCGGTCTGGTGATTGCCCTGGCCTGGGCCCTGTTCGTCTTCAAGTGGGCCTGATCAGGGCGCCGCAGGCGGAAGGCTGAAATCGTCGATCCGCCCAGTGGGTGCTGCGGCCGCCTCGCCAGTCGAGAATAGCCTCTCGGCGTTGCTTCCCGTGCGGGCGAGCGACCGCAGGGCCGCCATCGCCTCGTGTCCGGCAGCCGGAGCCCTGTCCCCTTTGCCGAGCACCAGGACGGCCGTCGCGAAGACATCGGCCGGACGCAGCGTCATGGCTTCCCCGAACTGTCCCGCGCGGCCAAACAGCGGAACGTCCCGTTCGACCGCCTTCCTGTGCGCTGTTGGCGCTGCCGATGAGGCGGGCTTCTCGCTGGTCTGCCCGGCACCGCCAGCCATGATCGCCGCCAGCACGATCTGACCCATCCGGTTGTTGCCCTGCTTGAAGAAGCTCACGCCGTCGCGGCCGCGCAGGCGCCGCACTTCGCCCGTATCGTCTGGACCGGTATCGGTATAGGCGCCGCTCTCGTCGACGAAGGCGGGCCGCATATCGATCACCGTCACCCCCTTCGCCAGGGCTTGTTCGCGCTGGATCGCCACCACCGTCTGCATCGCGGCATCATAGTCGGGGTCCGCCATTGGCGGCAGGCCGACCCAGTACACCCTCGCCCCCGATGCCTTCAGCACATCCAGCAGCCGGTCGGCCTGCGCCCGGTAGGCGGCAGTCCAGCCTTCGGAATTGAAGGCATGGCGGTCGTTGCCGGAACGGATCTGCTGCCGGTCGTTGCTGCCGATCATCACCACGATCTCATCGAAATCGCTGCCCTCGAGGATCTTCGGCAATGTGGCGCTCCAGTCATAGACTTCCGGCCGCGCCAGCCCGGATTCCTCATTGAACCGGATGGTCACCTGATACCGCCCCTGCGCCGCCGCCACGCGCTGCAGCCCGGCGCCGAGGCCGCCGCCCAGGGCATCGCCGATCACCAGGATCTGCCGGGGTTCATCCGGGTCCGGGCCATTGCGATGGTCCGTGGCGCTCGAACCCATGACCGGCAGATCGCTGGTCTGGGCGAGTGCCGGAAGCCAAGCGAAAAGGATCAGGACCAGGGCCGCTGCGAGGCGTCGCTCAAACATGCTTCGCTAGCTCCCGCGTTTCACCCGTTCGAGCAGCTTGGCCGACGGCCGTCCATCGAGCGGCAGGCCGGCGCTCTTCTGAAACGCGATGATTGCCTCATAGGTACGGGCGCCGAACCTTCCGTCGCTGCCGCCGGTATTGAAGCCCAAAGATGTCAGCCGCCTCTGCAGGTCCACCCGCTGGGCGAAGCTCAGGTCGAATTCCACATCGGGCCATGCCGCCCGGATCGGTCCCTGCCCCCGGATGCGGTCTCCGAGGTGGCCGACGGCGAGGGCATAGGAATGCGACAGATTGTAATCCATGATGGCGAGGAAGTTCCGCGTCACCAGGAAGCGCGGGCCATCGACCCCCTGCGGCACCATGACGAAGGCATCGGCGTGGCGCGGGCCAAAGGCCTTGCCATCCGCCCTCACGACACCGAGCTTTTCCCACTCTTTCACCGTGCGCCAATGGCTCCGTCCGATGAGCGCCCGGTTGAACTTCTTCGGCAGCTCCACCTCCCATCCCCAGGGCCGGTCCGCTTTCCAGCCGGCCTTGGCGAGATAATTGGCGGTCGAGGCGAGGGCGTCTTCCTTCGAGTTCCAGATGTCCTTCACGCCATCGCCGGTCCAGTCGACGGCATAGGAGAGATAGGACGTCGGAATAAACTGCGTATGGCCCATGGCCGCCGCCCATGATCCGGTGAATTTGTCGGCGCGCACCACGCCGCGCTGGAGTATCTTGAAGGCCGCGACGATCTGCTCGGCGGCATATTTCTTCTTGCGGCCGGAATACATGAGCGTCGCCAGCGAGCGCATGACGCTCATCGACCCCTTGTCTTTGCCGAAATTGGATTCCATGCCCCAGATGCCAAGCAGGATGTGTCGGTCGACCCCGTATTTCTTCTCGATCGCCGCCAGCAGCTTCGCCTCGCTGGATTTGTTCGCCTGGCCGGTTTCGATGCGGATCGGTGTCACCGCCTTCGACAGATAGGCCGATGTGGTCGAGGTGAACTCCGGCTGGTTGTTGGCAAGCTTCAGCACCAGTGGATCGGGATCGGTGATGCCTGCGAAGGCCTCGTCGAACAGCGCCCGCGAGATGCCCGCCGCCTTGGCGCGGGGCCACACGCTCTTCTGGATGAAGGCCTCGAACTTGGCATCGGCCAATGTCGGCCCCGCGCCCAGGGTTGCGAGCAACAGAGAGATGGCAAACAGTCGTTTCAGCATGGCGTTCCTGCGATTCGGGCGACTTGCCCAAACTAACAGGAGACGAGTTCACCTGCCAAATGCGGCCTCAATCAGGCCGCGTTGCGACCCGCCAGCTTGCGTTCCCAGTCGAGCGCCGTCTGCACGATGAAGTCGAGATCCTCGTATTGCGGTTCCCAACCGAGAACCTTCCGCACCCGGTCGGCGCCCGCCACGATGCCGGCCGGATCGCCCGCCCGCCGCCCGGCCATGTTCACCTTGAACGGCGCGCCATGGGCCTTCTCCACCGCCTTGATCACCTCGAGCACCGAATAGCCCTTGCCATAGCCGCAATTAAAGATCCCGCTCTCGCCACCCTTGCGCAGATGGCCCAGCGCATCCATGTGCGCGGCGATGAGATCGCTCACATGGATATAGTCGCGCAGGCATGTGCCGTCGGGTGTTTCGTAATCGCTGCCGAACACATCCATGTGGCCGCGCTGCCCGAGTGCCGTCTGGCAGGCCACCTTGATCAGGTGTGTCGCCCGTGGCGTCGACTGGCCCGAGCGCCCCTGCGGATCGGCCCCGGCGACATTGAAATAGCGCAGCGCGATATACTGCAGTCCATGGGCGATATGCGTGTCGCGCAGCATCCATTCGGTCATCAGCTTGGAGGTGCCATAGGGCGAGATTGGTGCCG
This sequence comes from Alphaproteobacteria bacterium, assembly GCA_020441605.1. The sequence continues at coordinate 3,308 of JAGRLX010000027.1, forward strand.
GCGCTTCCGTCTCGTAGACCGGCAGGGTCTTCGGATTGCCATAGACGGCAGCCGTCGAGGAGAAGATGAAGCGTGGAATGCCGGCCTTCACCGCGCACGCCATCAGCATCCGCGACTTGACCGTGTTGTTGAGATAATAGCCCAGCGGGTCGCTGACCGAATCCGGCACCACGATCGAACCGGCGAAATGTACCACCGCATCGAATTTGTGCTCGCCCATCAGCCGGTCCAGCAGGCCCTCGTCGCCGATGTCGCCCTCGACCAGCTTGGCCTCGGGCGATACCGCCCACCAGAATCCCGTCGAAAGGTTGTCGAGCACCACGACATCCTCGCCGGCGTCGGTCAGCGCCAGAACCATGTGGCTGCCGATGTAGCCAGCCCCGCCCGTGACCAAGACGCTCATGCGCTTCTCCCTTCATTAACAACAATGCAAAATTGTGATGTCATGTGTTGATTCAATTCTGCAAAGACTCGATTAACACCTGCGGTCAACCCCATGTTGCCGTTAACAAGAGGTAAAATCATGACCCGCCCCATCAGGACCGCTGTCTTTCCGGTTGCTGGCCTCGGCACGCGCTTTCTGCCGGCCACCAAGGCCATGCCCAAGGAAATGCTGACGGTGGTCGACCGGCCGGTCATTCAGCTCGCCGTGGATGAGGCTCGCGAAGCCGGCATCGAACATCTGATTTTCGTGACCGGCCGCAACAAGGGCGTGATCGAGGATCACTTCGATAAGCAGTATGAGCTCGAATCGACCCTGCGAAAGCGCGGCAAGTCGGCGGAACTCACGCTTCTCGAGCAAGATCTGCCGGGCGCCGGCCAGACCAGCTTCACCCGCCAGCAGGAGCCTCTGGGGCTTGGTCATGCCGTCTGGTGCGCCCGCCATCTGGTCGGCAACGAACCCTTCGCTCTGCTGCTGCCGGACATGGTCATGCACGCCAGGCCCGGGTGCCTGCGCCAGATGATCGATGTCTACAACGACCGCGGCGGCGGCAATGTCATTGCCGTCGAAGAAGTGCCATGGGACCAGGTCCACCGCTACGGCATCGTTGGCGCCAGCGCATGGCGTGGCAACGCCTTCTCAATTGATCGCATGGTCGAGAAGCCGAAGCGCGAGGCCGCGCCGTCAAACCTGATAATTTCCGGGCGCTATATCCTGCAGCCGGAAATCTTTGCCGAGATCGAAAAGCAGGAACCCGGCGCCGGTGGCGAAATCCAGATTACCGATGCGATGATCCGGCTCATGGCGAGCCAGCGCTTCTGGGGCCTCAAATACAATGGCACGACCTATGATTGCGGCGACAAGGTGGGCTTTCTGTCAGCCAACGTCGCCTTTGCCCTGGAACGACCGGATCTGAATGAAGGCTTCAAGGCCGCGCTCAAGAAGATCCTCGCCGAGCACGGCGGGGTCTGACCACAAGGGGGCGGCAGGCCTCAGCGCCGCAGCGTGATGCCAGCCGTGACCCGGTGTTCCTTGTAGTCGCGCGCCGAGGTGGCCGCGTCGAGCCAGGTGAAGTCATAGCCCGCCGTCCATGCCAGGGTCGGATTGATCTTCCATGACAGGTCGAGGCTTGCATCATAGGTCACGTCGCTGCCGCCATCGGCCTTCGAGATTTCGACGCCGGCGCCGGCAGCCACATCGATGTTCTCGCGCAAGGCATGGGTGAAATCGAGCGTTGCCGACCAGTTGCGGCTGCCCGACGAGGTGGCCGAAGTGGTTTCGCTCAATGTGGTTCCGAGACCCAGCACGATGCGCGTGAGTTCGCTCGGGTTCCAGGTGACGTTTCCAGTCAGACCGACAGCGCTGTTGCTCTTCAACGCCGGGTCCTCGTATGTGCGGCGCAAGTAGGTCAACCCCAGGTCGCCACTCCAGACCGGACCTGAATCGATCCCAAGCCCCGCCGTCGCCGAATAGCCCTGCGAGTCGCGCTTGAGGCCATTGCGGTCGTAGGTCAGCCGGTGCAGGCGCGGCGCATACCCCACTTCCACGAACGGCCTGAACACGGCACCGTCGGTCAGCGTCGCCCGCAGGGAGAGGCTGGGTTCGACATATTCGCGGTCGGCGTTGCTCTGCGTCCCACCACCCGAAAGCTTGACGTCATCGTATCTGCGCCAGGTCGCACCGCCCCGGATGCGCCCCTCGATTGGGCCGAAATCCTGGGTGAGCGTGGTGGATCCCGCCAGTGCGTGTTCGGTCTGGTAGCCCACAGCCGTTGCCGGAACGTCGCTGTCCTCAAGTCCCGACTGGCTGAGGCTGTAGCTGCTTTCGAGATCGGCCGTCGTCCCGCGCCGGACATCCAACCGCAGTCTCTGGCTCACATCCAGGTCCCGCGAGTTGAGGTCGTTGTTCCGGGCGTAGAAGGCGAGATCGCCGCTCGCATCCAGGTTCCAGGCATGGCGCACCCAGTCGCTCTCGATCCTCAGGCTCGGCCGCAGGTTGAGGCCCGCATCCTTCTTGGGATCTGAAGCACTGCGCGGCAGATTGGTGGTGGCAATGGAGCCGATGGTGATCGATGGATAGAGCCGCAGGCCCCCCATGGCGACGCCGGTTGGCGCATAGGGGTCTGCGGCCTGCCGGGCCCTGCGCTTCACCGGCACAGGGTCTTCGAAGACCGGGGCAGGTGAGGCAAATATCGGTGGCGGTGCAGCCTCTTCAGTCGTGTCCAGCGAAGGCTTCAGCGGAAGTCCGGACTGGGCATGGGCCGGCACCGCCGCAAGGCTCGCGGCGGCCAAGACCAGACACCTGATGGAAGGGCCGAACCCCATGCCCGTGCAATACTCCTGTACCGGAGCCAGCTAACGGCAACATGGTTAATGGCCGGTTGACGGCCTGCCCCGCAATCCCGCGGCGGTCAGGCCGGTTCCACCGTGAGGCGAAGGCCGTCGGTCCCAGTCACCCGCACATGGGTGCCCTTGGGTGCATCGGCCCCCAGAACTTCCCATACGGTGCCTTCGATGGTGACGCGGCCCCGTCCATCGCTGATCGGCTCGTCCAGGGTGATCCGGCGGCCCACATAGCCTTGCATGCGTTTATTGAGATGTGGGCTGTCGCTGTCATGGTCCTGGCGGCGTTTCAGCAGCGCGCGTCCGGCGAAGACGCTCACCAGCGACAGGATTGCGAACAGCAGCAACTCGTATTGCCAGCTGAGGTCCACCAATCCGTCAATCAAGGCAACACCAGCCGCCGCGATCGCCAGCCAGATGAAGAACACCCCTGGGGCCATCAGCTCGAGGATCAGCAGAACGCCGACCAGAACCCACCACAGCCAATGTCCGAGAACCGCGAGAAGCAAATCCATGACGCCGCTCCTGTCACTGCGACTTGGGTGAAATCCCCGGCACCGTAGAGCGGCGGCTCGGGGTCTGTGCCGGATTGCCGCCGAAGGCCTCGCGGGCGATTTCGCTGATGCCGCCGATCGAACCGATCACCGAAGCCGCCTCGACCGGCAACATCAGAACCTTCTGGTTGGGCGATGTCGCCAGTTGCTCCAACGCCTTGATGTAGTTGTTGGCGACGAAATAGTTGATCGCC
>JAGRLX010000259.1 GCA_020441605.1 Alphaproteobacteria bacterium
TGGACTTCGGCGCCTTCGTGAACTTCTTCGGCGCCAAGGACGGCCTCGTGCATGTCTCCGAACTGGCGCCGAAGCGAGTTGCCAAGGTGTCCGACGTGGTCAATGAAGGCGACATGGTGAAGGTGAAGCTCCTGGGCTTCGACAACCGTGGCAAGGTGCGCCTGTCGATGAAGCAGGTCGACCAGGTCACGGGCGAAGACCTGTCGAAGAAGCAGGCCGAAGAAGGCCCGGCCGAAGAGGCGCCGCAGGGCGAATAGGCCGCGGCAACGGCATTCTGGCGCATCGGCCGTGCGGGTGGAGCCACCTGCAAGGCGAACGAAGCGCCACGATCAAAGCGGTCGGTCAGTCGACGGGCTGCGGCACAAAAGCCGCGGCCTGTATGCATTCGCAAGTTCATTGCATGAAGGGAAGGTTGGGCCTCGGCCGGATCGGCGCGGCCGCCCTACCCAGCTTGCCTATACCTGACGTCAACTGACCCGCAGGCGAGTTTCGGCAGAAGCGATCTGGGCGGCAACCGGCGAATTGCCGCGCGTTGCCAGCCATGCTTCCAGCGCGTCGGCCGTCATCGGCCGGGCGAAGAGGAAACCCTGAACGATGTCGCAGCCGTGATGCTGGAGGAAAGACAATTGCCTCAGGCTTTCCACGCCTTCGGCAATGGTCTGGACCGACAGGCTGTGGCCCATCCCGATGATCGCCCTGACCACGCTTTCGCCCTTGGCATCGACGCCGATGCTTTCAACCAGAGATCTGTCGACCTTGAGGACATCGAAGGGCAATTGGGCCAGGACGGAGAGATTGGAAAAGCCGCAGCCGAAATCATCGATGGCGACCAGTACGCCGGCGTCGCGGAGCGCAGCGAGGTTGCTGCGGGTCAAAGCGGGATCGCGCATGGCGGTGGACTCAGTGAGTTCGATCTCGATCGCACCGACGGGCGCGCCGGTGTCCCTCAGCATGCCGCATATCCTTCCCACGAAGCCCGGGCGGATGAACTGGAGATGGGAGACGTTCACCGATACCCTGATCGGCTGGCCGGCCCGGTGCCAGGCCGCGGCCTGCCGCATGGCCAGCTCAAGAACCTTGTCACCCAGCGGAACGATCAGTCCGGTCTGCTCTGCCACCTCGATGAAATCACGCGGGAGCAGCAGGCCGCGCGTTGGGTGGCACCAGCGCACCAAGGCTTCCACTCCCTGAACGGACATATCCCGGCTTGAAATCTTCGGCTGGAAATGCACCGTCAGTTCCCGGTCGTTGGCGAGAGCATTGCGCAAATCGCGCTCGATATGGGCGCGCTGCAACGTCAGCTCGCGCATAGAGCCATCGAAGAAAGCAAAACGGCCGCGGCCCGCCTGCTTGGCTGCATACATCGCAAGGTCGGCGAAGTTCAGCAGCTCGTCTGGATCAAGCGTGTCCTGCGGGGCACAGGCCATGCCGATGCTGGCGCCAATGAGCACGTCGGTGTCGTCGATACGGAAGGGGCGCTCAAGGGCGGCAATGATCCGTGTGGCGAGCGCCGTCAGTTGTGCCTTGCCGGTCAGACGCGGCAGGAAGGCCACAAATTCGTCACCGGCAAAGCGGGCGAAGACAATGTCAGTGGGCGGACGATCACAGAGCTCGCCAAAGGCCGTCATGCAATTGTCGATGGTATCCGGTGTGCGGCCCAGGCCCTCGGACAGAATGCGCAGGCTCGCCTGGCGCAGCAATTCGTCACCGGCGTCATGGCCAAGGGTGTCGTTGACCTGCTTGAACTTATCGAGATCGATGAACATCAGCGCGCCGGGCGTGGCCGCCTTGCGCGGGTGCTCCAGGGCCTTGTTGAGGACGTGATGGATAACGGCGCGATTGGGTAATTCGGTCACCCGGTCGGTGTAGGCGAGGATGTTCATGCGCAGGATGTTCGAATTCAGCCGGTCGACCATGGAGCGAAAGCTGTCGGCCAGGCCGCCGATCTCGCAAGCGCAACTCACGCTGACGGCCTCGTCGAAATTGCCGGCGGCAATAGCCTCGGCGCTGCGGCGCAACTCATGGATGAGCCCAGTCAGCTTGCCGGTCATCATATAGGTGACGACGCCCGGAACCGCCGCCGTTGCGGCGATGATGGCAGCGAGGACATAGGCCGGCTGGCCGCCGATGTGAAACCGGACATCAAAAAAGACCATCAAGGCGGAGGCAGCCACGACGAAAGCCACGACCAAGACTGTGAAGCGGATACGGATACTGTTCAAGCCTTTACCCTGCATGATCGCCTAGACGCCCTCATCTTTTGGTTGCAGCGCATCTTGTGGGCAGAGTCTTGAATTTACCTTACCCGGATCTTCGAAAGCCGGATGCATCTTTGCTGGAATGCCCGGAAAGCAAGCGCCAAGCCTCACTGGAAGGGTGAAATGCAGGCTGTGGTTAACACCTGTCTGACGAACTCGCAAAAGTTGTGTTGTTGCATGCCGGGTCGCAGCCCCACTTCGGCAAAAGCCGTGTACCACCCGCGCCGGACGCGGATAATACCCTCGCCCGGTCTGCATTTTCTTGCGCGGCGTGGCGCCGACTCTCTATCTTCGCCCGACCAGCCGATAGTGACTCAGCAAAGGACTTGCGATGCCGCCCTTCATTGCCATACCCGCGCTTGCCTGCGACGACCGGCTCTATGCGCCCCTATGTGCGGCGCTCGACCGGGTTCAATTGACAACGATCATTCCCGATGCTGACAGTTTCGCCGCCTGCGTCGACCAGGTCCTGCAGCAGGCTCCGGAGACATTCGTGGTGATGGGAACATCGTTCGGTGGGCGGGTGGCGATGGAGTTGACCTTGACGGCGCCCGAGCGGGTGGCGGGGCTCGTGGTCATCGGCGCCGGGCCAGGCCCGGTCGCCGATCCGGTGGCCGGCCGCCGCAGGTCGGAGCGGATCAGGGGTGGTGCGTTCGAACAGGTGGTCGACGAAATGGCGGCGATCATCTCACATGGGCCAGGCCCCAATGGCAGAACAACGCAACAGGCCTTTCGCGATATGGCGCTGAGCCAGGGCGCCGCGCTGATGGCCCGTCAATCGGACGTCCTGGCCAAGCGGACCGACCTGTGGCCGCGCCTGGCGGACATCACCTGTCCGGCCCTGATGCTGTGGGGTGTTCACGACCAGTTCTCACCGTCTGCCGACGGCTTGCGGATGGCCAGTGCAGTAGCAAGGGGACGCTATGTGGAACTGCCCGACTGCGGGCATTTCCCGAGTCTCGAATATCCGGACGAGACGGCGGCAGCGATCGACCACTGGTTGCGCGACAGCGGTCTCGCCCAGTAGCTCTGCCCCGGACCGATGCGATCCGGGGGCGCCTTGACATCAATTACCGCGAGAACCGTTGTCCTATTGCTTCGGGCGACGGAATTGCTCGTGGCAGCCCTTGCAGGTGCCGCCGAAATCGCCGAAGGCTGCCTTGAAGCTGGCTTCGTCGGTAGAGGCCTTGAGCGCGCCAAAGGCCGCGACATATTTTCCGCCCGCGGCCTCGAAACCGGCCATGTCGGTCCAAATTTCGTCCTTGGCCCAGGTCTCGGTCGCGCCGCCCGACTTGGTGTCCTCGCCCCACCATCCGGCCCAGCCGGCGCAGGCCGCTTCGGCCTTGGCGAGGGCTTCCTGAACCGCCGCGCCGTCATAGGCCTTCTCGCCCTTGATCATCGGTACCATGACACCCATGGAAGCACCATTAGCCTTCATGCAGGCCTGGCGCGACTGAATTGCGTTCATGTCGTCTGCCGATGCGGATGAGATGCCAGCCCCCAACAGGATAACTCCGGCAGTAACAAATTTCAGAACGCGACCAGACAGCATCGGCCAACTCCTCTTGGTGTTGATATGATTGGGTGAACAACTTCCCCGCGCTTTACTACAATGTGGATGAAGAATTTCTTCCATCACATTTTTGTGTGGGGACCGCCTGCGTCAGGCTGCCGGTTACCATGCCCCAATGATGCCGCGTTGCGGACCTGCTGCCGCCTTGTCGAGCGCTCAAGATGCCCACAGCCAGCGATGAATGCCGGATGAACGCGGCATTCGGAACGGGTTCAGGGCGGAGGGCTTAGGGTGATCTTAAGTTCAACGCTTTAAGCTCTCAAGGATCACAACAGGTGGGTACCATGGCCAAGGCCAAGATCGAACAACAAGGCACCGCGAAGGCGGCGGTGAAGCTCAGCCCGGAACTGCGCGAATTCCTGCACATGATGAAATCGCTGGAAGGCCAGCTCTCCGACCCGGCGGATGCCGGTCGCCGCTGAACCGGCTTCAGTCCGAGCGTAAAGACCAAGAGGGCGGATCATTCCGCCCTTTGTCGTTTCAAACATCTTGATTTGTGCCGGCCCTGCTTCAAGAAACCCGCCGCAGGCGCGGCGATCAGGTCTGGCTCAGGGCCGATGCAGTGGCATGGGCGACAGACACCAGATTGTCGCAGGACTGGGCGCATGGTGGGCCATCTGCGGTGCTGATGAAGGCCTGAGCGGCGGCGGCAAGGCGCGGCGCCGCAAAGGTGCGGCCCAAGGCTTCGAGCTTCTCGGCGAATATCGATTCACTGCCACGAATGCCCGCCCTGGCCGTGTGACCGAGTTGAGCGGCGCACACCTCGATGTCGCGGCAAGCGACCTGTAGCAATTCGCGCCAGACGGCGGCGGAAATCCCGACGGTGAGTCCGGCCAACGTATCGCTGCACACGAGTGGCAAGGACTCGGTGCCAATACCGCGTGCGTCGCTGCGCCATTGCAGCGCCGCCTTGACCGCCGCATGCAGCTCGTTCTTGTTGGTGGGTTTGGGCAGGGCGATGTCGAACGTGTCGCTCCAGCTCGCCGAGCGCATGGCATCGGCGAGAAACGCGGACAGGGCCATGATCGGCGTGCGGCTCGAAGGCCCGCCCAGGCGGCGAATGGATCGCGCTGCGGTGATGCCATCCATCACCGGCATTTCGATATCCAGCACGATCACGTCGAAGGATTCGGCGTTGGCGGAATTCACCGCTTCCTCGCCGTGGACCACCGCCTCGACGTCACAGCCCATGCCCTTCAGCATGGCTGCGGTCACGATTCGCACCGGATCGTAGTCCTCAGCCAGGAGCAGCCGCGGACGACCGCCATCCGCTCCGCAGAGAGAAAGGGCTGCGCTGGTTGGAGAAGAGGCTGACGCCATCAACACGTTCCGATCAAAGAAGATTCACCCTCGGCAGCTTATTGCAGTGATGGTTTGCAATTGGTTGCCTGAACCCTTCTGATTGGAAGATGGCTAACAGGTGGTAAAGGTGCCCCTTACTTGGTGCCGAACATGCGGTCGCCGGCATCGCCCAGCCCCGGAACGATATAGCCGTGATCGTTCAGGTGGCTGTCTACCGCGGCGGTGTAGACCGGAACATCGGGGTGGGCCGCAGTTACGTGGTTGATGCCCTCCGGCGCGGAGAGAAGGCAGACCAGGCGGATGTCGCGCGCGCCCTTTTCCTTGAGACGCCGGATCGCATAGCTTACGGAATTGCCGGTCGCGAGCATGGGGTCGACGACGAAGACAGTGCGCTCGGCGATATCGTCTGGCACCTTGAGATAGTATTCGACCGGCTGAAGGGTTTTGGGGTCCCGGTAAAGGCCGATGTGGCCCACGCGCGCCGAGGGGATGAGGTCGAGCATGCCCTCGAGCAGGCCGTTGCCAGCGCGCAGGATCGACACGATCACCAGTTTCTTGCCCTTGAGGATCGGGGCTTCCATTTCGGCCAGCGGCGTTTCGATCCGCTGCATGGTGACCGGCAAGTCCCGCGCCACTTCATAGGCGAGCAACAGGCTGATCTCGTGCAGCAACTGGCGGAACACGGCCGATGGCGTGTTCTTGTCCCGCATCAGGGTGAGCTTGTGAAGGATCAGGGGATGATCAACCACGATGAGGTTCTTCGGGAGGTCCATTTTCGCCATGTCGTGTCTCTCCTGTGGTGATGGTTGTTCCGCTTTTGCGGAAGCGAGGCCGCAAATTCAAGGGCCGATGGCCGTCATCCACCAAATTGCGATGGGAGCGCCGAAGGGTCTTGCAAAACGCTGCCGCCGCCTCTATATCAGTAACACGTTGTGTTACATAAAGGCTCTCCCATGCCCAGTTCCCAATCGATCGCTGCCGGCACTCGCATCGGTCACGTCCATCTCAAGGTTTCCAACATTCAGAAGGCTCTCGATTTCTACTGCGGCGTGTTGGGTTTCGAGCTGCAGCAAATGTACGGCAAGCAGGCCGCCTTCATCTCGGCCGGCGGCTACCACCACCACATTGGCCTCAACACCTGGGAGAGTGAAGGTGGATCCCCACCGCCGCACGGAACGACCGGCTTGTTCCATGTCGCCATTCTCTATCCGACCCGGGCCGACCTCGCCGATGCGCTGAAGCGACTGGCCGCCCATGGCGTGGCGCTCGACGGCGCATCCGACCACGGCGTTTCCGAGGCTCTCTATTTGCACGACCCAGACATGAACGGCATCGAACTCTACTGGGACAAACCGGAAGACCAGTGGCCACGCAACCCGGACGGGAGCCTGGCGATGGTGACCCGGCGGCTCGATCTCAACGACCTGATCAACACCAAGAACTGAAGAGGGACAACATGACGAAGGTTCTCGTTCTCTACTATTCCGCCTGGGGCCATATGGAGCAGATGGCCTATGCTGCAGCAGAGGGCGCCAAGGAGGCCGGCGCCACCGTGGACGTGAAGCGCGTTCCGGAACTGGTGCCGGAAGAGGTGGCCAAGGCGGCCTATTACAAACTCGACCAGAAGGCGCCGATCGCCAAGCCGGAAGAACTGGCCAACTACGATGCCATCATCTTCGCTTGTGGCACCCGCTACGGCACCATGGCGGCGCAGATGCGCAACTTCATCGATCAGACTGGCGGGCTGTGGGCCACGCAGGCCCTGGCCGGCAAGGTTGGCTCGGCGATGACGTCGTCGGCCACGCAGCACGGCGGACAGGAATCCACCCTGCTGGGCTTCATTCCGACCATGATGCACCATGGCATGGTGGTGGTAGGGCTTCCCTATACCTGGCCCGGCCAGTCGGGGGTCGACGAGATCCGCGGCGGCTCGCCCTATGGCGCCAGCACCGTGACCCACTCGGACGGCAGCCGGCAACCGGCCCAGCACGAACTCGACGGCGCCAAGTACCAGGGCAAGCACGTGGCCACGATCGCGGCGAAACTCGCAAAGTAAAACCGCGGGAGACGCTTCGTGGCGGCCCGAGGGGGCCGTCACGGCATCTCCAGCAGCCGCGACACAGAGGACAGGATTTCCTAAGGTAAAAAGTGGTGCCGTAACCATCTTTTCAACATTAAGTCGAATTTGAGCGATTTCGGCATTATCCTCCGCATCGACACGCAGAATTTTTTCAACGCGAGATGATTGCCAGATCAGTGATACCGCCAGCCCACGAGATGCGGCTTGGCGCATGCGCGGTCCTGGCATGGGGGATGGAAATTCCATGACGGCGATGTTGCCAGTGGCCGTGCTGCGCGAGTGGCAGATGTTGAGTACCGCGGCGTTCTATGACATGACCAGCGCCGACGACCGATGGCGCTCGAGCGCCGATCTCGGTCAACTGTTCGAAGCGCTGATCGACAAACTGAAGCCGGACATCTTTGTCGAGGCGGGCGCTTTCGACGGCAAGACATCACTCAACATGAAGCGGCGCCATCCGGCCATCCGCGCGGTGGCTTTTGAAGCCAATCCCCATAACCATGCGCATTTCGAAGCAGAATTGAAACACGGCCGTGCCGGCGTCGAATATCTCAATCTGGCGGTTTCAAATGCAACAGGTCAGACCAGCTTCAAGGTGTTGAAGCATCTTCATGGCAAAGAGCTGCCACGGCGCAATCTGCGCAGTTCGCTTCTGGCGCGCAATGAAGAGGGCGTGACCTATGAAGATGTGAGTGTCGAAGCCGTGTCCCTCGATGGCTTCTTCGGCGATCTCGGCGAAAAGCGCTGTGCCGCCTGGATCGATGTCGAAGGCGCCATCGGACTGGCCCTGGAAGGTGCACAGAGCTTTCTTGCCAATACCCATCTGCTGATGGTGGAGGTGGAGGAAACCGAATTCTGGCAAGGGCAATGGCAGGCCCCGAAGGTGGTGCGGTTCCTGGCCGAGCATAATCTCGTTCCCATCGCGCGGGACTTCGAGTCGCACGAGCAATTCAACTATGTCTTCGTCCGGAGTGGCAGGCTCGCCGATGCCAAGGTGAAAAACTGCGTGATCAACTATCTGAGCCGTTGCGCCCATCCCAAGCCAGCAGCGGCTGGTTGAGCCTCGGCACTTACATCTGCCGGGCGTCGGCAATGGCCGCGGGAAGCTCGGCTTCGAAGATGGCCAAATCCGCGTCTGTGCCGGCACTCACCCGGATGCAGCGGTCGAGCGGGGCCACGCCCGGCATGCGCACGAAAACGCCGCGGCGCCCGAGAGCCTCCAGAATGCGTCTGGCATAAGGGCCATCGCGGCCGCAATCGATGGCGACGAAATTGGCGGCCGACGGCAACGGCGACAGACCATTGCCGCGGGCAATCCGCGCGATCTCCCCGCGGGCCTTGGCGACATTGGCGATGACCGCCGCGAGGTGGCCCTGATCTGCCAGGGCCGCCAGCCCGGCCGCCTGGCTCAGCCGGGTGACCCCGAAGTGATTGCGGATCTTGTCGAAGGCGCGGATCAGATCGGCATGGCCGATGGCATAGCCAAGCCGCATGCCGGCAAGTCCGTAAGCCTTGGAAAAGGTGCGGAAGCGCAGCACCCGTGGATTGGAGACATCAAGCGGCGGCAGCGTGCAGTCCGGCGCGAATTCGCCATAAGCCTCGTCGAGCATGAGGAGGGCGCCATCGGGAAGGCCGGCGATCATCCCCTCCACATCGGCGGCGGGCCACCAACTTCCCATGGGATTGTCGGGATTGGCGAAATAGATGAGGCGGGCGCCCTCGTGGCGGGCGAGGTGCAGCAGGGACGCGGGGTCCTCGCGGTCCTCGACATAGGACGTGGTCACCAGCCTGCCGCCAAAGCCCCGGACATGGAAATTAAAGGTCGGATAGGCGCCGAGCGAGGTGGCGACCGTGACGCCGGGCTCGACGAAAAGCCGGACCGCGTAGCCGAAGAGACCGTCGATACCCTCGCCAACCACGACGTTTTCCGGCGCCACGCCAAGATGGGTGGCCAGCGCCGCCTTGAGGTCGTGATTTTCCGGATCGCAATATTGCCAGGCCTCGCCCGCCGCCGCCTGCATGGCGGCGATCACGGCGGGCGATGGGCCGAAGACGCTTTCATTGGCGCCGATCCGAGCCCGGAATCTGGTGCCGCTCCGCCGCTCCAGTGCCTCGGGGCCGACGAAGGGCACGGAAGACGGCAGGCTGTCGACCAGGGGCGTAAACGGCTGGGACATCAGGGGGACTTCACGTATTTCCGCCAGTTGTGCTCTTCCTTGAAGCCCAGGACCTCGCGGATCTTGCGGTTGGAAAGCGGGGCCTCCCATTCGCCGATCGGACGCTTCAGCGGTATTTGCGGGCAGTGGGTCTTGAGGAATTCCGCTGTCGGCTGGCTGGCGGTGATGGTATCATTCACGGCATTGAACACCTGGAAGCCCAGGCCGTCCTTCATGATGCAGAGGTGCACGATCTGGGCCAGGTCGCGGGCATCTATATAGGCCCAGGCGTTGCGTTTGCGCGACATGGGGTTCTTCAGAAAGCCCTCGAACATCGGGTATTCGTGGGGCTCGATGACATTGCCAATGCGGAGCGCATAGACGTCGGCGCCGTAGCGCATGGCGAAGGCCCGGGCGGTCTTCTCGTTGACCAGCTTGGACAGGCCGTAGCTGTCCATCGGGTCGATGTCGTAATCCTCCTCCAGCGGGAAGTGGTGGAAATCCTTGTCGCCCTCAGCGAAGCAGACGCCATAGGTGGTCTCGCTCGAGGCGATGATGACCTTGCGCACACCGAGCTTCAGCGCCGCCTCGATGACATTGTAGGTCGAGACGACATTGGTTTCGAAGGTGGTGTTGTCGGGCGTGATCAGCACGCGCGGCACGGCGGCGAAATGAACGACGGCATCGGGTGCGGAGGGAACCTTGCCCTTGTCATAGCCGTCGAAGCCATAATGCATCGAAAGGGCGTTGAACACCTGGCCGGAATCGGTGACATCGGTGATCAACGTGTTCACGCCGGGGCAATCCAGGGGCTTCAGGTCGAGATTGAGGATGTCGTAGCCCTTGGCCTTGAGCCAGGGAACGGCGTGCTTGCCGGCCTTGCCCGAGCCACCTGTGAAAATGATGCGCTTTGTCATGTCAGTCCTGCCTTTGAAGAAGAATGGTGATCCCGGCAGGACTTGAACCTGCGACCCTCGGTTTAGGAAACCGATGCTCTATCCAGCTGAGCTACGGGACCGTGTTTGTTTTCAATGGGTTAGTAGAAAACCCGCGCGCAATTTTGCTCTCTTTTGCTCTTAGAGACGCTCGGTCGTTTTGACTGATGAGACAACGAGACACAAGATAGCATTTCGTTCGTTGCCGTGAAAAGAGAAAAGGCACGATCGGTTCGAGGTGTCTTCGCTGGTCCAGCGCGGCACGGGGAGAACATGTCAAGAACAAGAAATAGGCTGTAAAATAGGCTGTAAACGTCACCGTTACGCTTGACGAGGCTCCCCGAATCTGCAACACAAAATTTGTCGTCGAGGCACATTGAAGTTTTTCAATGGCTAGGAGCGTTTGACGACATGCCCATCAAGAAGAAAACCGACGAGCCGGTATCGCATGACCGGCTCGCAGTTCATATTTGGGAATTCAAGGCCGATGCCGAGGGTAAACTCGGGATATTGGCGACTGTGGTGATGGCGCTGGCGTTCCTGTTTTTCCTTTGGCTCAGTATCTAATTCGCCTCTAGTGACTTCTTCCAATCCTCCAGTGGACGAATGGCGCTCTTCAAGAACTTCAGCGTCCGTTCGCGTTCATCCAAGTCACGACAGTACTGAAAGACTGGGACACTGGTCTGAATACAAAGTGTGCGCCTGAGTTCCTGTTCGAGGCAGAAGTTTTCTGTTTCCAACCTGCTGACCTTCGAACGAAGGTGCTCGTAGTCGACGTGACTACACATCATAGGGTCTGTTGGCCCGCTTGAAATGATGTCGCCAATAATAACTCCCACTACTGCGCAAACTGCTCCTACGATAATTGCTGTAATCATAAATTTGTTTGTCCCTCGATCCTGCACGCCGCTAATGACAGAGGTGCAGACGCGAGCGGATTAGCTTGTATACCATTATTGAATCATGCGCCTGCCGCTGGCGCAAATGTCCCGTGTGGATATTGCTCTTTTTTGCTCTGAAATGTCGTGTGCTATGGCGGTACAGTATGTGCCGAATGTCAGTCGGATTTCAATGAAATCAATGTGATGTTGTGCCACATAAGCGGCATGTAACCGCATGTAAGTGGGGCCGAAAAGTTTAGGAAACCGATGCTCTATCCAGCTGAGCTACGGGACCACGTGGTGATCGATCAGTGCCCCGGTACGCGCCCCGCGGCCTGGTGCGTCGTCCGTGCCTCCGGTCCGCTCCGTCAGCGCTGCAGGGAGGCGTTCCGGACGCTTCACTCCGTAGCACATCGCGGCTTCAAATCAAGCTTCAAGCCGGAAGCCGGAACGGGACGGCAGGCTGCGCAACGCAAAAGGGCCCGGCTGAATGACCGGGCCCCGATTTCTGGCGCTCTTGCGCGACGATCAGGCGGCTTCGTCGGCGGCCACCTCGTCATCGGCCTTGTCGGCCGCCGCCGGGCGCTTGGCGTTCTTGGCGAGATAGTCTTCCAGTTCCTTGATGGCGATATCGTCGTCGATCTTCTTCACCGCGGCGATCTCGCGGGCCATCCGTTCCAGCGCCTGCTCGAAGAGTTGGCGCTCGGAATAGGATTGCTCGGGCTGGCGCTCGGAGCGGTAAAGATCGCGCACGACTTCGGCCACGGCGATGAGGTCGCCAGAATTGATCTTCGCATCATATTCCTGGGCCCGCCGCGACCACATGGTGCGCTTGATGCGGGCGCGGCCCTTGAGGACCTTGAGCGCCTGCTCGATCTGGCCCTTGTCCGACAGGCGGCGCATGCCCTTCTGCTCGGCGCGGCCGGTCGGCACCTTGAGGCGAAGCTTTTCCTTCTCGAAATCCACGATATAGAGCTCCAGCTTGGCGCCGGCGATTTCCTGTTCCTCGATCTGCACGATCTTGCCGACGCCATGGGCCGGATAGACCACCAGCTCACCGGCCTTGAACGACAGCTTCTTGGGCGCCGGCGTGGCGACGACAGTGGACCCGGTAGCCGGGCGCGCGGCGGAGGCCATCGACGGAATGGTCTGCTGCGGCGGCAAGCTGGCGGGACGCGCCACGGCCGCCTTGTCGACGGTCGGCTTGAAGCTGTGGGACTCCGGCTTCGCGGCAGCCTTCGGTGTTGTCTTGGCGGCAGCCTTGGCCTGCGGCTTGGCAGCGACCTTGGCCTTGACCGGCGCGACCTTGGCCTTGGCGGGCTGCGCCTTGGCAACCGGCTTCGAAACCTTCTTCGGGGCCGACTTCGTCTTGGCTTGTGCGGCCGGCTTCTTGGCGGCCGTCTTGTTCTTTGCCTTTGTTGTCATGATTGTCCTTCGCCTTTCCCAACATCACGAGCATCGGAGCTGAATGCGGCAAAAGAGGTCCACGAAAGGCTTGGCAGCCTTTCAAATCTACGGTCCTGTTCTGCACTTCCGCCGAAATCGAACCCTTCCCACCGGACGGCGCCCACGGGCCCCGCTCACAAGCCATGAAAAGTGGCAACAAGGCGAAAAAAACCCGAGCCTCAAGGCCCGGTTATGTCATCCAATTCGATCTTCCTGCTCATTAACAATAATATATCACAAGTTTAGGCATTTTTAAAGTGCCGCATCTCCGTGCACGGTACAATTTTCCATCGCACACGGAGGAATCCGGTGGAAAAGGTTAACGGCGCCTGTTCCACGCCGCAGAATTTCCAGTCAATCACATGGGGCGCCGGGCCCTGGAGATCAATCGCCTTCGCCGGGTTCGGGCGAGAAATATTTTTCGAGTTTGCCCTCGACACCATCGAATTCCTTGGCGTCTGAAGGCGCGTCGCGCTTGACCGTGATATTCGGCCACTTCGAGGCGTATTCAGTGTTGAGCTTCAACCAGGATTCGAGTCCCGGCTCGGTATCGGGCTTGATCGCCTCGGCCGGGCATTCCGGTTCGCACACACCGCAATCGATGCATTCGTCGGGATGGATCACCAGCATGTTCTCG
>JAGRLX010000260.1 GCA_020441605.1 Alphaproteobacteria bacterium
AGGATCACCATGCGGCCGCGCTGCATCATGAAGCCCGAGAACGAGCCGGTGTCGCCACCGATGATGATGTTGCCGCCTTTCTGGTCGATGCCGGTACGTGCCCCGACCGAGCCCTTGCAGATGAGATCGCCGCCGCGCAGAGCCGCGCCGAACTGCGAGCCGGCGTTCTTCTCGATGACGATGGTGCCAGCCAGCATGTTTTCACCGCAGGCCCAGCCGACCCGGCCCCGGATCCGAATATTGGGGCCGTCGGTGAGGCCGCAGGCGAAATAACCGCAGGACCCTTCGATATAGAGGTTCAGACGGTTGAGGATGCCCACCGCGATCGAATGCCTGGAACCAGGATTCTTGAGGACGATGGTGCCCACGCCATGGCGGATCAGCTCGCGGAGCTGGAGGTTGATCTGCCTGGAGTCGAGGTTCTCGCAATCGATCTCCGCCCGCTTGTTGAAGTCCACGTCCGGCGCATCGGGATAGCCGAAGCCGACGTTTTCCTCGCTCACATCGAAGAACCGTTGCTGGGTGCGCCCGAGCAGGCCCTCGGTGTGCATGCCCATCTCGTGACTGAGATGATCGGTCTTCGCTTTCGTTACGCCCGCCATACGCGAACCTCCTCATCGTAAGGGTCCCAGGTGTCAATCTCGTGGTGGATCACCGAACGGATCGCCACTTCTTCGGATGCCAGAGCGACCAGGTTGTCGCTCTCGTAGAGAACCATCGGCTTGGCAGCCATGGTATCCTTGGCCATGCCGAGTGAATCCTTGGTCGATACCAGATAGGTGAACACCCCATCGATGTCCTGGATCGACTGCTTGAGCGAGTCTTCCAGCGTGGCGCCGTGCTCGAGATTGTAGGCAGTGTAGACCGCCAGCAATTCCGAGTCGCAGTTCGACATGAACCGGTGTCCCTTGCGTTCGAACTCGCGCCTCATCATCCAGTAATTGGTGATCTGCCCGTTATGGACGACGGCGATATCGTTGTAGGGATAGGCCCAGTAGGGATGGGCCGAGCGGATGTCGACATCCGACTCCGTCGCCATGCGCGTATGGCCGATGCCGTGGGTGCCCTTGAACCGGCGCAGGTCATACTGATCGGCGACCCGCGAGGCATCGCCCAGATCCTTCACCAGCTCGAGGGCATTGCCCATCGACAGGATCTCGGTGCCATCGACGTCCTCCACGTAGTCGGCGAGCTTCTTCATGTCGCCGTCATAGTGGATGCGATAGCGATAGGCGTATTCAGTCGCGTCCTCGCGATTGATCACCTGCACGCCGAGATTGGCGAGCCGCTCTTCGACCGTGGCCCGACGGCGCTTGACCTCGTCATGAATGTCGAAGCCCTTGGCCATGTCTTCCTGCTCGGCGACCTTGAAGCGCATCACATATTCGTTGCGCCCCGGGGTTCCGTAGATCGCGTAGCCGGTCGAGTCCGGCCCGCGGTGCTTCAGCGACTGCAACATCGCGGTCATTTCCTGACCGATGTTGCCGGCGCCGTCGCGATGGATAAGTCCAGCGATCCCGCACATGTAAGTCCTGTTCTCCTCTCCAGAAGCGGCTGGCGAAAGATGTGTGGGGCAGGGGATGATCCGGCCCGCACGCGGTCTGCTCGCCCGCCGCCAATTGCCTTTCGGTTACGGCAAGCAGTTCAGATAGGTGTCGAGATCCCACTCGGTCGAGGTGTGCAGGAACCGCTCCCATTCATCGCGCTTGTATTCGTCGTAGAGACGATGCATCTCGCCGGGCATCGCCGACTTGATGACCTCGTCCTTCTTCAGGGCCTCGAGCGCATCGCCGAGCGTCATCGGCAGCTTCTTCACCTGCTTGCCCGCTTCCATGGCGGCATAGATGTTGCGCTCTTCCGGCTGACCCGGATCGATCTTGTTCTTGATGCCGTCGTCCGCCGCCTTGAGGATGGCGCCGGCCATGATGTAGGGGTTCACCATCGAGTCGACGGCGCGGTATTCGAACCGTCCCGGCGCCGACACGCGCAGGCCCGTGGTGCGGTTCTGGAAGCCCCAGTCGGCGAAGACCGGCGCCCAGAAACCCGTATCCCACAGCCGGCGGTAGGAGTTGACCGTCGAGCAGCCGATCGCGGTGAGGGCCGACAGATGGCTGACGATGCCGCCGATGGCATAGAGGCCGGTCTGGCCCGGCATGCGCGGGTCCTTGCCGTCTGGCATGAAGGTATTGGTGCCGCCGCGGCGGTACATGTAGTTTTCCTCGAAGCCCGGCAGGTTCTTGGCATCGTTGCCGAGCGCCTTGAACTCGTCCTTGCCGCCTTTCCACAGCGAGATGTTGTGGTGGCAGCCATTGGCCGAGACGCCCATGAACGGCTTGCACATGAAGCAAGCGATGATGTTGAACTCGCGGGCAACCTGCGCGCAGATCTGGCGGAAGGTGGTGAGCCGGTCGGCGGTGCGCAGCGCCTCGTCATAGTTGAAGTTGAGTTCGATCTGGCCCGGTGCGTCCTCATGGTCGCCCTGGATCATGTCGAGGCCCATCTTGCGGCCATACTCGATAACCTTCATGTAGACGGGGCGCAGGCTTTCGAACTGGTCAATGTGATAGCAGTAGGGATTGGAGAAGCCGCCGTTCGGCTTGCCATTCTCGTCCTTCTTCAACCACATCATTTCCGGCTCGGTGCCATGGCGCATGCGCATGCCATGGTCCTTCTCGAACTGGTCGTGGATGCGGCGCAGGTTGCCGCGGCAATCGGCGGTGAGGAAGGCGCCCGGATCGTCGCGTTCTTCACGGTTGCGGAAAAGGGTGCAGAACATGCGTGCGACGCGCTTGTCCCACGGCAGCTGCATGAAGGTCTCGGGCTCCGGAACGCCGACCAGTTCGGCCGCTTCGGGACCGTAGCCGAGATATTCGCCGCGGCGGTTCATGAACAGGTTGACCGTCGACCCATAGACCAGCTGGAAACCGCCGTTGGCGATGTTCTCCCAGTGATCGGCCGGAATGCCCTTGCCCATGATGCGGCCGGTGACCGATACGAACTGCAGGTAGAGATATTCGATGCCAAGCGCATCGATCTTCTTGCGGACCTGTTTGATCAGGTCGTCGCGCCCTGGCGTCTTGATGAAATTCTCATAGTCGGTCATCGACGTTTCCTTCCCTATTGTTTGCCGGGGCTTCGGCCCCTTGATGTAAACGACCAATCCAAAACCCGCCGCCGGCAGGTGTCAATTCATGCCGGTCAGCTCCACGGGAACGGGCTGTTGGACACCGGATGCAGCTTGCCCTCGGCGTAGCGCGAGAAGCGGAACGGCTCGAGCAGTTTCGAGGTCTCGCCGCACAGTTCCTGGGCCACCAGCTTGCCCACGCCGATCATCTTGTAGCCATGGTTCGAGTCGGCGATGACGAAGACGTTCTCGCGGAATACGTCGAAAACCGGGAAATTGTCGGGCGTGAAGCAGCCGAGGCCACCCGATTTTTCGTGATGCTTGTACTCTTTGATCTTGCCCTCGAAGCGCTTCTGGCAATGGGCCAGCATCGAACACCAGGTTTCGATGAACTCATCGCCAACGATGAAGTCGGGCGAGTCCGGGCCATAGGGGTCGATGGCGATGGTGTCGGGCTCGCCCTCGACCTTGTAGGGCGACGAGCCGCCCTGGATGCCCCCGAAGTTGAAGTCGGGCTTGTAATAGAGGCCCCAGAGCTGGTCGGTCAGCAACCGCCCGTCGACATCGGAATAGAGCGGCGCATCGGTGTCGACATGAATGACCGGCGGCATCTTGCCGTCGTTGGTCTTGTGCATGTTGGGATCGACGCCAAGCGTGCCTTCCTCGAGGCACCAGTACTTCCACATGCGGATGCCGTCGTGAACCTTGCCGTCGCGGCCCTTGATCGAGACGGTGCGCGGCAGTTCCAGCATGTTCCAGATCGAGTTGACCCAGGGACCCACACCAACAACCACGTAATCACACTTGATCGTGCCCTTGTTGGTCTTGATGCCGGTGACCGCCGCCGTGTTGTTGCCGAATTCGAAGCCCTGGACCTCGCAGCCGGTCATGATCCGCACGCCTTCGGCCTCGGCCTTGGAGGCGAGGCCATAGATCGAAGCGGTATTGTTGGCGTAGCCGCCCTTCTTCTCGTGCAGGACCGAGGTGATGTTCTTGGCCTGCCAGTCCGAGAACAGGCCTTCCATGTATTTCTGCGAGTCGGCCGCGCCCTCGACGAAGACCGAGTCATAGCCGATCTTCTTCTGCTGCTCGTAGATCGAGCCAACCTGCTCGTGCATGACTTCGGGGCTGATCTGCATGTAGCCTACCGGATGGTAGGAATAGGCCTTGGGATCGCTCTCCCAGACCTCGACGCATTGCGCCATAAGCTCGCGCATGGCGGGCTGGTAATAGTTGTTGCGCACCACGCCGCAGGCGATGCCGGACGCCCCCGCCGCGATGGCGGTCTTGTCGACAACGAGAATGTCCTTGCCGCTGCCGCGGCCGGTTTCCTTGAGTTTCAGTGCGAGATGGTAAGCTGTCGAAAGACCGTGAATGCCTGCGCCGATAATGGCGTATTTGACACCTGACGGAACTGCCATGGGCCTTTTTCCCTTTGTTGATCCTGGTTCCGGACGATGCAAGACGATCGCGGCTTGACGCGGAACCCGAAGAGGGCCTTATTGATCCACAAAAGCCGACCGATTGCAAACCAATTCTATCCAATTACAACCAATCATCATAAAATTGGTTATGCGGGTCAGGCGAGAGGGGAGAGACGTGCCAGATTTGTCTGAGGAATCCGAAGAGTTGCTGGGTGGGTCCAGCCGTTCCGCAAGTGTCATTTTGGCGCGGATCCGGCAGGCCATCGAGACCGGCGTCTATGCCGACGGCGACCAGCTGCCCGCCGAGCGTCAGCTGGCCATAACCTTCGGCACGGCCCGCTCGACGATTCGCAAGGTGCTGGACCAGTTGGCAGACAAGAACCTGGTGGTGCGGCGGGTCGGAAGTGGTACTTTCGTGAATTACGCCGGACCGATCCATCAGGGCATGGAGGACATTGCCGACCTGGTGAGTCCGCTCCAGCTCATCGAGACGCGGTTTGCCGTTGAGCCCTATATGACCCGGCTTGCCGCTCTTCACGCCACCGGTGCTGACCTCGACAAGTTCGAGGACGTGCTGCGCCGCATCGAGGCGGCCGAGGACGACCAGACCCTTTTTACCCAGCTCGATTCAGAATTCCATCTCGAACTGGCGCGCTGTTCACGCAACCCGCTGATTGTGCGCATGTATCAGCAGGTCAACATGGTCCGTCTCCATGCCCAGTGGAACCGCATGAAGCGGCTCATCCTCTCCCACGAGAAGATCGCCCTGTATAACGAGCAGCACCGGGCCATCTACGAGGCCATCCGGCACCGCGACGTGCAAGGCGCCGTCGACCTCGTCACCCGGCACCTGGAACAGGCGCGGCAAGATCTGATCGGCGCCGAAAGCGGGTAGCCCGGGCCAAGGAAGCGATTGTCAAACAGCCGGGATCGGAATTAGCATGCCAGGCATGATCACACTCACCCAGACCCATATCGACACCTTCGACCGCGACGGCTTCGTGGTGATCGACAATGTCCTGACCCCGGCCGAAATCGACGCCGCGCGCGCGCGCTTCGAGCCGATGTTCTCCGGCAGGTTCCAGACCGGGCTCTACCCCGACGAATGGAACTGGCGCCTGGGCCGCGACCGCGAAGACCTGACCCGCCAGATCTGCAACGGCTGGAAAGCGGACCTGACCATTGCCTCGATCGTGCTTCGCGCCGACGTCGGAGAGGCCTGCGCGAGGTTGCGCCGCTGGCCGGGGGCCCGGCTCGGCCAGGATAATGTCATCTGGAAGCCGCCCGGCACCAAGCCCCTCGGCTTCCACCAGGATGACTCCTACAACGGCTGGATCGAACCCGGCGAAATGAACACGTGCTGGATTCCGCTCGACGACACCAAGGCCTATCAGGGCACCATCGAATATGTGCGTGGCTCGCACCTGTGGCCGCTGTCGCCGCCGATCAAGCAGTTCCATGCTCCCGATGATCCCTGCGCCGACCTCTATCCGGCGGCCGAACATGCCGGCGTCAAGGACATTGATTTCGTGCCGATCGAGATCCCGGCCGGGTCCTGCGTCATCCACCACGGCCGCACCTGGCATGGCTCACGTGACAACAAGGGCGACAAGCCGCGCCGCGCCGTCATCGCCCATTGCATTTCATCGGCGGCGAAATTCCATCCGACACAGATCAGCTATATCTACTCGCGCTACAAGCAGGTCGGATCGGTGGAGATGGACGAGAGCTACTTTCCAGTGACCTGGAGCGAGACCGGCTATCGCACACCCTGGCTGGACGACTATATCGCGGGCCGGAAAGCGGCCTGAACCGAAATCCTTGGGAGATTGACATGAAAGCACGGGTCAAGTGGCTCGACGGCAGGGCCTTTGTCGGTGAATCCGGCAGCGGGCATGCGGTGGTGATGGACGGTGCCCCCGAAAGCGGTGGCCGCAACATCGGGATCAGGCCGATGGAGATGCTGCTGATCGGGCTTGGCGGATGTACCGCCTTCGATATCGTCATGATCCTCGAGAAGGGCCGTGAGAAGGTCACGGGCATCGACATCGAGCTGGAGGCCGACCGCGCGACCGAAAGCCCCAAGGTCTTCACCAATGTCAAGCTGATCTACAAGCTGCGCGGCCATAAATTGAAGCCGGCGGCCGTCGAGCGCGCCATAAACCTCTCCGCCGAAAAATATTGCTCGGCCTCCGCCATCATCGGCAAGACCGCCAGGATCGAACACGCCTGGACCATCGAAGAGGAGGGGGCAGACGCCGAGCAGGCGGTCGGCGCTTGACTTTGCTGCCGGGATATCCGCAATCTTCGAAGCTGTAATAAAGCCGTCACAAAAGCATCGTGAAAAACGATGGCGCAACACAGGGAGTAGAAACATGACGCTCACCCGCAGACTTTTTCAGGCCGCCGCCCTGGCGACCATGCTGGCCGGCACCGCGGCCTATGCCGAAACCGAACTGACCGTATACACCGCGGTGGAAGCTGAGGACCTCGCCCGCTATGCCGAGACCTTCAACAAGGATCATCCCGACATCAAGATCAACTGGGTCCGTGATTCGACCGGCGTGGTGACGGCCAAGCTGCTGGCCGAGAAGAACAACCCACAGGCCGACGTGGTCTGGGGCCTGGCCGCGACGTCGTTGATGCTGCTCAAGACCGAGGGCATGCTCGAGCCCTACGCGCCGAAAGGCGTGGAAAACCTCGATCCGAAATTCGTCGACAGCGCCAATCCGCCCCAGTGGACCGGCATGGACGCATGGATCGCCGCCATCTGCTTCAACACGGTGGAAGCCGAGAAGGCGGGCGTGAAGGCACCGGCCTCGTGGAAGGACCTGCTCAAGCCCGAATACAAGGGCATGGTAGTCATGCCAAACCCCAATTCCTCGGGCACCGGCTTCCTCGACGTCTCCAGCTGGCTGCAGCTCTTCGGCGAGGAGGAGGGCTGGAAATTCATGGACGGCCTGCACGAGAACATCGCAGCCTATACCCACTCGGGGTCCAAGCCCTGCAAGATGGCGGGTGCCGGTGAAGCGGTGATGGGCGTATCCTTTGCCTTCCGTGGCGCCAAGGAGAAAAAGGGTGGCGCGCCGGTCGAAGTGATCATCCCGTCCGAGGGCGTGGGCTGGGACATGGAGGCGACCGCCATCGTCGCGGGAACCTCCAAGCTCGATGCGGCAAAGACCCTGGTGGACTGGACCATCACCAAGCAGGCCAGCGAGATGTATAATGTTGGTTACGCAGTGGTGGCCTATCCGGGCGTCGCCAAGCCGGTGGAAAACTATCCGCCGGAAGCCGTCGAACGCATGATCAAGAACGACTTCGAATGGGCGGCCAACAACCGCAAGGCCATCCTCGAGGAATGGCAAAAGCGTTACGACTCCAAGTCCGAGCCCAAGGGCTGAACCGGATGGTGGAGGGCCGGGCCTCGCAAGAGGCCCGGTCGCGCCAGACGAGCAGGACACCACGGCAGTGACTTCCCCACAACCGCATGGCCCGGACGCCTATCTGCGCGTCGAAAGCCTGACCAAGGAATTCGGGACCTTCTCGGCGCTGAAGGATATTTCGCTTGACGTCATGGACGGCGAGTTCCTGTGCTTTCTAGGGCCTTCCGGCTGCGGCAAGACCACGCTCCTGCGCATCATCGCCGGGCTTGAAACTCAAACCGTGGGCCAGATCAATCAGGCGGGCCGCGACATTTCCTTCTTACCGCCGTCGCAGCGCGATTTCGGCATCGTGTTCCAGTCCTATGCGCTGTTTCCCAATCTGACAGTTGAGCAGAACATTGCGTATGGGCTGCAGAACGTCGAGCGCGATAAGGCCAAGATCAAGGCGCGAACCGCCGAGCTTCTGGCCCTCGTCGGACTGCCCGACCAGGGTCCGAAATATCCGGCGCAGCTATCCGGTGGCCAACAGCAGCGCATCGCGCTCGCCAGGGCTATCGCCATTTCACCCGGGCTCCTGCTGCTCGACGAGCCCCTGTCGGCGCTCGACGCCAAGGTGCGCAGCTACCTGCGCCATGAAATCAAGCAACTGCAACGCCGCCTCGGAGTGACCACAATCATGGTGACCCACGATCAGGAGGAGGCCCTCTCCATGGCCGACCGGGTGGTGGTGATGAACCATGGCATCATCGAACAGATCGGCACCCCGACGGACATCTACCGCGAACCGGCCTCGCTCTTCGTTGCCGACTTCATCGGCAGCATGAACAAGCTGGCCGTGGAGGTGGTGGACGGCGGGCACGTTCGTCTGGGGAGTGCCACGTTCGCCTGCCGCAGCCATGGCCTCAAGCCCGGCAGCGCGGCAGTTATGGCGCTCCGGCCGGAGGATGTCATTCCGTTGGAAGGGCCGGACGCGGCTGGCGCAGCCAATGCCCATCCGGTGACTGTCCGTGATATGGATTTCCTTGGCTCGCACTGGCGGGCCTGGCTCACCTCGGAAGCATTCGGCAGCGTCGAGATCGATTGCCAGTTCTCGATCAATGCCGTGCGCCGGCTGGACATCGCCACCGACGCTGCCCTGTCGATCGCGTTGCCTGCGGAGCGGCTGCACATCTTCACGCCGGACGGCCGCCGTGGCTGAGGCCGCGACCGCGCCGGTGGCCGCACGCCCGTTCTTCGTCATCGACCGTGACCGGCTGCTGCAGCTCGCCTTCATGCTGGCAATCGCGCTCTATCTCGTACTGACGCTGGCCTGGCCGCTCTACACGATGCTGTCCAAGTCGCTGACCACCTACCGCTTCAACCTCGATGCCTTCGAAGTGCAGATCGATGCCGGTAACGGCTGGCAGCCGGCGCAGCGCGTTTCCGAACTGGCCGCACTCATGGACCCTGCGGCGCTGCCCAAGCTCGACACCAACACCGACGGCCGGCTTGCGGTCGTCGACTTCATTCCGGGCTACAGCTTCCGTGGGCCCGAAGTCTACCGGTTCCGCAATGCCAGCCCAGGTGCTGCACATCTCGCGGGCTCGTTGCGGATCGCCGACCTCGACTGGCATGACTACAGCGCCAATGACTTCCGCCGCGTGGTCATGCGGCCCGAAGCCAGCCGCGGCCTCGACAACTACGTCACCTATTTCTCGACGCCCACCCTGGTGAATTCGATCGAGAACTCGGTGTTCATCGCCGCCATCAGCACAGTCTTTACCGTCACCCTGGCCTTCGGCTTCGCCTATGCGCTGGCCATGACCTGCATGCCCTTCAAGGGCCTGTTCCGGCTGATCGTGATGATCCCGATCCTGGTGCCGTCGCTGCTGCCGGGTATCGCGCTTGTCTATATGTTCGGCAAGCAGGGGTTCCTGACGCCGCTGCTCTTCGGCCACACCATCTATGGCCCGATTGGAATTGTCATCGGCTCGGTCTTCTTTTCCTTCCCGCATGCTTTCATCATCATCGCCACGGCGCTATCGCTGTCGGACGCACGCCTGCACGAAGCGGCGATCGCCCTCAAGGCAAGCCCCTTGCGGCGGTTTCTGACGGTGACCTTGCCAAGCGCCCGCTACGGCCTCGTGTCGGCCGCCTTCGTCACCTTCACGCTGGTCATTACCGACTTCGGCCTGCCCAAGGTGATCGGAGGCCAGTTCAACGTGCTCGCGGTCGACATCTACAAGCAGGTCATTGGCCAGCAGAACTTCGAGATGGGCGCGGTGGTCTCGGTGGTGCTGCTGATCCCGGCGGTGATCGCCTTCGCAGTGGACCGCATCATCCAGCGCCGCCAGCAATCGGCCCTGTCGGCCCGGTCGGTGCCCTTCGCGCCGCTGCCCAATGCCTTGGCCGACCGCTTGGCACTTCTGTTCTGCGTCCTGGTCGCCGTCTTCATCGGCGGCATCCTGCTGGTCTGCCAGTTCGCGGCGCTGGTGAAGCTCTGGCCCTATGACCTGAGCTTCGGCCTCAAGAACTATGATTTCAGCCGGACCGACGGCGGTGGCTGGGAGGCCTATTTCAATTCCATGCGGATGGCGCTCTACGTGGCCCTGGCCGGCACCGGCGTGGTCTTCATTGGCGCCTATATCGTCGAGAAGCTGCAGGGCATGAAGATGGGCAGGGACCTGTTGCACATGCTGGCCATCATGCCGCTGGCAGTGCCGGGTATGGTGCTCGGCCTCTCTTACATCTTTTTCTTCAATGATCCGGCCAACCCATTGAATTTCCTGTATGGCACCATGGCGATCCTCGTCATCAGCTCGGTCACACACTTCTACACGGTCTCGCATCTGACGGCGGTCACCGCGCTCAAGCAGCTCGACCCCGAATTCGAGAGTGTGTCGGCCTCGCTGAAGCAGCCGGTCTGGCGACTGTTCAGCCGGGTGACCGTACCGGTGTGCATGCCGCCCTTGCTCGATATCTCGATCTATCTCTTCGTCAATGCCATGACCACGGTCTCGGCCGTGGTGTTCCTCTATTCGCCGCAGACCAAGCTTGCCTCGGTGGCGGTGCTCAACATGGACGATGCCGGCGATGTGGCGTCGGCCGCCGCCATGGGCATGATGATCCTCTACACCAATGTTGCCGCCCGCGGTCTCCATTATCTCGCTTCGCGCGGCCTTCTGCGACGGACCCAGGCCTGGAGGACACGCTAGCATGACGGGCGAAAGGCCACCGGTGTTCCACAGCGAGGGTGACGCCAACCTGTCACCCGAACGCCGGGCGTGGAACGCGCGCCACATCGATGCCGCAACCCGCGCCATTCTCGACGAGGACGAGCGCTATTTCTTCCGCCAGTCGCTGTCGACGCCATGCCTGAATGTTCTGGAGGCGAGCAGCGGCAGCCACCTGACCGACAGCCAGGGCCGGCGCATTCTCGATTTTCACGGCAATTCCGTGCATCAGGTTGGCTACGGCCATCCCAAGGTGGTGGCGGCAGTGAAGGCGGCCATCGACGAACTG